>DBGCYC010000085.1:0-1005 GCA_048390825.1 Candidatus Merdousia sp.
CAAGGGAAACCGCGGCGGGTTCCAACCCCGTGGCGCGGATGATTTCATCGACGTAAACGCCTTCCGCGGTAAGAAAGTCGATGACTTTTGGCTTTTTCCCGGTCTGGTCCGGCTGTTGAGGAATATCGACATTATTTTCGACTTTGTCAAGCGGTTTTGCAAATAAATCTTCCGCGGCAACCGGCGGCAGCGGCTTTATTTTCCGGCAGCGGGCGAGGTTCAGGCCGTTGAGGATATCTTCGGCGCCCTCGGCCAGAAAAGCGCCGTCGCGGATAAGTTTGTTGGGACCTGCGGCGCGGGCTTCGACCGGCGAACCGGGCACCGCAAAAACGTCGCGTCCCTGTTCCAATGCCAGCCGGGCCGTTATCAGCGAGCCGGAATGAATGCCGGCTTCGACGACAAGAACGGCGTCGGCCAGCGCGGAGACTATGCGGTTGCGGCGCGGAAAGTTGCCGCTTTGCGCCTCGGTGCCGAGCGGAAATTCGGAAATGACGGCGCCCTGTGCGGCAATCTGCTCGTAGAGGGAAAAATTTTCTGCCGGATAAACGATGTCGGCGCCGGTTCCGAGCACCGCCACCGTCGGTCCGTTTTGTTCAAGCGCATACATGGCGCCTTTGTGCGAAGCTGCATCAATGCCCCGCGCCATGCCGGAGACAATCAGAACGCCGGCGCCGGTCAGATCATAGGCAATCCGGGAGGCCAGTTTGCGGCCGTTAATTGAAGCGTTGCGCGCGCCGACGACGGAAACGGCCGGCGACCGATTGAGAATATCGGTGCGGCCTTTGACGTAAAGAAAAGGAGGCGCGTCTTCCAGTTCGCGCAGTTTCTGCGGATATTCGGGATTGTCGAAGGCCAAAATTTTAATGCCTTTGGCGCGGGCCAGAGAAATTTCGCGTTCGGCGGCGGCAAGCGGGGCGGGATGAAATTTCGGCGGCAGGCTGCGCAAAGCGTTTTCGGCACTGCGGCATGTTTTCAGCAGTTTGTAAAAGGTAACCGGCCCGATGC
>DBGCYC010000086.1:0-31704 GCA_048390825.1 Candidatus Merdousia sp.
GCCGATGCCCTCCGCGCCGAGCTCGACCGCCAGCCTGGCCTGCGCGGGGGTGTCGGCGTTGGTGCGAACGCCGAGCCTGCGGTATTTGTCGGCCCACTTCATCACGGTGTCGAAGAGCCGGTACGTATAGCTCTTGGAGGGCTTCATCTTGCCCGAGAGCACGCGTATGACCTCGCTGGGCGCAGTCTCGATTTCGCCGAGGAAGATTTCGCCCGTGGTGCCGTCGATGGAGATGTATTCGCCCTCTTTGACTACCGTGCCGCCGACGCTCATCACGCGCTTGGAATAGTCCATGGAAATGTCGCTTGCGGCGCAGATGCAGACCTTGCCCATCTGGCGCGCCACGAGAGCCGCGTGCGAGCTGACGCCCCCGCGGGACGTGAGAATGCCCTCGGCGGCTATCATGCCGCGCAGGTCTTCGGGGGAGGTTTCCTCGCGGCAGAGAATCGCCTTCTTGCCCTGCGAGTTGAGAAGCTCCGCGGCGGAAGCCGCAAACACGACCTGGCCGCTCGCGGCCCCGGGGCCCGCCGGCAGGCCTTTTGCGAGAACCTTCGCCTTCTTCGCCGCGGCCTCGTCGAACACGGGCACGAGCAGGCTCGAAATCGAATCGGCGGGAATCTTGAGGACGGCGGTCTTTTCGGACATGAAGCCCTCGGCGTTCATTTCCACCGCTATGCGGACCGCCGACAGGCCCGTGCGCTTGCCGTTGCGCGTCTGGAGCATGAAGAGCTTGTTTTCCTCGATCGTGAACTCGAAGTCCTGCATGTCCTTAAAATGCCTCTCGAGCTTTTTGCGAATTGCGAGCAGCTCCCTGTACGCCTTGGGCATTTCCTTCTCGAGCATGGAAATCTTGTGCGGGGTGCGCACGCCGGCCACGACGTCCTCGCCCTGCGCGTTGATGAGGTATTCGCCGTAGAAGACGTTTTCGCCGTTGGCGGGATCGCGCGTGAAGGCCACGCCAGTCGCGCTCGTGTCGCCCTTGTTGCCGAACACCATCGTCTGCACGTTGACGGCCGTCCCCCAGCTGGCGGGAATGTTGTACTTCTGGCGGTAGATTATCGCCCTGTCGTTCATCCAGGAGTTGAAGACGGCGCCTATCGCGCCCCAGAGCTGCTCGTAAACGTCCTGCGGGAAGGATTTGCCCGCGCGGGACTTTATCAGCGCCTTGTAGCGCCTGACAAGCTCTTTGAGGTTGTCCACGGAAAGGTCGGTGTCCATCTTGGCCCCGACTTCCGCCTTCAAAACGCCCATGACTTCGTCGAAAGGCTCGGGTTCGGCCTCGTTGCGCGCCTGCACGCCCATTACGACGTCGCCGTACATCTGGACGAAGCGGCGGTAGCAGTCCCACGCGAAGCGCGGGTTGCCCGTCTTGGAGGCGAGGCCCTCGACGGTCTTGTCGTTGAGGCCGAGATTGAGGATAGTGTCCATCATGCCGGGCATGGATTCGCGCGCGCCGGAACGCACGGAAAACAGGAGCGGGTCGCGCTCGTCGCCGAAAATTTTACCCATCTGCCTCTCGACGGAGGCGACGCCCGCCCTGACGTCGGCGGAGAGGGAGGCGGGATACTTTTTTCCGTTCGAGTAAAAATAATCGCAGACTTCCGTAGTGATGGTGAATCCGGGGGGTACGGGAAGGCCGATGCGGGCCATTTCCGCAAGGTTTGCGCCCTTGCCGCCGAGGAGGTTTCTCATCGACGCGTCGCCGTCGGTTTTCGAGCCGAACAGATATATGAACTTCCGTTTTCCGGCCTTGGGGGCGGGCTTGGCCGCCGCCTTTTTTGAAGCCGTTTTCTTAGCAACTTTTTTTGCCATATGTTTTTCTTGTTTTGTTATTGTTCTTCACATGCGTGCGGAAACCGGACGATGCCGACGTGAATCGGAATGCACAAAAAAGGCAGCCGAAACGGGCAAAAAGTCGGGAAAAATCAAGCCGGACGGTTTCCGGGGCCCCATGGCCCGCGATTGCCCCGATTTGGGAACCCATTCTAAGAGAGCGCCGATGCGAGATCATAGAAGATGACGGTAAACAAATCTTGCGCATCATTTTTGAACATTATTTTTGGCGCGTCAAGAAATTACATGGAGCCGCCGCGCGGATGCTCCGCATTTTCTTGTTAAACAGTTAAATTGAAGCGCCCCCTCCCGCACCGCGCGAAGCAAAAAGGCGCTCCCCATACCTGCCTACGTTTCGGCGCGGCGGCGGATTGAGGGAAAGCGCATAAAAAGCACGCAGCAAAATGCGCCAAAGCCGGGGCGGCGGCGCGGGCGGGAGGAGAAAAAAAATCGCGCGCAAGGAAGAGGCCTTCCGGGGAAGATCCGCCCAAAATTTGAGAGCCGGCCAAAAATCCGGCAACCCGGCCGCCGCAGTCCCGGAAGTTGCCCGAATACCCCGATGAAAGCCCGCACTCCGCCCGGTCAGTCGGAAATGCTCTTTGATATCCGCCTCTCCGAAGTTCCCGAGGCGGAATACGAAGCTTTCATGTCCCCCGCAACGTACGAGAGCTCCGGAATGAGCGTCAGCGCGGAATAGGCAAATTTACCTCTTACAGGCGGGCAGCCCCCGTTCCACGCTGCATCGCCGGCATGCCGAAAGAACGACGCGTAACGGCTGTTTCCGAATATGCGGTGCCAGGTTGTTTGGAGGAATCCGAGCAGGTTTTCGTCCTTTGCAGTTTTCGCGAGGGCGGAAATTACTGCGTCAACCTCCCACGGGCACACGAGGACGTCGAAGCCCGCGCCCTTGAATTGAAACGCTTCGGGCTTCCGGAGAGGCCCCGGGGAAAATTCGGCGAATCCGGACGGCAGAAAATCCTCTCTCCGATTTGCAACATAAAAAACCGCCAATTTTCGCCGCCAATTTCCAAATTGCCGCCAATAGCTAACCCGCCCCTTTCGAGCGCCGCATATTTACCGCCGCGATGTGCGCCGCCAGCCCCGAGGTCACGGACATTATAACGCGGTAGCCGGAGCGCTGGAAATTGTCGCCCACCCTGTTCGACTGGGTGACGTTTTTGGAAAACCCGTCGGGCTCGACGTTTTGAGGGGACATGAGCCATTCGAGGGCCCTTTCGGCGCGCCCCATATAGGAGGGCCCGAGCAGGCCGGACTCCGCCCCGAGCGCGAACGCCGCCGCGATCCCCGCCGTCCCAGAGCTCTCCTGAAGCGTCGCGGGGTCGTCGACAAAACAGTGCCAGCTCCCGTCCGGATTCTGGAATTGCGACAGGTATTCCGCCCCGCCGACAAACGCCCTTTTTATCTTTTCAACCCCTTTGAGGCCGGCGCTTTTGAGCTCCGAGCCGCCGAGAGCGCGCAGGGTCTGAGCGAGGCCCAGCATATACCACGCCGCCCCCCTGCCCCAGTTTTTCAGGCCGGGATTCCCGTTCGCGGGGGCGCGCTGGAAAATCCCGCCGTCCGGCCCCGCGAGCCTGTCTATGCGGGCGGTAATTTCGCCGAGCGCGAACTGCGCGAGCTTCGGGTCGCCCCGCGCTATGGCGATTTTCATAAGCGGATAGGCGTAGGTGTAGCAGCCCTCCGTCGAAAGAGAGCGCCTGTTTGCGGGCGTCCCCGCGCTTCTTTGCATGCGCGGCGCAGCCCATTTCAGAAACATCGGCACCGCCCTGTGGTCCGGGCGCATGGAGGTTATCGCAACAAACGGCAGGAAATCCTCCACCGAATGGAATTTTCCGTTCTCGCAGAGCATGGAACGGGGGTCGTTGAACACCACCCCCTTTTCGTCGTCGAGGAAGAAATCCAAATGCGCGCCGAGCGCCCTTTCGGCCTCCGCGTCGCCGGACTCGGCAAGCTCCCGCAGCCCCTCCGTCACGCAGCCGCTCATCCACCCGAACGGCATCATGCAGTTCAGCGACAGAAGATTTTTGCGGAACGCCGCCTTCGGGTCGAAATCCGCATCGTACAGAAGCAGGTGCGGCGCGTGGGCGTCGAGCCTTTTGGCGACGGATCCGGCGAACAGGCAGACGGGATCGCCCTTTGAAACGCGCTCGGCGCCTTTGCGCTCCATGCGCGCGTAGGTTACGACTATTCCGTACCGCTCGATTTCCCCCGCGTTTTCCGCCGGGATGTCGAACCGCACGGGCTCAAACCCGAACAGGTTCACGAGGTCGAGGCGGCAAAAAATGCGGCCGTCCCTCGCCGAGCGCGCAAACAGCGCAAAGGTGTCGCGGTTTTCGAGGGCGTTGCCGAAGCAGAGCTTAAGCCTGGGACTTTTATAATTTCCGAGCCTTTCCGCAAACTTCGGAAATTTCAGCAGCACGCCGTCGGGGTCGTCGTCGAGCCTGAAATAGCCTATCCCGCCGGAGGAGCGCCTGCCCTCCGGAATCGGCGGATTCTCCGGCGAGTCGGCCCTGGCGAAAATTCTTTCATACCCCGCGCCCGGCCCTCCGGCAAACGCGATCCTCCCGCACGCCGCCGCCGCCGCAAGCGCGGCCGCGCGCAGCGCAAACTCCCTCCTGTTCATATTCCCAGCCATAAAATGAAAAGCGGAGGCCGCGCGTCAGTCGCGCCGCTCCCCCGAAAATTCAACATACCTGCGCTCGCGCACGAGGGTGACCTTCACGGGGAACGCGCCGTCCACGCCCTGCTCTATCTTCTCCCGTATCTTTCTCGCGGTTTCGCGCGCCTGCGTGTCGCCCATGGCGTCGGGGGAGACCATGACGCGCAGCTCCCTGCCCGCCTGTATCACATAGGCGTTCGAGACCCCCTCGAACGACAGGGCGATCTCCTCGAGCGCGCGCACGCGCTTTATGTAGCCCTCCATCGCCTCCATTCTCGCCCCGCGCCGCGTGGCGGAGAGGGCGTCGGCGGCCTGGACTATCAGGGCGTACACGCTCTCGGCCTCAACCTCCGAATGGTGAGCCTCGACCGCGTTGGCGACGGTCCGGCTCTCGCCGCATTTCAGGAGAAAGGCCGCCCCGGCGCGCGCGTGGGAAAGGTTCTGGTCGGAGATGGCCTTGCCGATGTCGTGGAACAGGCCGGCCCTCCTTGCGGTGGCGGGGTCGCAGTTTATTTCGGAGGCGATGAGCCCCGCTATGCGCGCCGTCTCCACGGAATGTTCGAGGGTGTTCTGGTTGAGAGACGAGTGGAAATTGAGCCTGCCCAAAAGCGCCACGAGCTCCGGGTCGGCGCGCGCGAGCCCAAGCGACTCCACCGCCTCCGCGCCGTACGAAAAAGTTTTCCCCTCTATCCCCGCGCGCGCGGCGGCCACCGCCTGCTCTATCGTCGCGGGATTTATCCTCCCGTCGGCGACGAGGGCTTCGAGGGCGGTTTTTGCGATCTCGCGGCGCGTCGGATTGAATGAGGACACAAACACGTATTCGGGGGTTTCGTCTATCACGAGGGTGGTTTCGGTCTCCGACTCGAACACCCTGATGTTGCGCCCCTCCTTGCCTATTATGCGCCCCTTCATGGCCTCGTCCGGGATTTTGACCATAGAGACCGTGGCGGACTGCGGAAGCTGGGAGGCCATCCGCTGCATGGAATCCACCAATATCCTCCGCGCCTCGGCGTCGATTTCGCGCCTCGATTTCTCGAGCACTTCCGATCTGTAAAGGGACAAATCTTCGAGGCACTCCCTGCGGACTTCGCGCTTGGCCTCCTCGCGCATCCGCTCGACATCGAGGTTTGCGAGCCCCGCGAGCTTCTCGGCGTACCGCCTGGCGGAGTTGCGGAACTCCTCGCGCACGGCGGAAAAGCGCGCGTATTCGGCCCCGGCGCGCTCGGCGGCGAACTTTGCGTCGCGGACGCGCGCGTCGAGCTCGGCGAGCTTCTCGTCCTGCTCGCGCTTGGCGGCCTTGGCCATCGACAGCAAATCCTCGTATTCGCTCTTGAGCTCTATTTCGCGCTCCTTGTAGAGCATTTCGAGCTCGTTGCCCTTTTTTTCGTATTTGAGCCTTTCGTCCGTGCGGATCTTCTCGGCTTCCGCGAGCGAGGAATTTTTGAGGGAATTGACGCGCACGAGCAATATAATGCACTCGGCAAAGAGGCACGTAGCCAGCAGTCCCAGTATTATGGAGTTCCAATCGTATGCGTCGAATCCCATGATCCCTCAATCGAAATACCGCGCCATTCTCCGGCATTCCCGCGGCGAATGCAAGCCATTTGCGCCGCCGCCCGGAAATGCTACGCCGCACCCTGCGGCAGGGAGGAGATCCGCTTCAAAACGCGCTCCCTGCCGAGGACTTCGAGCGCCGGCATGAGGTCGGGGCCCCCCGCCATGCCGGAGACCGCGTAACGCAGCACCGGGAAGTACTCGGTGGTTTTCAGCCCTTTCCCGGCGGCGGCGTCGGCTATCGCCGCGTAAATGGCGTCGCGGGAAAAATCCCCGATTGCGGGGAGAATTCCGTTCAGCTCTTCGAGGCGCGCGAGCGGATCGCCCTTCTTGAAAACCTTTTCCCTGGCCGCCGCGTCGTACGGGAATTCGTCGGAGAAGAAAAAGCGCACCATCGACGGGAAGCTTTCCATATTCGCAACCTTGGGCTGGCAGAGGGCGAAAACTTTTGCGACGTATTCCCCGTCGCCGCCGAGATTTATGCCTGACTCCGACTCTATGGCGGCCCGGGCGAGCTCCGCGAATTTTTCCGGGGCAAGGGCGCGTATGTGCTCGGTGTTAAAGTGCGCCATCTTTCGCTCGTCAAAGCGCGCGTTGCTCTTCACGATCCCCGGGAAGTCGAAGAGTTCGACGATTTCGGAGATGTCCATGATCTCCCTGTCGTTCTTAGGGTTCCAGCCGAGCAGGCAGAGATAGTTGCGCACGGCGGCCGGCAGGAAGTTTTTCTGCCGGTACTCCTCTATGAGCGCCCCCCTGTCGCGCTTGCTCATTTTCCCGTGCCCGTCCGTCTTGAGGATCAGCGGAATGTGGGCGAACTGCGGGAGGGGCGCGCCGAAAGCCTTGAAGAGCTCTATGTGCTTGTTGGTGTTCGTGAGGTGGTCCTGGCCGCGTATTACGTTTGTGATTTCCATGCAGATGTCGTCCACGACGTTCACGAAGTGGAAAACCGGCGTGCCGTTTGAGCGGAAAATCGGAAAGTCCTTTTCCTCGAGCCGCTCGACGTCGCCGTAGACGGCGTCGTGCAGAACCTGCCTTTGCCCGGAAACCTTGAAGAACACCGCGCCGTCCTTGTCGTACGCCCTGCCCTTTTTCCTGAGAATTTCGAGAAATTCCCCGTAGATTCCGCCGCGCTCGCTCTGGAAGTACGGGCCGTAGTTCCCGCCGGCATCGGGGCCCTCGTCCCAGTCGAGGCCCAGCCATTTCATGCCGTCCTTTATGACGTTCAGGTACTCCTCGTTGTTGCGCTCCCTGTCGGTGTCCTCTATTCTGAGGACGAACGTCCCGCCCGTGTGGCGCGCGTACAGCCAGTTAAAGAGCGCGGTTCTCGCGCTGCCGATGTGGAAAAAGCCCGTCGGGCTCGGTGCGAATCTGACTCTTGTCTTGCTCATTTGGATTTCCGTTTCTGCCGCGCGCCGGCGGCGCGCTCCTTGTAAAATTCGTATGCGACGGCGAACGCCGGCGTAAAGTTTTCGGGGTGTTCCGCAAGGGATTTCTCAAAGTCCGCAACATAAGCCCATTCGAGCGCCTCCACCTCTTCGGGCGGAAATTCCAGGGGCGCGGATTCGGGAATTTCCAGTTCGTAAACGAAGGAAAACTCGTTGCCCGTATCCGGGCGCGCGCGGATTTTCCCGACTTTCAAAAGCTCGGAGGCTGCGACCCTAACTCCCGTTTCCTCGCGCAGCTCCCGGACCGCCCCCTCGTCGTACGTTTCTCCCGAATCGACGTGGCCGGAACAGGAGGCGGTATAAATTCCGGGGTGGGAATCCTTTAACTTCGAGCGCTTCTGCAGAAGGATCTTCCGCCCGCCGGCCGAATCCGAAAAAATCAGGACGTGCGCCGAGCGGTGCAAAAGCCCCCCGGCGTGGACTTGCGAGCGCGGCGCGGAGCCGATTACGCGGTCGTCTTCGTCTACGATGTCGAAAATGTCGTCGGGCATGGCGGGCGCGGTCAGCGGGAGCGGAGCGGCAGCAGGACGCGGCGCGCGGCGCGCGGGTCCCAGTCGCCTATTTTGAGCTCCCTGCAATAGTTGAGGAGCGCGGGCATGGGCTCGATCTTGTCGAATTTGTCCGCCGCCCTGTACTTGTTTATCATCTCCCACGCGATATAGTCGAGGGCGACGGGGTTGCGGCTCATGAGGATAGCGTTTTCGGAAAACGTGCAGCGCGAGTTGAACACCGCCCCGCCCACGAACTGCCCCTTCTCAAGCGTGAGGATTGTGAAGAGGTTGCTGTCTTTGAGCTCCGGTATCGAGCAGACTTCGGCGGCTGCCATAGAGGCGTTCGCGGGCGATTTCAGGAACCTCTCGTTGTTGGACATGTTCCAGATGCTCGCGTTTCCGAGCGCGGCGCATACGCCGAGCCCCTCCATGTCGGTGACCATCGGGAGGTTTATCCAAAAGTCGACCGTGAGGAAGAGCGGGACGGGAAGATAGCTCTTGCGCAGCTCCGGGTTGTAGATGTCGCCGGAGGCCTCCCCCCTGACGCTCTTCGGGGACAGCGGGTTGTCGTAGTACCAGCGGGAGTCGAAAAACTTCCCGCCCTCAATGTCGGCGACGGGGACGCCCTTGTAGTCGTCGGCCTCCCCCGCCCTGATCCGGGAACGCTTCGGCAGAAACCCGCAGTCCCGGAGCTTTCTGCGCGACATATCGACAATCGTGATGTCCTTTTTGCCGTATCCGCGGCGGACGAGCTGGTCGATTACGGCGTCCACGAGCTCGGGCGGGGTGCAGAGCCCGGGGCCCGAATTGGTGTAAACCTTGATCCCCACCCTGCCCTTTTCGCCCTTTTTTATGGGCGCGCCTGAGGATTTCTCGTAGGCGCGGAAGAGCGCGGCCGTCGCACGGGCATAGTTTATGGGGGAAAATTCGGGCACGCGGACCTCGAAGACCTCGCAGGATTCCGCGGGCCCGCCGGCCGCCGGCGCGGCGGAGACGGACGCGGACGGCATAATCGCAAATGCCGCAAAAAACGTTTGCAATAGCGCTATTTTATTTGAAATATTAAACATGATAAAAGAAATGGAAATCCCGCAGGCGGCGGGTTGAGGTAAAAATTTTGTGAATTAGAGCGCAAAAATTTCGATTATGCAAGCAATGAAGTTCGTTTTTAAACGCCTGTCCGCGGCCGTCGCCATCGCGTGCCTGTTTTCCGGGTGCGGGGAAAAAACCCCGGAGCAGCTGGCCGCGGAGAACAAAAGGGCGGTCGAGATTTCCGTAAAGCGCGCCCAGGTAATGATGTTTGAGGGCGATTACGCGAAAGCCGCCGAACTCCTCGAGCAGACTTCCCGCAGCCACGGCGACGACGCGGCGCTCTGCGAGGCCCTCGCGTACTCCTACGCGCAGGTCGGAAGGGGGGCGGAGGCCGCCATATTTTTTGAAAAGGCCTCCGACCTCTCGGGCGGAAACGCGCAGATGCTCGTAAACGCCGCAAAGGCCTACGAGCAGGCGGGGCAGTTCCAGTCGGCGGTGCGCGCATACGAAAAATACCTGAAACTCAAGCCCCGCGACATGATAGCGTGGAAGTCGCTCTCAAAGTGCCTCGAAAAGATGTCGAAATACCAGGACGCCCTCAACGCCTACCTGGAAGGGGTCAAGAAGTCGGAGCGCAACCCCGACACGCGGGAAGCCTGCGACATCGGCGGCCTCTTTCTGAAAGTCGGCAACGCCGTCCAGGGCCGCAGGTGGCTCGAAGCCGCCCTCGCCGCGACTTCCGATGAAAACAGGCAGACCCGCGCGGACATTCTCGCCGGGCTCGTCGCGGCGTACCTGGCGCAAAAGGAAACCGCCGCCCTCGAGGGCGCGGTGGCCGAGCTCGACAAAATCTCCCCCGGTTTCGTAAAGGAAAAATACCCGCGGCTGCACGAACAGCTGGCCGAGTTCAGGCGCAAGTTGAAGGAGGCCGAGGAAGCCCTGAAAGCCGCGGAGCTCAAAAAGGCCGAAGAGGCCAAAAAGGCGGAGGAGGAAAAGAGGCTCGCCGAGGAAAAAAAGGCCGCGGAAGAGGCGGCTGAAAAGGCGAAAAAAGAGGCGGAAGCCTCCGAAAAGCCGGCGGCCGAAGCGGAGGGCCCCGCGCCGGAATCTCCCGTAATGACGGGCGCGGAACTCAAAGACGAAGCGCCCGCGGCAAAGCCGGAAGAAAAAAAATCCCCCGTCGAAAAGCTCATAGAAAAAACCTACGCGCTCATCGCCGAAAAGAAGCCCGCGGAGGCCTCGAAAACCGGGAACCTCGCTGTGGCCGAGGACAGGAGCTCCGCCGCCGCGTGGCGCGCGCTCGCCCTGGCATACGACGCCGAGGGCCGCGCGTTCGACTCCCACATGGCCGCGCGCGAGGCCTATGTCCGCAGCCCCGACGACATAAACTCCACGCTCCTCTACATACGCACGGCAAGCGGAGTTCAGAACAACGAGCAGTTCCTGAACACCCTCTACCGGGCGAACAAAAAATTCCCCAACAATTCCGAGATAATGCTGGGGCTGGCGCGCACGTACAAGCTCATCGGAGACGGGCCCAACGCAAAATATTTCTACAACGCCTTTCTCAACGGCACGCCAAAAGAGCACCCCCTTTACGGGGAAGTGTCGGAAGAGTTTGAGGAATACGTCGCGGCGGACAAAAAATAAGAGATGCCGAAGATAAAGGCCTCAAGCATCGAAGAGCTCAAGGCGCGCGTAAACATTTACGACGTCGTCTCGGCGTATGTGTCGCTCAAAAAGAGCGGCTCGTCCTACAAGGGCCTGAGCCCGTTCGCGGCCGAAAAGACCCCGTCGTTCTTCGTCCACCCCGACAAAAACTACTACTATTGCTTTTCCACCTCGCAGGGAGGCGACGTAATCAGCTTCATAAGGGCGAAGGAAAACCTCTCCTTTTCCGAGGCGGTTGAGTTTCTGGCAAACAAGTTCAACGTCAAGCTCGAGTACGAGGCGGGCGGAAAATCCGACGGGGCGGCGTCAAGCCTGCGCAGGCAGATTTACGACATCCACGAAGACGCCGCCGAGTGGTACTCCGAAAACTTCTTTGCGGACGGCGAACAGCCCGCGGAAATCCGGGAGTATTGGACGAAGGAGCGCGGATTTTCGCTCGAAGACGCAAAAACCCTGCGCATAGGCTACGCCCCGCCCTCCTCCGACCCGCTCAAAAAAATCATAGCCCAAAAAGGCTATTCGATGGAGGCGGTGCTCGCCAGCGGCATATTCTACGGCAGGCCCGGCGAGCGCCTGCGCGACTGCTACGCCCGCTTCCGCGCGCGCATGATGATCCCCATTTCCGACATTCAGGGGCGCGTCATAGCCTTCACCGCGCGCAAGACGCGCTTTACGCCGAATATACCCTCCGAGGAGGGCAAGTACGTGAACTCCCGCGAGACGGAAATCTTCAAGAAAAACGCCGTGGTATTTAACCTCGACAAGGCCAAGTCCGCCATTCGGGAGAAAAACTCGTGCATAGTCGTCGAGGGGCAGCTCGACGCAATAAGAATGTTCTGCGCGGGCTTCAAAAACACGGTGGCGACGCAGGGCACGGCGGCGGGCGCGGAGCACTTTGCGCTGATAAGGAGGTTCGCAAACAAGGCGATTTTGCTGTTCGACGGGGACTCCGCGGGCAGGCACGCCGCGCTCAGGGTGATGCCCATATGCATAAAAGCGGACATCGAGCCGCTCGTGGCCCCCCTGCCCGACGGCGAGGATCCCGACAGCTTCATAAAAAAGTTCGGGACGGAGGCGATGGCGGAGCTCGTCGGCAACAGGCTGCAAACGGCCCTTTCGTTTGCGGCGCGCTCGATTCTCGCCGACACCCCGAACCCGACGGCATCAGACAAGCGCGCCGCCATGCTGAAGCTCTTCGAGATAGTCGACAACGCGTCCTCCCGCGTGCTGCGCGACGACTATCTGAGGGAAATTTCCAACGCCCTCGTGCTCGACTATCCGTCGGTCGCCGAAGATTACAGGGCCCGAAAGGGCGCGCCTCAATCCGGCCCGGGCGCCGCAGAGACGCCGCCGAAAAAAGATTCGCCTGCGATGTTGACAAACGCCGTTTATGACTCCTTAATGGTTTGCCTTTACTACGAAGGCGTCGCGCAGGGCATGTCCGGCATTCTGCAAGACGCGTGGATCGAAGAAACGTCGCTGCCCGCAGCGGTTCTCAGGAAGATCCTCGCGCTGTACCGCGAAGGCGTCGGCTTTTCCGCTTCCGACATAGAGACATACTTTGAAAACCCCGAGGAGAAGAACATCATATACAGGATATTGTCGGAAAAAAGCTCCGAGATCGACAACCCCGCAAAAGTGGCGAACGAATGCATCGCAAAAATATACCACAACTTCATAAAAAGGGAAATCGAAGCCCTTAACGAACAGTTAGTTCTTGCCGATAACAACGATTCGGCCGAGAAATTCGACATTCTCAAGCGCATAAGCGCGCTTAGAAAGCTCTCCGCAACCCCTCCCGCGAGAATAGAAATCGCCTAAGAAACAGCTCAACAATTTCTTCGAGACAATATGGCAACCAAAAAAACCACCAAGAGCAAAACGACTCCCCCCAAGCCCGCGAAATCCAAACCCGCGGCGAAACCGTCCAAAAAGACTTCGGTAAAAACGGTTGTGAAGCAAAAGGCCGGGAAGAAGACCTCGCCAAACGCCTTAGTGGTAAAAATGAACGCGGCGGCTTCGGAGAAAAAGCCCGCCGAAAGCAAAAAGTCCCAAAAGGCGGCCGCCCTCGCCTCCGAGCACCAGCAGCGCCTCAACGAAAAAATCCGCCAGCTCGAACACCTCTCCAAGGAAAAGGGGTACCTTACCAACCAGGACATCAACAAATACCTTACGGAAATTCTCAGCCGCCCCGAGGAGTACGAAAACGTCCGCAACATCCTCGAATCGCTGAATGTCGAAATCCTCGACACCGACGAGGAGATAGAAAATTTCAAGCACCGCCGCGAGGAGAGCGAAGAAAGGCAGGCAAAGAGCCTCCAGTCCGACTCGCTCGACGACCCGGTGAGAATGTATTTGAAGCAGATGGGGCAGGTTCCCCTGCTCTCGCGCGAGGAGGAAGTCTCGATATCCAAGCGCATCGAGGCCGCCGAGAACAAGGCCGTCCGCCTGCTCTTTTCGGTTTCGCTTACGAACAAATTCCAGATAGACGTCGCAAAAAAGCTGCTCGACCGCGAAGAGAGGTTCGACAAAATCGTAATCGACAAAAAAGTCGACAGCCGCGAAAACTATTTCAAGGACCTGCCCAGGCACATAGAGGAGCTCGAAAACCTCGAGGAAAAACTCGCAAAGGCCTGGGACAGCGCGGAAAGCTGCGGCAACCCCTCCATAAAAAAGCGCCACCAGACCCTGTATAGGAACCTCGAATCCAAACTCAGGGACATCTACGCGAAGGGGCTCAAGTTCAAGCTCAAGATTTTTGAGGAGTTCCTCGACGGCCTCTCCCCCGCGATACGCGAAATCGAGGACTGCCAGTACAAGCTGCGCGCAATCGAAAGGATCGGCAAAAAGACGCGAATCGGCGACACCGCCCAAATCCAGAGGCGCCTCGACGAAATCCGCAGAGCCTACCGGCTCGACCCGTCGGAGCTCGTAAACCTGGTGAAGGAAGTGCGCGTGGACATGCGCGAGGCCCACAGGGCGAAAACCGAAATGGTGCGCGCCAACCTGCGCCTCGTGATTTCAATAGCCAAAAAGTACACTAACCGCGGGCTGAATTTCCTCGACCTGATCCAGGAGGGCAACATGGGCCTGATGAAGGCCGTTGAAAAGTTCGAGTACAAGCGCGGCTACAAGTTTTCGACCTACGCCACGTGGTGGATACGCCAGGCGATAACCCGCTCGATAGCCGACCAGGCGCGCACGATACGCATTCCAGTCCACATGATCGAAACCCTCAACAAGGTCATGCAGGTGCAAAAGCAGCTCTTGCAGGAGCTCGGGCACGAGCCCACGCCCGACGAAGTTGCGACCGAAATGAACTTCCCGGTGGAGAGGGTTCAGCAGATAATGAAAATGGCCCAGCAGCCGATCTCCCTGCAAAGCCCCGTCGGGGACTCCGACGACACGAACTTCGGGGATTTCATAGAGGACAAGGGCGCCGAAAACCCCTACGACATGACCGCCTATTCGCTCCTGCGCGAAAAGCTCATGGACGTGCTCGAATCCCTCACCCCCCGCGAGCGCAAGGTGCTGAGCCTGCGGTTCGGATTGCAGGACGGCTACTCCCGAACCCTCGAGGAGGTCGGCAAGCAGTTCAACGTCACGCGCGAGCGCATACGCCAGATAGAGGCAAAGGCGCTGCGCAAGATGCGCCACCCCACCCGCATACGGCAGCTCCAGGGCTTTTTCGAGGCGGAAATCAACACCGCGGGCCCGGGCTTCGACCACTTCAAAAAATCCAACCGCGAAGAAAAGTAAAATGCCGCCGTTCGGCAAAGGCGGGAGTTTTTGCGCGGCGGCGCGGGCGGCCGCGGTTTTCGCGCTCGCCGCGGCCCTCTCCCCGGCGGCCGACGCCGTCTCGATGAGGCGCGGCATTGACGCCCCGTCGCCCACGCGCCGCGCGAGAAGGCTCAACCCGCCGCCGGAGCGCGACATAGACGTGTATCTGGGAAAAATCGTGCGCAGGGACGGCAACGTGGCGATAGTCAATATTGCGACAAATTTCAGAAGCCCGGACCGCAAGGCTGTGTTTTACGGCTGCGACCTCTCAATGACGCCGACTTCTATTTTGAAGCCGCTTGGCATAACGCACCGCACCTGCGCGGCGTTTGAAATATCGGAGGGCTCCGCGGCTGTCGGAGATTCGGTGATGGCAAAATATTTCGCGCCCGAAAAAGAGGGCGAAACTTCCTCCGGCCAATAGGCCCGGGAAGCCGCGCGGAAACTTGGCCCGGAGGGCGCGGAAGGCGAATCTGAATTTCGGGGAATGTATCGCGCCTTTGATATGGCGCGCCAAACGTCTGGCCTTTTTTTAATGCGATTCTTGTTCGGCCCCTTTCCTGCAATGGGATAAAAAAAGGCTCCAATAGGCGTTTGCTGGGCCTTTGCTGCTTACGCCGCGGTTGAATTATTTGCAGGAAGTTTTCTTTGCGCGCAGCCCGCAGACGCCGTTGTCGGCGACGCAGGAGACTTTCGGCCCGGCGTAAATGCATTGTCCGATGCCGCTTTGCCATTCCATTGCGCGATCGTAATCGCCGTCCCGCGCAATATGCCGTTATGCGACGCGCAGTCCGCTGTTGCGGAACGAATATTTCGTATTCCGTCAAATCCCGGAAAAGACATATAAACGCCGCCTACTCGCGCGCCATGGTCCCGCGCTTTTTCATGGTGCGCGTCGGGCACCGCGCGGCATGTAGCCCGATGCCGCTTTTGGCGCCAGATTGTAAGTCCGGGTGCAATGTACCCCCCCCCGTTGAGAACTTCAAAAAACCGGGCGACGCCGCGGACATAATGGCTCTTATTGCCGTATACCCGGTTTTTTTGGGAAAAATCCGTCAAAGCTGAAAATATGGGGCAAACAGCCGCAAGTCCGCTCCGCGGCCGCAATAGTCCGTAATTTACCCAAATCGGCCGCTTTTCAAACATCTCTCACTAATAAGGAATCCCCGCAGTCTTGGAGGGCGAACCGGCGCCTTTTCGGGAAAACCCGCGCTTTGAATACCCGCACGCATTCCTGCGGCGCCGGCCGCCACTGCGCGCTTTCTCCCCGCCATGTCCGCGCCGGTTTTGCGGACGGTTTTTCCGCGCGCTTGCGCAACGGCGCGCCGCCGGACTTGCGCTGGGGGGGGGCAAGCATTTTTATCCGCCCTGAAATTTAAACTGCCGCAGGCGGAAGGAATCAGAAATCCCTGTCTTTCGTGTCGATAATTATCGTGACGGGGCCGTCGTTTGCGAGGTCTATTTCCATCATCGCCCCGAATTCCCCGGTAGGAACCTCCCGGCCGAGCTCCTTCGAGAGCAGCGAAACAAATTCCCGGTAGAGCGGTTCGGCGGCCTCGGGGCGCGCGGAGCGGTTGAAAGACGGGCGGAAACCCTTGCGGACGTTGCCGTAGAGCGTAAACTGGCTCACTGCCATGACTTCCCCGCCCGTGTCGACGACCGATAGGTTCATTCTGCCTTCGCCGTCCTCAAACACCCTGAGCCCGCAGATTTTGGAGGCGAGCCATGCGGCGTCGACGGGCGAGTCGGAATCCTCGACGGCGACCAATACCAAAAGCCCCGCGCCGATATTCCCCTTCCGCGCTCCGCCCGGGAACACCTTTACGGACGCGCGCTTTACCCTTTGAATCACCGCCCTCATCTTAAAAGAGCGAAATTTCCGTCAGAAATGTTTTGGAGGCGCCGGGCGCGACAAAGTGTTTCGGGTTCGCCGCCGAATTGGGCGGCCCCATCCACGGCTCGACGCAGTAGAACGGGCTGTCGTCGAACTCCGACCATGTGACGAGACAAAATCCCCCCTCGGGCTTTCCTCCCCCGCCAACCCTGATAAAAATGTCCTCTTCTCCGTTCTTCGGGCCGAACGCGGCCCTGGCGGTCTTGAAGTTCGACAGTATCCTGTTGTTGAATTCGGGGTCGGCGAAACAGTTTTTAAAGAGGTCCTCGGGTATGAAAGTCGAATCCGGAAGAAAGCGGACGGCCTTCTTGGCGTCGCACTCAAGCCTGTACATTTTGCGGGTCTGCCCGGCCCCCCACGGGAGGGAAAAGTACGGGTGCAGCCCGGCGCACCACGGGATTTTGCGCGAATCGAGGTTTTTGAGCGAAAGCTCGCAGGAGAGCGAGAGATCGTTGAACCTGTATGACACCCTGAATTCGTATTTGTACGGATACGCCCCGGCGCAATCCTCTCCGGGCTTGAATAGCGCGGTAAAGCCGAAGTCGGAAACTATCTCCGCCTCAAACCTCCCGCACTTGGCGTACCCGTGCATTTTCATGGGCCGCTCCTCGCCCTCCGGGGTTTTCCAAAAATCCCGCCTCCCGCCGGCGAACGACGCGCCCGCGAAAGGAAACAGCACCGGAATCCCCCCGCGAACCGTGCCGAAGGCGTCGCCCGCCCCGCCGCGCGGCGCGTTTTCCGGCCAGTGCACGACGTCCCTCACCGCGCCGTCCGCGAGCGACACCGACCAGTTCATCAGCCGCGCGCCGCACTCTATGTTAGCCACAAAGGCCGACGGCCCTCGAGAAAACCTGAAAAGTTTATGTCCGGAGTCCTCAAAACATTCCATAGGCCCATTTCCCGACATTCGGGCCGAATTTTCAACCATTTTCAGAATTTTCTTGAGAAACCCCCGCGCGCTTCGATACTCGGGAGATGGATTTTTTCGAGATATTTTTGATAGGAATCGCGCTTTCGATGGACGCGTTCGCCGTGTCGGCGGCCTGCGGCGTATCGCCGAAAAAAATGTCTCCGCGGCACGCGCTCGGGATCGCCGCGTCTTTCGGCTTTTTCCAGATGGCGATGCCGATAGCCGGCTGGTGGATGGGCGAGGCCGTCTACGGGCTCGTGAGCTCGTTTTCAAAATGGGCGGCGTTCGCTATACTCGCGGCGGTGGGCTCCAAGATGATATTCGACTCCCTGCGCGGCGAGGAGTCGTGCATGATAATGCCGCTGCCGCTAAAAACCCTCATGACGCTCTCCGTCGCCACGAGCCTCGACGCGCTCGCGGTGGGCGTATCTTTCTCGCTCTCGGACTGCCCCGTCCTCGCCCCGTCCGCCATGATAGGGGCGACGACATTCGCGCTCTCTTTGGCCGGCATATTCGCGGGGAAAACGCTCGGGGAATCAGCGGGCGGAAAATTCGAGATTCTCGGCGGCGCCGTGCTGATAGGCATAGGGGTCAAGACGCTGGTTTTCTAAACTCCCGCGGCGCGGCCGGAGAGGCCCGCCAAAGCCGCCGCGTGGGCTCCCCCGCGGCTAAACGCCGGGCTCGACGTCCATTTTCGAGCGCGGGTGCTTTTTCTCGTACTCCCTGCGTATGTCGTCGTTTGCCAGATTCGTGTAGATCTGCGTCGTGGAGAGGTCGCTGTGGCCGAGCATTTCGCGTATGAGCATGAGGTTTGCGCCGTTGCGCAGCAGGTGGGTTGCGAACGAGTGGCGCAGCATGTGCGGCTTGACGCCCTTTTCCACTCCGGAGAGCCGCGCGTACTTTTTGAGGTTGTACCAAAAGGTCTTCCGCGAAATTTTCTTGCCGCGGCGGGTGATGAAAAGCTCCGGGGCCAAAGGCTTTTTGCAGATGAGAGGGCGGACTGCGCGGTATTTTTCGACCGCCTCGAGCGCCATGCCGCCCACCGGCACGAGGCGCGTCTTGCCGCCCTTGCCGCGCACGCGGATTATCCCCTGCTCGGAGTCTATGTCCGCGTAGGAAACGGAGCACAGCTCAGACACGCGCAGGCCGCTCGAATACATCAGCTCCATCATCGCCCTGTCGCGGACGCCCTCGGGAGAATCGGCCGGCGGGAGGGAAACCATCGCCTCTATCTCGCCGGTCTCGAGGATTTCCGGGGCGGCCCGGCGCGTCTTGGGGCGCGCGAAGAGGTCGCAAATGTTCTTATCCCAGATTCCCTCCTCCATCAGAAAGCGCGCAAGCGACCTCATTGCGCTGAGCTTGCGGGACTGGGTCGAGGGCTTGTCGGACCTGCTCACAGCCGCGAGCCAGTCGGAGAGCAGGTCTGCGTCGACGTCCGCGAACGACTCCATGCGCTTCCCGGCAAACTCGCAGAAAAGGGCGATGTCGCTAAGATAGGAATCTGCCGTATTTTTGACGCGCCCGAGCTCGAGAAGCAGGTAGGTTTTGTATTCGGCCAGAATCTCCGCCGCCCGCGGCGGAAGGTTGCGGGCCTTTTTCCGCCCGTCCGGGCGGCCTGGTGCGCTCGGGCGGGGCATGGCTATTTGGAGGCGGAGTCGAGGAGGTTTTTGACGGCGCTCGCGGCGGTTACGGAGCCCGCGGAAATCAGGGAGGTGTAGTGGGATATCATGTCCCTCATGCCGGGCGTGTGGTAGAACCTTCGCAAAACCTCCTCTTCAAGAAGCGACTTGAACCACTCGATTTTCTGGCTCGCGCGGCGGCTGGCGAAAAACCCCGACTCCTCCATTTTGGCGCGGAACCCGTCGAGCTTTTCCCACGCCCCGCGTATGCCCATGCCGGTATGCGCCGAGCATACGTCGCAAAACGGCGACCAGCCGGGAGTCGGGGAGTTGAGGTAGTGGAGGACGCCGGAGAGCTCCGCGCGCTTGAGGTTTGAGCGCTCCACCATGTTGCCGTCGCACTTGTTGACGAGTATGGCGTCGGCAAGCTCTATAACGCCCTTTTTTATCCCCTGGAGCTCGTCGCCCTGCGCCGCGAGCTGTATGAGCAGGAAGAAGTCCGTCATAGACCTCACCGTCACCTCGCTCTGGCCCACGCCCACGGTTTCGACGAGGATTATCTCGTAGCCCGCGGCTTCGCAAAGCAGCATTGTCTCGCGGCTCTTGCGGGCCACCCCCCCGAGCATTCCGCCCGACGGCGAGGGTCGTATGAAGGCGTTTTCGCAGCGAGAGAGGTTTTCCATTCTCGTCTTGTCGCCGAGAATGCTGCCGCCCGTCACCGTGCTCGACGGATCCACCGCCAAAACCGCCACTTTTTTGCCGAAATCCCTGCAAAGCATCGTGCCGAACGCCTCTATGAAAGTGGACTTCCCCGCCCCGGGCACGCCCGTGATTCCGATTCTGAAAGAGTTTCCGCTGTGCGGGAGAAGGGAGGCCAGAAGCTCCTGCGCCTTTTCAAAATGCGCGTCGGAATTGCTTTCTATGAGCGTTATCGCGCGGGCGAGCACGGTCTTGTCGCATTCGAGCACGCCCTTTTTGTAGTCCTCGAGGGAGAGCTCGCGCCGCTTCGGGCGCGGGCGGACTGATACGGTGTCGTCGCGCTCCGCGTCTTTGCGCAGGTTCAGCCCCGGCATCACGGACGATGCAAAGAATTTCTTGTCGGCCCCCTCCGGGACCCATTCGGGAATCTTATTTTCCATTTTCTCCGTCCTCATGTTCGTCGGCGCCGAGCGCGAGCACGCCCGACTTGGCCCCGAGCCTTCTTGCCGTTGCGGCCACGCTCTTAGGGCTTTCGGAAAGCGTCGTCCTGGCGGAGGCGTAGTCCTCCGACAGCAGCCTGATGCGTTCGCCGACGCTTTCAAATCTTTTGATGAAAAGGTTTACGCGCTCGTATAGGCGCGCGCCGATCTCGGCAATCTGCCGCGTGTTCTTGGCCATGGCCTCGTTCTTCACGGATATTTCGGCGTACTTTAAAACCGACATCACGGTCGCGGGCCCCACTACGAGGACGTTGGCCGCGTAGGCGTCCTCGAGCAGCGCGGGGTCGGAAGAGACGGCGAGCTCGTAGGCCGGCTCAACCGGCATGAACATCAGCTTGAATCCGCAGCGGGCGTCGGGGAGGTCGTTGTACTTTCCGGAGAACTCCCTCAAATGCGCGCGCACCGACTTTTTGAATTTGTCGAGGCTTGCGCGCCTGGCCTCGGGGGTTTGCGCCGAGCAGTAGTCCGAATAGCTAAGGAGCGAAAGCTTCGAGTCCACCACTATGGAACGCCCCCCGGGAAGGTCTATCACGAAGTCCGGCACGAGCCTTTTGCGCGCGTCTCCGGAATCGGCGTAGCCCGCCTGGGAGCGGAAGTGGACGCCCTCCTGAAATCCGCACGCCTCGAGAATCCTGTGGAAGACGGCCTCCCCCCAGTTGCCGGCGACTTTGTTTTCGCCCCGCAGCGCCTCGGCGAGGTTGCGGGCGTCGGACGACAGCTGGGCGTTCATCTTCACGAGGCTCTCTATGTGCTTTTCGAGCCCCGCCCGGCCTTTAAGGCTCATTTCGCTCAGGGATTCAAGGCGCTCGCGGAAATCGGAAATCGTCATCTTCATCGGCTTCAGCACGAGCGAAAGCTGCTCGAGATTGGCCGACGACATCTTCGCCCGCGCGTCCTCGAGCAGTTTGGAGGACATCGCCTCGAACTCCGCCGCGAGCTTCCGGCGCATTTCCGCTTCGGCGCCCTCGCGCGCCTCCAGGCGCTCCGACAGCGCGCTCATCTCCTGCCGGGCGGCGGCAAGCGCCTTTTCCGCGGCGATTTTGCCGTCGAGGTGCCCGGACATCTCCCCGAGCCTCTCCTGCATCATGGAAACCTTCTGGGCGGCGGCCGCCAGGCCCTTTTCGGCCTCCGACTTTGCCGCGAGCCTCTCTTCCGACTCGCGCCGCGCCAGCTCGAGCGATTCCAGAGCCGACCTGCGCCCCGCCTCGGATTCGGCAAGGGCCTCGCGGGCCCTCGCGGCCTCCGCCGCCGCGCGCGACCTGCCGGCGCAGAAAAACGCCGCCGCCGCAAACCCCGCGGCGCACAATGCGGACAAAACCGCAAAAGCCAAAACGGTCATTCGGATTCCTCCTCCTCGAGCTCCCTCATGGCCTCGGCGTCCTCGGTCTGCGACGCCTCCGGCGCTTCGCCGTCCCCGCGCCCCGCAAACCGCAGCGCGCCGCGGACGAGAACCTGCGGGCGCGAGCCTAACTGCGATTCAAAAAGCTTCAAGAGCTCCCCCGGTATTTTGTCGACGCCCTCCTCGAACTCCGGCGTGCCCTCGCCGAACGCCTTTCCGGCGGAGGGGTCGGGGAGTATCTCCACGCTCTCGGGCTCCCTCGGCGCCGGCGGGCGCCGCTCGACGCTCCCGACGTAGGCCGACGCGAATTCGCGGGACTCGCGCAGGACGCCGCTAAGCAGAAGGGCTATTTTTTTTTTGCGTTTCGGCGGGGGCCGACGAAAGCCTGTCTAATTCTCTTATCAGCGTGTTTATCGCCCGCGCCCTGCTTTGCTCAACGGCTTTAAGCAGGGCGACCTCGAAATTGGCCTTTTCCGAGAGCCCGCTTTTCAGCCCCCTTTCCGACCCCTGCAGGGCGTCGAGCATACGCATCATCTGTTCGCTCGAAAGCCGCCTGCCGCCGAAGTCGGACTCGCCCGATGAGAACGACTTTATCATGGCCTCGCGCAGGCGGATCTGGATGTCGCACATGGCGCGGTACAGGTCGCAGCCGCTCTCGACGAGGCCGTCGACGCACTTGACGACCCCGGCGTAGTCGCCCCTGGCCATATTCGAGAGGATGTCGGAAATCTGCGCGTCGGACGCCAGCCCGTAGACGCCTATCACGTCCTCCACCGACAGCCTGGTTCCGCAAAATGAAATCATCTGGTCGAGTATGCTCTGGGCGTCGCGCATGCCGCCGTTGGCGAGGCGCGCTATCGCGCGCAGGGCGCCTTCGGAGGCCTCTATTTTCTCCTTCGCGGCGATTTCCGAAAGGTGGCCGGCGATGAGATCCTCGGGTATCGGGCGGAACTCGAAGCGCTGGCAGCGCGACGTTATCGTGCCCAAAACCTTGTGGGCCTCGGTGGTCGCAAAAATGAACTTGACGTGCCTGGGGGGCTCCTCGAGCGTTTTGAGGAGCGCGTTGAAGGCGTCGGAAGTCAGCGAGTGGACTTCGTCTATTATGTAAATTTTATACGTGCACTGGGCCGGCGCGTACTGGCAGTCCTCGCGCAGCTTCCTGATCTCGTCAATCGAGCGGTTTGAGGCCCCGTCGATTTCCACGACGTCCATGCAGGAGCCGTTCATTATCGCCCGCGATATCTCGTCGTCGTCGGACGGGCTGACGTTCGGGCCGCCCCTGGCGTTGAGGGCCTTTGCAAACAGCCGCGCCACGGTGGTCTTGCCCGTGCCGCGCGGCCCCACGAAGAGATAGGCGTGGCCTATCCTTCCGGACTCTATGGCGTTGGTGAGCGTGCGCACGATGTGCTCCTGCCCCACGAGTTCCGAAAACTGCCTTGGGCGGTACCTGCGCGCTATTACCTGGTAACCTTCGCTCATTCTCACCCAACCCTACTGCGGGCCGGGGCGAACACAAGTTTTTTTTGCCCCAAAATATTGTTGAAAGAAACGCCCGATTGGGGAAAATTCCCGCCAAAACGAAAAAAGATGCCGCGAAAAACGACAGAGCGCGAGAGCGCGGAAGCCGCGTACGACGACCTCGAAATGTCTGTGCTGCACAAGATAAGCCGCGCCGTCGCCCGCCGCAAGAATGCCCGCGAGCTCATATCCGAAACGCTCGAAATTCTCGACTCCGAAATGGGGCTAAGGCGCGGGACCGTCACCCTGCGCGACGGCGACTACCTGTTTATAGAGGCCGCCAGCGGCATGAACGCCGAAAGCATACGCCGCGGCGTCTACAAAATCGGCGAGGGCGTCACGGGGCTCGTGGCGGCGGAGGCGAAGTCGGTGGTCATTCCCGACATATCAAAAAGCGACAGGTTTTTGGACAGAACCCGCACGAGGGCCGGAAGCCCGGAAAAGACCGCCTTTGTCTGCGCGCCCATCACCTACATGGAACAGGTCATCGGGACGCTGAGCATAGACAGGATCGTGGGCCCCGACACGGATCTGGAGCGCGACCTCGTGCTGCTCGAGACGGTCTCCAACATACTCGCCGACGCGCTCGCCATGATATACCTGCGCCGCGAGGAGCGCAACAGGCTGCTCGACGAAAACCGCCGCCTGAAGCTCGAGCTCAGCACGGAGCTTATGCGCCCCAGGGGCATTCTGGGCAATTCGGGGGCGATGCAGAAATTTTACAGGGAGCTGGCGAAGGCGTCGGCCTCGTCCGCGCCGGTCTTTCTGCGGGGCGCCTCCGGGACGGGAAAGGAGCTCGCCGCGCGCGCGCTGTCCGAGGCCGGGGACCTTTCCGGCGGAAAATTCATCGTCATAAACTGCGCGGCGCTTCCGGACTATTCGCTCGCGGGCGAAATCTTCGGGTACGAAAAAGACTCGCTTTCGCTCGGGGTGTCGGCAAAGGAGGGGCTTCTTGAAAAGCGCCCGAATTCCGTCTTCTTTTTCGACGAGGCGGCGGAAATCGCCCTGCCCGCACAGAGAATGATAGCCGACTTCCTGTCCGTGGGCAGATTCCGCAGGCTGAACGGCTCGGAGGAGATCACCGCCAGGGCGCGCATGATATTCGCCAGCTCCGCGGACGTCGAAAAGCTGCTCGAGCAAAAGCTGTTCGACGAAAACCTTTACGCGGCGATCTCCCAGAACATGATCTACCTGCCCGCGCTGCGCGACAGGAAGAGCGACATACTGCTGCTGGCCGAACACTTCGTGGAGAAGTACAGCAAAATACACCGCAAGGACATACGCAGAATCTCAACGCCCGCCATAAACATGATGAGCATATACACGTGGCCGGGCAACGTCAGGGAGCTCGAAAACTGCATAGAGCGCGCCGTCATATCCTCGCACGACTCCGCCATATCGGGCTACAACCTCACCCCCGCGGTTCGCGCGGCGTACATGCACCGGAAGCTGCCGTACGGCGAGGACGTGGACTTCGCCTCAATAGTGGAATCCTTCGAGAGGGAGCTCATCACCGAGGCCCTGAAAGCAAACCGCGGCAACGCCGCCGCCGCCGCCCGCAGGCTCAACCTCACCGAGCGCATAATAAACTACAAAATCAAAAAGTACTCGATCACGACGTCGTGGTACAAGTCCGGGAAATGACGGGCGGCGGCAAAATAATGGTCGCCCTTTCGGGCGGCGTGGACAGCGCGCTGGCAATGGCGCTCCTGAAGCAGGAGGGCGCCGCCCTGCGCGCGGCGTACATGAAGACGTGGATGAACGAGGAGGGCGCCGACGCATTCGGCGACTGCCCGTGGCACCAGGACATAACCGACGCCGCCGCGTGCGCCGAAAAGCTCGGAGTGGAGTTCGAGGTCGCCGACATGATAGACGCGTACAGGGAGCAGATAGTCGAATACATGGTGGGGGAATACCGGAGGGGGCGCACCCCGAACCCCGACGTGATGTGCAACAGGCGAATGAAGTTCGGAAAGTTTTTGGAGTTCGCAAAATCGCGCGGCTGCGACAGGGTCGCCACCGGGCATTACTGCTGCCTGCGCGACAACCCTGACGGCACGCGCGATCTCATGGCCGGCGCCGACCCCGGCAAAGACCAGTCCTACTTTCTCTGCATGATTTCGCAGGAGCAGCTCATGCGCGCGGAGTTCCCGATAGGCCCGCTCCTGAAAAGCCAGGTCCGCGAGCTCGCGCGCCTCAACGGGCTGCCCAACGCCGAAAAAAAGGACTCCCAGGGAATCTGCTTCCTCGGCAAAATCCGCATACAGGATTTTCTGAAATGCCACATCGGAGAAAAGCCCGGCGGCATAGCGAACCCCTCGGGAAAAATTCTCGGCCGCCACAGGGGGCTGCACAACTACACAATCGGGCAGCGCAAGGGCATCGGGGTTCCGTCCAACGCGGAGGGGAAGCGGTATGTCGTGGTCGCAAAAGATTTTTCGTCAAACACCCTCGTCGTCGATTTCGACTCCCCCGACGCGCCCGATCTCTACTCGGTGCGCGCCGCGCTCGAATCCGTCAGCTGGATAAACAGGCCGCTGGAAAAGCCGTGCGAAATCCGCGCGCGCGTAAGATACCGCGACAGCCTGGCGAAGGCGTTTTTCACGCCGCTCGGCTGCGGCGAGGCCGCGGTTGAATTTGACTCCCCGCAGCGCGCCATAGCCCCCGGCCAGGTAATGGCAATCCACGACGCCTCCGACCCTTCCGTCATACTCGGCGGAGCGATTTTCAGCGCGGGGCGCGCGAGGCCCGCCCCGTAAGAACGGGCCCCGCCGCCGCGCGGGAAAGCCGCCGATTCCTCCGTCCGAAAAATTCCGGAACAAAACCGCTCCATTTCAGGCGCCCTGCCGAAACGCCGCCGCGCGGAAATTTTTGCGCGCAAAGCCCGGTGTACGGAATCGGGAAAACGCGAGCGTGTTTCCGAACGCGATTTTATATCCGTACGATTTTCCCGTTTTTTACCGCCGCGCGGACGCGCGGCCGGAAGCCCGGGAAAAAAATTTTGCGCCTCCCTGCGCTCCGCCGTGGCGAAATTTGCCGCATTCGCAAAGCGCCCGCGGCTTTCTACGGACAGATGGAGGGAAAGAAAAACTGATATGCGAACGCCAAAAACGGTGTACGGTACGTTCGCGGCTCCGTACCGTACTGGGCGAACGAGTATAGCGACCGCGCCGCACTCAATCCGCCTGACACGGACAACATCGGACAGAATTATCCGAAAATCAACTGAAAAAGCGATTATAAATTTTAGAATGGCGCCCGGAAGGAAAATCTTGAAAGGCGGTTAAAACGCCGCCGGAAGGAAAAAGCCTCTAAAAAATATACTCAGATAGAAGCGGACGGACAAGAAAACCTCCCTTTCCGCTCTCAGACTTCGCATACGTCCAGCGCCTTGCGGCCCCAAAGAGGGTAATTTTTACGGATTCCACAAGCGGCAGCGGCTTAACCAAAAACGCTCCCGCCCGCGGCCAGTCAAAGCCCTTCCGCAAACGCCAGATTTCCCAGAAACCCTGCTGCGCGGCGCCCCCCGAGCAACCGCCGGAAACGGGGTTGGCCACCCGGAGGGATCTGCCGCCTATGAAAAAAAAGCGCCCTGCGGAATCGCACGAATATCCCGTGTCAGTCAGACGGCCCGAAAGCGCAAAGCGCCGCAGACGCGTCCGGTACGGAACGCGGCCGCATTCCGCGCCGCTGCAGCGGCGCGCCCTTTCGGGAATCCGGGACTGCGGCGAGGCTCCCCGCGGCTGTAAAATTTGCAATCCCCTGACGCGCCCGTCAGGAGAAGTAGGCCACCCCGGAGGAAAATATCGGCTGGATTTTATCCCCCGAAACGTTTTTGCCTACATTTTCGCCGAACCTCTCGCTGTGGCCCATCTTTCCGAACACGAGCCCGCAGGGGCTCGTTATGCCCTCGACCGCGTGCATGGATCCGTTCGGGTTGAACGGAACCGACGCGCTCGGCTCCCCGTCCGGGCCGACATACTGGGTTGCAATCTGCCCGTTTTCGGCGAGCTTCCCAATCAGGCTTTCGGGAGCTATGAACTTGCCCTCGCCGTGCGATACGGGAATGGAGTGCATGTCCCCGACCCTGCAATGCGCCAGCCACGGGGAAAGCACGCTCGCCACCCTCGTGCGGACGTAGCAGGAGACGTGGCGCGAAATGTTGTTGTAAGTGAGCGTCGGGCTGGCGGGTTCGAGCTCGCGGATTTCGCCAAACGGCACGAGCCCGAGCTTTATCAGCGCCTGAAAGCCGTTGCAAATGCCAAGTATCAGCCCCCTTCGATCCCTGAGAAGCGACATCACCGAGTCCGCGAGCGCCGGATTGCGGAACACAGCCGCGATGAATTTCCCGGAGCCGGCCGGCTCGTCGCCGGCGCTGAACCCGCCGGGAATCATAAGGATTTGGGCGGCGTCTATGCGGCGCTTCATCTCGGCGATGGAATCGGCCACCCGCCCGTCGGAAAGGTTGTTGAAAACAAAAGTGTCGGCGACGGCCCCGGCCGCCTCGAACGCGCGGGCGGTGTCGTACTCGCAGTTTGTGCCGGGGAAAACCGGTATGAAAACTTTGGGCCTGGCCGTTTTCGAGCTCGCCAGGTTCGGCGCGCGCCCCTCATACGAAGGCTTTATTAAAGCCCCCTTCTGGGAATCCTCGGCGAGGGTCGGGAAAACGCCCTCGAGAGTCCCGCTCCACGCGCCGTAGAGCTCGGAGAGCGGAATTTCCATTTCGCCTGCGGAAACGCTTTCGGCGGAGGTCGTCACGCCGATTTCCCGCCCGAAAACCTCGTCCGCCGAAACCCCGTCGGCGAGCTCGGCGATTATCGAACCCTCGGAGAGCGCAAACGCGTCGCCGGAAAATCCGCCGTCAAACTTGAAGCCCACCGAATTGCCGAAGCACATCTTGGCGACCGCGACGGCGATTCCGCCAAAGCCCACGGCGTGCGCCGCCAACACCTTCCCCGCCCTTATCGCCCCGAAGAGCGCGGAGTACTTTTTCAGCGCGTCCGCCCAGTCCGGAACGAGCGCGGAGTCGCGCCCGACCTCCAACATTGCCACGCGCGAGCCGGCCTTTTTAAATTCGGGGGATATCACGCCGCGCACGTCGCACGGGGCTATCGCAAAGCTCACCAAAGTCGGCGGCACGTCTATGCCGTTAAAGGAGCCCGACATCGAGTCCTTGCCGCCTATGGAGGCCGCCCCGAGTCCCATCTGCGCCTCGTACGCGCCGAGCAGCGCGGCGAGCGGCCTGCCCCACCGCTTCGGGTCGGAGCGCAGCTTTTCAAAATATTCCTGGAACGTCAGCCTTATGCGCGAGACATCCCCGCCCGAGGCCGCGATCTTGGCGAACGACGCGAGCACCGCGTACATGGCGCCGTGATATGGGCTCCAAACCGAAATTTCCGGGTTGAAACCGAACGCAAAGAGCGTGCCGGTGTTCGTCGACCCCCTGAGCAGCGGGATTTTCGAGCACATCGCGTCGACGGGGGTTGCGAGGTTCTTCCCGCCAAACGGGTGCAGGACGGCGGACGCGCCTATGGACGAATCGAACCTCTCCACGAGTCCCCGCTGCGAGCAGCAGTTCAGTTTGGAAAGCTCGCCCTTCCACGCCCCGGCGTCGGAAACGGACAGCCCCGACGGGGCGGTCAGCGGCGACGGATCCCGCGGCGCCTCAACTTCGGCGGAAGCCGAGGCCGTCACTCCGTTGGTGTCGAGAAATTCGCGGAGCAGGCTCACGATCGGCACGCCGCGCCACTTCATCACGAGCCTTCCGCTGCCTGTGACCTCCGCGACGCGCGTGCACTCGAGGTTTTCCTCCCCCGCGAGCCTCATGTACTCTTCGGCGTCGCCGGGCGCGACGACGACCGCCATGCGCTCCTGCGATTCGGAAATCGCAAGCTCCGTTCCGTCGAGCCCCGCGTATTTTTTGGGAACAGCGTCGAGGTTTATCTCGAGCGACGGGGCGAGCTCCCCTATCGCAACCGAAACGCCGCCCGCGCCGAAATCGTTGCACCGCTTGACGAGGCGGCTGGCCTTCGGGTTTCTGAACAGCCGCTGGAGCTTCCTCTCCATAGGGGCGTCGCCCTTCTGAACCTCCGCGGAATTTTCAAGGGCGCGCTCCGTGTGGTCCTTTGACGAGCCCGTCGCCCCGCCTATGCCGTCGCGGCCCGTGCGCCCGCCGACAAGCAGCACTACATCGCCCTTTGCGGGGGTTCCGCGCACCACCGCGCCGCGCGGGGCGGCGGCCACTACGGCCCCGATTTCCATGCGCTTTGCCACGTAGCCCAGGTTGTAAATTTCAGTCACCTGCCCCGTGGCGAGCCCTATCTGGTTGCCGTAGCTGCTGTACCCGTTGGCCGCGCCGACCGTTATCTTGCGCTGGGGAAGCTTTCCGGGAAGCGTCTGCGAAAACGGGGTTCGGGGATCGCCCGCGCCGGTCACGCGCATGGCCTGGTAGACGTAGCTGCGGCCCGACAGCGGGTCGCGTATGGCGCCCCCGAGGCATGTCGCGGCCCCTCCGAACGGCTCTATTTCCGTGGGGTGGTTGTGGGTCTCGTTCTTGAACATCACAAGCCATTCCTCGTCCCTTCCGTCGACGTCAACGCTCACGACTATGCTCGCGGCGTTGATTTCCTCGCTGACTTCAAGGTCTTCGAGCTTCCCCTCGGCGCGCAGGCGGCGCATTCCGACGAGGGCGACGTCCATCAGGCATACGGGCTTGCCCTTTGCGTCAAGCCCCAGGATTTTGCGCGATTCGAGGTACGACTTCCACGAGGCCTCTATCGGCGCGGAATACCTGCCCTCCCCGATTTTCACGCCGTCGAGGCGCGTGAGGAAAGTTGTGTGGCGGCAGTGGTCGCTCCAATAGGTGTCGAGAACTCGGATTTCGGTGACGGTAGGGTCGCGCCGCTCGGTTTCGGCAAAATACTTCCGGCAAAATTCGAGGTCGTCCGCGGACATCGCAAGCGACATCTTTTTGTGCAGTTGCGCGATTTCCCCGCGCCCCATAGAGACAAAACCGCCGACGGTTTCCACGTCGGCGGCGGGCTCGGGCCTGGTTTCGAGCGACTCCGGCATTTCCATGGACGCCTCGCGGCTGTCGACGGAATTTATGAGGTACGCCTTTACCGCCGCGATTTCCGCTTCGGAAAGCTTCCCCTTTAAGACATATACGCGCGCGCACGCGACCTTAGGGCGCCTGAACGCAACAATCTGCACGCACTGCTCCGCCGAATCCGCGCGCTGGTCGAACTGCCCAGGCAGGTATTCCACCGCAAAGGCCGCCTCGCCCTCCGAGAGCGGAAACGACCCCTCGAAAATGCTCTCGACGGGCGCCTCGCAGAATATCAGATTTTTGACGCGGGCGTAAACTTCGTCGTCGAGCCCCTCTATGTCGTATCTCTGCAAAATTCTCGCGGATTCAAGACCTTCCAAATTAAGATTGCCCTTCAAATCGCCGAGGAGCGCCCGCGCGGAATGCCCGCTTTTTTCTTCAACAAATACTCTGCGAATCATATCCGAAGAATTTCGCAAAAACGGCGGCGCGGCGCAATTCTTTTTTGCCCGCGCGCGGAGTTTTTCAAAAAAACGGGGCCCGGCGCAAAAATAAGCTTTAAATCGCGCCTTCCGGGAAATATCGTCGACGGCAAATGAAAAAAACCATCATCATAGCCGCGGTCTGCGCGGCGTTCGCGTCCGCGCCGCACGCGCGCGTCACAGCCTTCGGCGAACCCGCCTCGTACGGGATAAAACCGCTGCCCGAATCCGCCGAATTCTACGACGTCAACCCCTACACCTGGGAAGTCTTCGAAAGCTTCGACGGCGACAAAATCATAGGCGCAAAAGAGCCGCGCAAAACCGTATTCCAGATCGAGGCGTACTCAGCCTCCGTCATGGAGGGCCGCAGAGTCGGGGAATTCACCCCCGTCGCGTCGCTCACAGACAGGGGCGCGTTCTTCGGCGGCGACGGCTACATGGATTTATACTACTCCGCGCCGGTGGACTCCAAATACGCCCAGCAGGCTGTGTTCTTCGGCGGCTGGAAATACAATCTCACAAAATATTTCGACATCGACCTCGGAGGAAACATAATCTATTCCACAAAAAAAGTCGCAGGCCCCGGGCTCGTAGGCATAGGCGGCGAGAGCTGGCGGGGCGACGTCTACGCGGGCCTCTCCACCGACAAGGCATTCCTGCGCCCGTTCGCCTATGTCGGCTACGACCCGACATACGATTCCCTAAAATTCCAAGGCGGATTCAACCCCGTTTTCAGCCTTGAAGAGCTGACGGCAATCAGGGGGCTTTCCATACAGTCGCAGATAATTTTCGGATACGTCAAGGCCAACAGGTTCGCCGGCGACACCCGTCTGTCCAACGGAAAATACTGGCGCAATTCTTACGGCTACATACAGGCCGAAAGCAATCTTGTCTACGAGGCGAAATCCTGGAGAATTTTCGCAGGCGTCGGCTGGGCCTGCCACAACGACGGCAAAACCGGCCCCGACAACGTAAACATGGGCCCGGACAACTTCGTCTGGACGGGCGGAGGCGTCGGCTACATATTTTGACGAGATAAAGTACCGCAAGGTGCCGGGCGCGAGGCGCGCCTGCCAGCGGCAGTGCCGCTTCCATAGAAGGGGGGCGCAAGGTGCGCCGGCCATAGAAGGGGTAAACCCCTTACGAAGATTGGCTGCGCCAATACTTCTATCCCCATTGTAAACCCCAACAAATAACGAACCTCTCATGAGAGGT
>DBGCYC010000087.1:0-21085 GCA_048390825.1 Candidatus Merdousia sp.
TTGGATGCGGGGCAAGGCGCGAGGAAAAGGCGCGGCCGAAGCGTACTTGTGGTACGCGAGGGTGCGACTTATTCCGTAGCAACGCTGCCCCGCGCCAAAAGCATTCGCCAAATCAAGGGGCGGCCCCACTTAAAACGGAGCATCAGCGGCAGTTTCACGCGCCCGGGGGGGGATTTGTCAAATCCGATCGGAGAGACCATCTGGGAGAGTTCCGGACAATGCCGCGAGGATTTCGCCCGCCAAATATATGGAGCCCGTGGAAACTATCGTTTCCCCGCTTCCGACGTACGGACACTCGTTTCCGGGCCGGAAAACTTTCCCTACCTCGCACTCCTCCACCGGCGCGCCGCAGTCGCCAACGCATTTTTTCAGCGCCGCGAAATTTAGGGCGCGCGGCTCGCGCGGTACGAGGAGCAGGATTTTTTTTGCGTGCTTAGATATGACTTTGAATAGCGGAACGGCCCTTTCCTCGCCGAGAACGCCTACGGCTATGACCGGTTTTTCCCCGCCAAGGGAGCGCAGGTTGCATTCCAGGGTCCTCGCGCCCTCCTCGTTGTGCGAGGAATCGAGTATGAGGGTCGCGCCGTTTGCGAGCGGGATTTTCTGCCAGCGCGCCGCCCACGATACGTCGAGCAGGGCGCGCCGTGACGAATTTTCGTCGAGCACTGAAAATATTTTCGCGGATTCGCCGCGGACGGCGCGTTCGCGCAAAACGCGCGCGCAAAGGAGGGCGACCGCCGCGTTGCGCCGCTGGAATTTTCCGAAGAGGGAGGTTTCGGGAAGGGAGCCTTCGTCCGGAAAATAGCCGCGGACGTCGTAAAACGGCGCGCCAACCTTTTCCGCCCGCGCCCGTATTACTCCAAACGCCTCTTTCGGGACGAAGCCGCACACGACGGGGACGGATTTTTTTATTATGCCGGCCTTCTCCGCCGCGATTTCGGCGCAGGTGCCGCCCAGGAGAGCGGTGTGGTCGAGGCCGATGGAAGTTATGGCGCAGATCTCGGGGCTTACAATGTTGGTGGAGTCAAGCCTTCCGCCGAGGCCGACCTCGACAACGGCGGCGTCGACTTTTGCGTCCGCGAATGCGAGGAAGGCCAAAACCGTCATATACTCGAAAAACGACGGATACGCGGCCCTGTCGGAGGGGTCGAAAATTTTGTCGGCCGTTTCCCTGAGGGAGCGTATGCGCCGCAGGATTTCCCCGCGCGAGAGTTCCGCGCGGCTTATCTGAACCCTTTCGCCGATGTTCACGAGGTGCGGAGAGGTGAACATGCCGGTCTTGAGGCCGCTCGCGCGCAGAATGCGCTCGAGCATCGCGCAGACGGAACCCTTGCCGTTCGTGCCCGCGACGTGTATCACGGGATATTTCAGGTGCGGATTTCCGAAGGCCCCCGCAAACTTGCGGATCCTGTCCAGGGAGAATTTCGACCCGGCGTTGCGCAGGTCGCAGACGAAGTCGAGGGCGGATTGGAAGTCGGCGAGGCTGCCGCGTTCTGTCGGGATTTCGGGCATAATCAAGCGCGCAACTCAACCACCGGCCGCGCGATTTGTAAAGAAGAATGATGCCGCGAAACAAAACGGGCTTCCAATTTGTCAAAAAAACCGGATAATAAATGCCATGAAAAAAGTTCTGCTTATCAACGGAAGCCCGAATGAAAAGGGCTGCACCGCCCTCGCGCTCGGGGAGGTTGCGTCGGCGCTCAAGAGGCGCGGAATAGAATGCGACATAAAAAACATAGGCAAGAAGCCCGTAGCCGGCTGCATAGCGTGCGGGTCGTGCCGCAAAACGGGAAAGTGCGTTTTCAGCGACTCCGTCAACGAGATTCTCGCCTCTGCGGACGAGTACGCCGCCCTCGTCGTCGGTTCGCCCGTCTACTACGCCGGGGCGTCCGGGCAGGTGTGCGCGCTGCTCGACCGCCTGTTTTTCGCGGGCGGAGGACGCTGGGAGGGCAAAATCGGCGCATGCGTAGTCTCCTGCCGCAGAGGCGGGGCCGCGGCGGCTTTCGACAGGCTGAACAAATATTTTCTGATGAGCAATATGCCGGTGGCGCCGTCGCAGTACTGGAATCAGATTCACGGCAATTCGCAGGAAGAGGCCGCGCAGGACGCCGAGGGCCTGCAAACCATGCGCACGCTCGGAGAAAACATCGCGTGGATGATGAAATCCTTCGACGCCGCCGAAAAGGCGGGTATCGGCATTCCCGAACGCGAAAAACGAATATATACGAATTTTATAAGATAGCCTCCCGATCCTATCCGAGAGATTGGGCCGCCGCCTTTTTCCCGACGGCTTCGCCCATAGCCGCCGCATTGCCCGTAACGCGATAGCTTGCGTGCGGAATAAAACCGCCGCTTATGCAGCGCCCCGCCATATATAAGTTGGAAAAATCCGCGCTCTCAAGGGCGCGCATGGGAATGTCGTAAGGCTTAGACGCCGTTCCGCCGTCGGAAAACGCGCGCGCGGACGCGTCCAATCCGTGGATATCCGTCCAATATTCGACTCGGCACACGGCGTCCTCAAAGCGCGCGCCCCGCACAATGTCCTCCGCGGTTATTTCGTATTTTCCCCTCAGTCTGCGCCCCTCGCGGATACCCAGGTGCGAAGCCGTCAGGGCAAGCCTCATATCTTTCCACACCCCTCCCAGCGATCGAAGCGCGGAGACCATTTTGTTGATTTCCGCCCGCGCGGCGACGGTGTGCGCCGTATACATTCCCGCATCGTCGCACGGAACGGCGAATTCGTGGTTAACCATGAAAACGGTCCATCTGTCCCTGATTTGGAACAAAGACGGCGATGAATAGCTCGGCGACATTCCCGCCGCCATTATCTGCGCCTTGAAATTCTCCCGCCAGCAGGGGGAACCTATCAGCCCGGCGGCTTTCAACTGGGCCGTTTCGAGTCCGGATACTATTGCAAAGAGCGTCGCGGGCTGGCACTTGCCATCTTTGTTTCCGACCGAAAAATTCGCGCCGGCATAGGCGCCGACATCGCCGTTTCCCGTGGCGTCGACAAAAGTTTTCGCCCGCCAAATTTCCCTGCCGGACACGCTTTCAGTCTCAATTGATTCTATTTTTCCGCCCGAGGCGTTCACTGCGCAAACTCGCGTATAAAGACGAACTTTCGCCCCAGCCTCCGCGCAAAAAGAATCAAGCGCAAATTTCATGGCTTCGGGATCGTACAGGTGGGGGGCGTCCTGCGCGCCGGTTTTGTCCAGCGCGGCGAGCAGCTCGCGCAAAAGCCCGCATTTGTTGCGCCAATCGAGAATCAGGCAGACGAGCCCCGATGTCCAAATGCCGCCCAGACACCCCTGCTGTTCAATCAGGGCCGTCTTCGCCCCCGTTCGCGCGGACGCGACAGCCGCCGCCCAACCCGCAGGCCCCCCGCCGCACACGATTACATCAAATTCGCCTGCGGATTTGAGCCTTGAATTTCCCCCGCCGCCAAAAAGAAACTGCGGGCAAGCCGCCGTCGCCGAAACGGACACAGCCCGTTTTATCATTTCGCGCCTTTTCATAATTACGGAAATACGAAAGAGATTCCAAACCGCAACAGTTTTCGTTTCGGCGCGCTACTTTTTACCTAACTCCGCGCGGAGGGCTTCAAGCTCCTCCCACCGCGCCATAAGGCGTTCGTCCTCGGCGCGGATTTCCGCGAGCCGCGCGTTTATCCCGGCGATATTGGAGGCGTTGGCGATTACGAACCCGGGATCCGCAAGGTTCCCGGAAATCTCCGCCGCCTCGGCTTCGAGCCTTTCGATGAGCCCGGGGATATTTTCGAGCTCCTCGCGCTCCCTGTTTGAAAGCTTGGAGCGGCGCTTCGGTTGCGAGGGAACCGCGGAGGGTTTGAGGGAGGGCGGTTTCCCCGCCTCCGCAACCCTGCGCGCGCGGAATTTTTCCCACTCGTCGTAGCCGCCGACTATCTCGACTATTTCGCCGCCTTCGCCGAAGCAGAACGCGCCGCTTACGATGTTGTTCAGAAAGTCCCTGTCGTGAGAAACTATCAGTATCGTACCGGGAAAGGACACGAGGGCGCTTTCGAGAATCTCTATGGTCTCGATGTCGAGGTCGTTCGTGGGCTCGTCGAATACGAGCAGGTTCGCGGGGCTGGAAAATATTTTCGCAAGCATCAGGCGGTTCTTTTCGCCGCCCGAAAGCGAGCCTATCTGCGTCGTCATGCGCGCAGGGTCGAACAGGAAGCTTTGCAGGTAGCCCGCCACATGCCGCCGCTTCCCGTTCACCTCCATGTATTCCGAACCCCCGCCCACGAAGTCGAAGGGCGTGGAGGCCGGGTCGAGCCCGGCGCGCAGCTGGTCGAAGTACGCGACTTTCACGCCCGCGCCCTCCGAAACTTCTCCGGAGTCGGGCGCGATCCTGCCGAGCATGGCGTTGAGCAAAGTCGTCTTTCCAGCGCCGTTGCGCCCTATTATGCCGATTTTGTCGCCGCGGTAAACCGTCGCCGAAAAGTTTTTCACGACCGGGCTTCCGCCGTAGGATACCGTAAGGTTTTTGACTTCCAGAACCTTCTGCCCGCTCCCGGAAAACTCCTGCGCCCCGATCTCCGCAAGCCCCGCGCGCGACACCCTTGAAGCCCTGATTTCCCTGAGCCTCATGAGCTCCCTGACGCGCCCCTCGTTGCGTGTGCGGCGCGCCTTGACTCCGCGCCTCAGCCACGCCTCCTCCCTGGCGAGCTTCTTGTCGAATTCGGCCTCCTCCCTCTCCCGCGCGGCGAGCAGCCCGTCGCGGAGCAGAACGAATTTGTCGAACCCGCAGTCGAAGGCTATCAACTTTCCCCTGTCTACCTCCGCGACCCTTGTGGAGAGGCCGCGCAGAAAACTCCTGTCGTGGGAGACGAACACCGCCGTCTTCCCGCAATTTTTCAAAAACTTTTCGAGCCACACGGCGGAATCTATGTCGAGGTGGTTTGTGGGCTCGTCAAGCAGAAGCAAATCCGGGTTAGATACGAGCCCCGCCCCGAGCAGCGCGCGTCGCTTGAGCCCCGCCGAGGCCTCGGAGACGTCGAGCGACGGGTCGAGTTCCAGCCTGTCGGCGGTCTCGAGGATTTTCGCGTCGGCGGCCCACGCCTCCGAAAGGCCTTCCCCGGGCTCCTCTCCGTCGGAACCGCCGCCCCGCCGCAAAGCGGCGAGCCGGCCGGCCTCCCCGAGCCCCCCGGCGATAACCGCGTATACGCTTCCGCGCAGGCCGGTGGGAACCTCCTGCGGCAGATATGCGGCTGAAAGGTTTTTAGCGCGCTCGACCAGTCCGGAATCGGGGCGCAGAATGCCCGCCATGATTTTCAGCAGCGTCGTCTTTCCGCACCCGTTGCGCCCTATCAGCGACATTCTATCCCCCCTCTCCACGCTCAAATCCGCCGCGTCGAGCAAAACCCGCCCCCCGTACCCCAGTGTAACCTTGCTGAGAGAAATCAGTCCCATAGGCGCAAAAACCTACGCGGGGCCGCGCGCCGAATCAACGCAAATCTGCCGCCCGGAGCGCGCCGCGGGAATGCCGCCCGAAAACGGGCCCTCGCTCGCCAAAAATTTTGTTGTAGCGCGGCGCCGATGGGTGCATAGTCCTTTTCGACAATTTTATGCCGCATTTGAAAAACAAAAACCATCCGCAGAAATGAAAGCCGGAGAACTCTTCGATTTGCCGACTTCGCTTGAAAGGTTCTCCGAATTTTTCACGCCCGACATGTCGCCCTGGGAATGGGTGGACAACATCAAAAACGCGCTCGCAAGCGTCGACTTCTCGGCGCTCGACTCAAAGAGCGACATACCCGACGGGGTGACGGTCCGCGGAGACGTGTACATACACCCGTCGGCCAGGCTGCCCGCCTACGCTGAAATCAACGGCCCCGCGTGGATAGGCGCCAATGTCGAAATGCGCATAGGCTGCTTCATACGCGGGAGCGTGATCATCGGCGAGGGGTGCGTGGTGGGCAACTCGTGCGAGTACAAAAACAGCCTGCTTTTGGAAAAGGTTCAGACGCCCCACTACAACTATGTCGGCGACTCGGTGCTCGGCAACCGCGCGCACCTCGGCGCCGGCGTGATATGCGCCAACCTGCGGCTCGACAAGGGCAACGTCATGGTCACCCTGCCCGAGGGGCGGGTGAACTCCAACATGCGCAAGCTCGGAGCGATGCTCGCCGACGACGCCGAAGCCGGCTGCAACGCCGTCCTCCAGCCCGGCTCGATTCTCATGAAGCGCTCCATCGTGCTCTCCTGCATGGCGTTCAAGGGATACCTCGAAGAGAACACCATGGTTGGCGAAAAGCTCCAGCTCAAGAAGATGCCGCGCTTCGGCTTCTGAAATGCGCATTTACCCGTCTCCAACACAAACGACAGCCAGAAAAATTATGGAAATATCGGTAGTAATCCCCGTCTACAACGAGGAGGGAAACCTCGCCTCCCTCTTCAAAAGGCTCTGCAAATCCATGGACGAAATCGGAAGGCCGTGGGAGGTCATATTCGTAAACGACGGCAGCCGCGACGCCTCCGGGGAGCTCCTGCGACAATACCAAAAGGAGCGCCCGGACGCCGTAAGGATAATAGACTTCAACGGAAATTTCGGGCAGCACACGGCGATAGTCGCGGGCTTCGAGCGCGCCCGGGGCCGGACGGTCGTCACCATCGACGCCGACCTCCAAAACCCTCCCGAAGAAATCCACAAGCTCGTCGAAAAAATCGGCGAGGGCTACGACGTCGTCGGCGCGTACAGGAAAAAGCGCGAAGACACCTTTTTCAGAAAATACGCCTCAAAGCTCGTCAACTTCGCGCGCGACAAGATGACGAGCATACGCATGAAGGACCAGGGCTGCATGCTGCGCGCGTACAAGCGGGAGGTAGTGGACGGCATAATACGCACGAACGAGAGATCGCTCTTCATTCCCGCGCTCGCCTACACCCTCGCGTCGAACCCGACGGAGGTGGAGGTCGAGCACTCCGAGAGGCTCGCGGGGGAGTCCAAATACAGCCTCTACAAACTGATCCGCCTGAACTTCGACCTCATAACGGGCTTTACGCTCGTGCCGCTGCAGGTTTTCACCATAGGAGGGTTCATATCCAGCCTCGGGTCGCTCGCGCTGGTTGCGATACTGCTGTTCAGGCGGTTTTTCCTCGGCTCGGAGGCGGAGGGGCTGTTTACGCTGTTCGCCATTCTCTTCTTCCTCGTCAGCGTTGCGATCGTCGGCATAGGGCTCATCGGCGAATACGTCGGCAGGATATACCAGGTCGTCCAGGCACGTCCGAAATACATAATCAAGGACACGGTGGGCTTCGATGGAGATTAGGCCGCGCATTCTGTTTTTCGGTTTCAGCGACGTCGGGTACAGGTGCCTTAAACTCCTGCTCGACAGGGGCTGCGACGTCATAGGCGTGTTCACGCACGACGCCGACCCGCACGAGGCGCATTGGTTCCGGACGCCCGAGAGCCTCGCCAGGGAAAACTTCATTCGCGTATTCAAGCCCGGTACGCTGAAGACCGAAAAATGGTTCCGCAAGGTCAGGTACATGAAGCCCGACCTCATTCTTTCGCTCTACTACCGCAACTTCATACCGGAGGAAATTTTCTCGCAGGCGCGCCTCGGGGCGTACAACATGCACGGCTCCTACCTGCCGGCCTACCGCGGGCGCGCGCCGCTGAACTGGTCGATAATAAACGGAGAAGACCACTGCGGGGTCACCCTGCACACTATCGAAAAAAAATTCGACGCGGGCGAAATCGTGGACCGGGAGAAAGTCGGGTTCGGCCCCGACGAATATGTGGGGGACATACAGCCGAGGGTCGCGGAGGCGGCCGTGCGCGTCCTTGAAAGGGCCCTGCCCTCGCTGCTCGCCGGCAATCCGAAGCTGGAAAAGCAGGACGAATCCAAAGCCTCGTACTTCGGCAAACGCACGCCGGAGGACGGGCGGATAGACTTTTCCAAATCCGCGCGCGAAGTCTTCAATCTCGTTAGGGGCGTCAGCAAACCGTTCCCCGGGGCGTTCGCGGAAATCGGCGGCAAGAGGTACACCATATGGCGCGCAAAGCCGCTGGAAGACTTCGAGGGCGGCGAACCCGGCGCAATCGTATCCCTCAGTCCGCTCGTAGTCGCCTGCGGCAGGGGCGCGCTGGAAGTTTCCGAATTTGACGAATCCCCGGCAGTCGGATAGGCTCTGGCAGATTTCGGACTATACCCATGCGCGGCGCCGGGGAACGCTTCCGCGCTTTCCTGCCGCATGCGCATTATCGCCAATCCGCGCGCGCAAAGCTCCGAAACAAAAACCGCCTCCGAAAGCGCGCAAAGATAGAAAATCCTACGCCCTACCCGAGCATCGACCCGTACAGCCCCTCTACCGCCTTTGCGGCCTCGGCTATTTCCGCGCAATCCTCCGAGCCGCTTTCGAGCGCGCCCTTTATAAGCTTTCCCTCCTTCGCAACGAGCCTGTCGTGAAGGGGGAAATATTCGTCGAAGAGAAAATACGCAAACTTTACGAGCCTGTCGTCGCCGAACGCGAGCCGCTGGAGCTTCGGGCCGTGCGAAGAGTACGCGTCCACCGCCACGGATTTCCCGCCCAGCACGGCCTCTTTTATGGCGGGGAAATCGCGCGATTTCGCAAACGCAACCGTATAGCCCGTCCCCTGCGAATTGACCGAGTGGGCGTCGCTGCAACCTATGACGGGCTTGCCGGCGCAGTGCATGGGATAGTGGCACAGCGCCCGCGCAAGAGCAATGTCGGCGCACGTCGAGTTCACGAGCTCGTAGGCGTCGAAGTTTTTGCGATCCGCGATAAGGCCGAGAATCCTCTCCTCCAAATACGTGAATTTTCCCTTCTTAACCGACGCCTCCCAAAACGGATGGTTGAAAACGGCTATGCCGCCCAACTTTCTGATCAGTTCAAATTCCGCCTCCGCGAGCGCGACCTGGCGGCGCAAGGCGCGCGGAAGATCCGCCGGCAGGGTTTTCTCAGCGGCGGCGGCCAGAGACTCGAACTCCTCCTTGTTGTTTTTTACGTAGTCTGTGAGGCTTTGGGAACCCCCGAAATTCTGGACGTGCGCGTGGGCGTAATGGCACTCCTCCGCGTTGAAAAACGACATTGAAGTCGGGAAGCGCGAAAATTTGCGCTTCATGTCCTCGGAAGTGGAGTAGACTTTGTGGTCGGAAATCGCCTGATAGTCCAGCCCTATTTCATAGCAGCGCAGGGCGACCTCCTCAGGGGAGTTTTTCCCGTCCGAATTTGTCGAATGGATATGGCTGTCGCCCTTGAAGGGCTTCAGCCCGTAAAGGTCGGCGCCGAGCGCGTAGACCGGAATCGCCGCCACGATCGCGGAATTTCCCCGGGTTCCGCCCTCCCCGGCGTTTTTGTCCCAGACGACGACCGTATGGCGGCACTCCCTCTTGAACTCCGTGCGGACGGCTATCGCCCCGCCCTCCTCCGAAAACTCCGCGGGATAGTCCCTCGCCCACCCGACGGCCTGCGAGATCTCGTCCCACGCGCCGTCCCCGCACAGCACCGAAACCGAAAGCGACGGAATCTTTCCGGCGTACTTTTCCGGCGGCCGCAGCAGGATTTTTGCGCGGCCGGTTTTGAATATCCTCGCCGGCGCCGCAAATCCGCCGTCCGCGCCGGAGGGTTTACCGGCCGCTTTTGCATTCGCGCCCTTCCCGGACGCCCGGGCCGCGACGGCAGCCGAAGCGCCTGCGAGCGCCACGCTCTTTATGAATGTCTTCCTGTCCATGGTTGAATCGGGTCAGTGTTTTTTATGCTGCAAAAAAAGCGCGGTTTCAGCGGGCCTCCCATTTTCTGAACCTCCCCGCGTATTTCGCGGGGACATGCGCCTCAGCCTCCACGCCGCCGTCCGCGTATTTCTGCGATGCCACCGACGCCCGGGAGTGCAGAAGCGCCAATTCCTCGTACCTCGAATGCGGAATCAAAAGCCTCATGAAAACGGAAGTTTCCCCCGCGGCCTCTTCGAGGCGCGCAAGCAGCGCCTCCATTCCCCTGCCCGTGCGCGCCGAAACTTCCACGGCATCGGGGAAATCGAGCGAAAGCGCGTACCGCCACGCGCCGTCGGGGGCGATGTCGATTTTGTTGAACACCGTAAGCGTCCTCTTTTCGTCCGCGCCGAGCTCCTTCAGAACCCCGAGGGTCGTGCGCGCGTGCTCCGGCGCGTCCGGGCTGGAAACGTCTATGACGTGCACCAGGAAGTCCGAGAGGACGGCTTCTTCGAGGGTCGCCTTGAAGGCCTCGACAAACCTGTGCGGAAGCTTGCGGACAAACCCAACCGTGTCCGTCAGAAGCAGCGGCGCGCCGCCGGGAAGGTCGAGCCGCCGCGTGGTCGGGTCGAGCGTTGCGAAAAGCTTGTCCTCCGACAGCAGTGAGGAGCCGGCGAGGCGGTTTATGAGCGACGACTTCCCGGCGTTTGTATAGCCGACCACCGCGGCCGCCGGCAGCGGCTCCCTCTCGCGCCTCTTTCGCTGCGTGGCGCGCACCGTGCGCACCCGCGAAAGCTCCTCTTTCAGCCGCGCTATCCTCCCGCGGACGCCGCGGCGGTCGAGTTCGAGCTGGCTCTCGCCGCCGCCGCGCTGGGTGACGCCTCCGCCGCGCTGCCTGTCGAGGTGGCTCCACGCCTTCCTCAGCCGCGGAAGCGAGTATTCCAGCCTGGCGAGCTCCACCTGCAGCCTCGCCTCCCGCGTGCGGGCGCGCGCCGCAAAAATGTCGAGTATAACCTCCTGTCGGGTGACTATGTCCATTCCGGACTTTTCCTCCCAGTTGCGCTGCTGTGCGGGGGTTAGCTCGTCGTCAAAAATTATCGCGTCGGCGCGGGCCGACTCCGCCGCGGCGATTATCTCCGCGCACTTACCCTCGCCCGCGACGAGCGCGGGGTTGTAGGCGCGGATTTTGGCGACCTCCGCCCCGGCGCGCACGATTCCGAGGTTGGAGACGAGCTCCGATAGCTCGCCGAGCAAAACTTCCTCCCCGCCGCCTCGGCCGTCTGAAAATTCGAATCCCACCAAAAACGCCCTCGGGGCTTGGACGCCCTCCGGCTCCCGACACTCGCCTTCCATATGTCGGAAATCTTACGCCGGCCCGGCGCGGGCGCAAGCGCTAAAAATCCCAAAACATGCGGGGCAAAATTTGCTTGCCCAAAGCCCGGCGCGGGAATAGGGTGGGAGGCTTAATTTCAAATCGTTTAAAGGATACGCAATGAAACCCAAAAAAGTCGGAATTCTCACGGCGGGCGGGCTCGCCCCTTGCCTCTCGAGCGCCATAGGCGGGCTCATAGAACGCTACACCGAAATAGACCCCTCCATCGAAATCGTATGCTACATCGGCGGATACAAGGGGCTCCTGCTCGGGCAGAGCATAAAGGTGGACGACAAAATGCGCGCGCAGGCGCACATTCTGCACAGATACGGCGGCTCGCCCATAGGCAACTCGCGCGTCAAGCTCACCAACGTCAAGGACTGCGTGAAGCGCGGCCTGGTCAAAGAGGGCGAAGACCCGCAAAAAGTCGCCGCCGACCAGCTCGTCAGGGACAAGGTTGACATTCTCCACACCATCGGGGGGGACGACACGAACACCGCCGCGGCGGATCTGGCGAAATTTCTAAAAGAAAACAATTACGAGCTCACCGTAATCGGCCTCCCCAAAACCATCGACAACGACGTCTATCCGATACGCCAGAGCCTCGGCGCGTGGACGGCCGCCGAGGAAGGCGCGAAATTCTTCCGCAACGTAGTCTCCGAAAACGGCGCAAACCCGCGGATGCTCATAATCCACGAAGTCATGGGGCGCAACTGCGGGTGGCTCACCGCGGCGACCGCCGCCGAATACCGCAGGCTGCTCTCGCAGGGCGAATTTGCCGACGGCCTCGGCCTCACGAAAATGCGCCGCGACGTCCACGCCGTCTACATTCCCGAAATGGAGCTCGACATCGCAAAGGAAGCCGCGCGCCTAAAGAAAATCATGGACGAAAACGACTGCGTCAACATTTTCATCTCCGAGGGCGCGGGCGTAAAGACCATCGTCGCCGAAATGGAGGCCAAGGGCGAAGAGGTTCCCCGCGACGCTTTCGGACACGTCAAGCTTGACGCGGTCAACCCCGGCAAGTGGTTCGGCAAGCAGTTCGCCGAAATGCTCGGCGCCGAAAAGGTGCTCGTGCAGAAGAGCGGATATTTTGCGAGGGCGGCTGCGGCCAACGTCGACGACCTGCGCCTTATCAAGAGCTGCACCGACCTCGCGGTCGAATGCGCCATGAAGCGCGAGGGCGGCGTAATCGGCCACGACGAGGACGCCGGAAACGTCCTGCGCGCCATCGAATTTGAAAGGATTAAGGGCGGCAAACCCTTTAACACCGGGTTCGACTGGTTCAGGAAGCTGCTCAAAGACATCGGGCAGGCGTAATTCCGGAGTATCGCGCAATCACCAGAAAAAACGGGTTCCAAAGAACCCGTTTTTTTTGCGATAGTCGTGAAGTTTAGTTTTGGGAAAATAAAGTGGGATTCTGAAAAAAAATTTAAGTGGCATTCGGAGAAGTTGCAAAAGGGCTGCAATCCCCCGTTAAAACCGATAAGCGAGATGCGGCAGGAGTGCGTTATTTGCGGAAAGGATCTTGACGCGCAGTTCGCAGACGCCGTTGCCTGCGCAATGGGAGGCTTGCGGCTCGGCGTAGACGAATCATTTGCCTGTTGCCGTTTTGACCTTCCATTGCGCGGGCGCGATTGCCGCCTCGCGCGATATGTCGTTATACTCCGCGCCAGTCCGCCGGCACGGCACGATTCGCAGTCGCTTAAATTCGGAAAGGACATATAAAAATTTACCCCCTCGCGCGTCATAGCCCGCTTTTTTTTCATGGCGCGGACGAATACGCGTATAACAGTAGGCCGTAGCCGGTTTCAGCGTCAGATTGCAGTATGGATATAATCCGCCGCCGTTGGGACTCCAAAAGAACCGGATACCGGTGGGGTATAAAAACGACTACACACGCGAGCGGCCCGCGGGCATCGCAATCCTCTCCATGATAGAAATTCGGCCTCGCCCCAACTATCCCCTTTCCTACCTCCGGAACCGCGCCGCGCGAAAAAATGGCGGCGCACTCGCTTTCCCAAGCCCCTGCAAATTCCTCCTAAGGACTCTTTATTTTCAATCCGGGCGTGAATATCACAGAGCGGACGCCAAAACTCGAAACAAGGCAAAAAAACTTTCCAAGTCTTGCCTCATTTAGGGGCGCAAAAATTTTCCAAACTCAACCCCGGGCGCAAACCCCGGTCTCAAACCTTCAATTTCCCGCGATTTCCTATTATTTCCCGCCGTTTCCAATCTCATCTTTCAAACTCGGCGCCATGCCGGCGCCTGAGAAAAAACTATTCGACAAAAATCTTCTTGTAGCGGTTGGAATCCTTCGCGGAGAGGTTCACGGTTTTTTCAAATTTTTTTCTCGGCCCTTTCGTACGATACGGCGTATGTTCCGTAAAACGCCCGGAAATGTATTTTCCCCTCGGCGGAGCCGTAATGCAAATCCGTGCGCCATTTCTTCAGAAGATTTTCAAGCGCCACATACGACGGCTTTTTACTCATATCCGCACGCAGGAAACCGCTCATAAACCTGTCTTCGCCGCCTGCTGTCTTGTCCGCAAAATGCCGGCAGGTTATGGCCTCAACATTTTTGCGGCTGGCATAGCTTGTAGAAATTTTCAACGGAGAACGCCTGGTTGACCTCTGCGATTTCGCCCTCACCAAAGCAAAGGAAAGTTATTTCGGTAATGCGTATCGGCCGGCCGAACCTGCCGAGGGTGTCGAGCACGACTTTCTGGTATTCGGGGCCCCACTCTATCCCTTTAAGGGCGTTCTGGTAGTCCTCTTTTCCGAAAAAATGAAGTTGCAGGCCGATTATGTCCACTTTCGCGCCCCTGTTTATCAAATCCGCAACCGCAAGATAGTCCGAGGAATATTCCCGGTACGCGGCGCCCCTCTGCCAGACTGGGGTAGTATAGTTGGATATAAAACGGTTCGATGTCCTGAAAACGCGCTCGGCTTCCTTGAACGCCTTGAAGCCGCAGCCGTCCGGCATGAACCCGTGCGGGTCTGGGAAGTCCGGCTCCATATTGCATGGCGCTTGTCGGTGTCCTCGTCACGTCCCAGTAGTCTACCACCCCCGCCGCAGCGTCCGGCGACCTTCTCTATATAGCGGTACTTTTCAAATCGAGCCTGTTCTCGGGCGCCCATTCCGGCCGGGAGGCCGCGGCGGAGGCAATATGCCACGAAAGGCAGTGGCCCTTTGGCGTTATACCGTTGCGCTCGCACATCTCCAATACGACATCCGGCGGCGGGCGGCGGTAGATATCCGGGGTGTTGTTTTCGCGCGTGAAGCGGTAGAAGCCCGCTTCCGGTTCGTACGAAGCCCAATAGAACGGAACCGTGGCGAAGTTGAAAAGGTTTGCGAACAGCTCCTCGAATTTTTTGTTTTTTTGCGCGGCGAGCTCCGGGTCCTTTTCTATATGATGGAAGCCCTCCGCAAGGAAAGCCCGCATTCCAAAGAGGAACTCATGCTTCTTCAGATTAACCGAATCAACCTTTGCCGTCCGCACTTTGGAACCGCAAAAGTCGATGTAGAATGAACCCATGCGGTTGGCTTTTATTCCGAGTCCAATCCCCTTCTGCAATGCCGGGCCGGCCCACTGCCTTTGAGTTCGGAAAACACCCCGCTTATATCGGCCGTCTGCGACGCGGTCAGCGCATACGGGAAATCCGGGGACTCCGAGCGCCAATATCCGCCCCTTTGCGGGCGCTCATTGGGAGACAGGGCGGCGGCAAGCAGCGCAAATCAGATTTTTGAGGCTTCGGAGATTTTTCCTTTCAGTTTTTTATTTCTCAAACCCCAAAATTCTATAAAAGCCGTCGCCATCTCTCAGCTCTTCTTTGAAGCCGAGCTCTATCGGGCGCGCTTCGCCTTTCGGGGAGGTCTTTTTGAGCGACACGGAAATAAAATATTTTCCGTCCGGCAAATCCCCCGCGGGGATTTCGTAAGTTTCGGAAACGGGCGAGTCCGGCTCCCATTTGCGGTTGTCGGCGGAAGCTATCCGAAATACGCGCGCCGTTTTCCCGTCCGCGCTGCTGATTTTTACAAAAAGCGCGTAGCGTTTGAATGCGTGCGCCATTCCGCGGTTTTCCCATTCGAGTGCAAGCTTTCCGGTATTCGGGTCAAATTCCGCGGAGTTTATAAAATACCAGTACCCGATCCTGTTAGCCATCTCACGCAAAAATTCGGGGTTGTCGCGGGCGTATTCCTCCGCGTAGCCGTGGTAGCCAAGATATGTGCAGTGCGCGCGCTTCAACGCCCGGCGCAATGCGGCGGCGCCCTCCTGTTCCCCGTTTTTCCCTTTCCATGAGCCGCTTTTCAAGGTGCTTTTGTAATGCTCGAGCTCTATTGTGGCGGGGGCGTACGGATAAATGTCGTCGAAAAACTCCGGGCGCAGAAGGGAGTCCTTGCCCCTGTGAACCGGCGCAAAATAGTGCCACTCCACAAGTATGGAGTCGTCCCGGTATCCGAGCACGTTTTTTACGACATACTCCCTGCCCGCGGCCAGGTCGCCGCCCTTCAGGTTGTTTCCTATCCAGTCGTCGCCGATCGTCAGCCTGCTATTTTTATAGCACCGCTTGTAGAGGTCTATGTGCTTTTTTATAACTTCAAGCGGAACCCTTATTTTGCTCGACGCCGAATAGTGCCCCTCGCCCCAGTTGCCGAGGCTCGCAAGCGTCATGTCCACTACAAACGGCTTGCCGTCGTATCTGGCGGCCACCGCCCTGTGCAGGTTTTCGAGTTTCTCCAAAAATACGGGATCGTCGATTTCCGGCTCGACAATTTCCCCTCCTGAACGGGTTTTCACGGCATTGCCCCTGGCGCCCGCGTCGAACACCCACTTGGGAGTGGCGTACTTTATGCCGGTCTCGTTGCAGGTTATGGACAGTGAAATCTTCACCCCGCGCGGATACCACTTGTCTGCGATGTCGTCTATCAGCGCCCAGTTGAACTTGCCCTCTTCCGGCTCCAGATACGACCACGCAAAGCGCAAAAACAGATGGTGCATGTTCGGTATCGACGCTATCGACCCGTCCGAACCCAGGTATTTGCCGAGCGAGTTGTCGTAATAGTGGTGGTACCAGCCCTTGTCGGGATTGGAAAGCACCCTCCGGCAGTCGTGCAGCCCGCGCAAATCCCCCCCGGAAAGCGAATTGAAAGCCGCGGCAAATAGCGCGCATGTCAAAAACGGTTTTAATTTCATATATATTGGCGTTGTAATTTTTGGAACCTAAAAAATTCGGCCGGCGGGGTCAATTTCTAAACTCGCCGCATTCGCAAATTCCGGCGCAAAAAAAAGGCCGCGGGAAAACCCCGCGGCCGTCGAAAAAGCGGAGGCGCGCCTAATGGGTCGCAACCTGCCTGGCTTTCGCCACGGCGTAGTCCCTGTTCATCTTCGCTATGAAATCGAGCGTTATGCCCTTGGGGCACGCAGCCTGGCACTCGCCGTAATTGGAGCAGTTGCCGAACCCGAGCTCGTCCATCTTTTCCACCATCGCTATCGTGCGGCGGTCCTTTTCGGGCGCGCCCTGCGGCAGGTAGTTGAGCTGGGAGACCTTCGCGCTCGTAAAGAGCATCGCCGAGGCGTTCGGGCAGGCGGCCACGCAGGCGCCGCAGCCGATGCACGCGGCGGCGTCCATAGCCTTGTCGGCGACCTCCTTCGATATGAGAATCGCGTTGGCGTCCTGGGCCGAGCCCGTGCGAGCGGAGATGAAGCCGCCCGCCTGCTGGATTTCCTCAAGGGCGTCGCGCGAGACGATGAGATCCTTTTTAACCGGGAACGGGCCCGCGCGCCACGGCTCGACGACGATGGTGTCGCCGTCCTTGAACTTGCGCATGTGCAGCTGGCAGACGGTGGTCTTGCCCTCGGGGCCGTGCGGCTTGCCGTTGATGACCATCGAGCACATGCCGCAAATACCCTCGCGGCAGTCGTGGTCGAACGCGATAGTCTCCCTGCCCTGCGCCACGAGCTGCTCGTTGAGGATGTCGAACATCTCGAGGAAGGAGCTGTCCGGGCTTACGTTGTCCACTGTGTGGGTGACAAAACGGCCTTTTTCGCCGGCGTTTTTCTGAGTCCAAATTTTAAGATGCACTTTCATCTGAATTTCCCAAATTTGCGGTTTACTTGTAGGAGCGGACGACGGGGGCGACCTCGTCGTGCGTTATCGGCTCTTTGTTGAGGATAGGCGGCTTGCCCTCGCCGGCGTATTCCCACACGAAAGCGTAGGAGTATTCGGCGTCGTTGCGCTTTGCCTCCCCGTCCTCCGTCTGGTGCTCTACGCGGAAGTGCGCGCCGCAGCTTTCCCTGCGCTCGAGGGCGTCGCGCACCATGACCTCCGCGAACTCGAGGAAGTCGGCGACCCTGCCGGCCCTCTCGAGCTCGGCGTTTATCGTATGCTCGTCGCCCACGACGCGCACGTTCTTCCAGAAATCCTCGCGTATCTGGGGAATCCTTTCGAGCGCCTTTTTGAGGCTCTCCTCCGAGCGCGCCATGCCGCAGAGCTCCCACATGACCTTGCCAAGCTCCAGGTGGAAGTGGCGGGGGCTCTTGTCGCCCTTGACGTCCATGAGCTTTTTGATGCGCGCCTTAACCTCGCCCTCGGCCTCCGCAAATTCGGGGCGGTCGGTGGAGATCTTCCTGGCGCCCTCCTGCGCGAGGTAGTTGGGAAGCGTGTAGGGAATGACGAAGTACCCGTCCGCCAGCCCCTGCATGAGCGCGGACGCCCCGAGGCGGTTGGCGCCGTGGTCGGAGAAGTTGGCTTCGCCGAGCACGAAGAGCCCGGGAATGGTGCTCTGGAGGTTGTAGTCCACCCACAGGCCGCCCATCGTGTAGTGCGAGGCCGGGTATATGCGCATGGGAACCTTGTAGGCGTTTTCGCCGGTAATCCTCTCGTACATTTCAAAGAGGTTGCCGTACCTTTCCTCTATGGCGCGCAGGCCGTCGCGCTTTATTGCGTCGGCGAAGTCGAGGTACACGCCCCTGCGGGAGCCGTTGACCGCCGGGCCGACGCCGCGCCCGTCGTCGCACGCCTCCTTCGCCGCGCGCGAGGAAATGTCGCGCGGGGCGAGGTTGCCGAAGCTCGGGTACTTCCTTTCGAGATAGTAGTCGCGGTCCTCCTCGGGAATGTCGTTGGAGTTCTTGGCGCAATCCTCCGCCTTCTTGGGAACCCAGACGCGGCCGTCGTTGCGAAGCGATTCGCTCATGAGGGTCAGCTTGCTCTGCTGGTCGCCGTGCTGGGGAATGCACGTCGGGTGGATTTGCGTGAAGCAGGGGTTTGCGAAGCCCGCGCCGCGCTTGTAGCACTTGAACGCCGCCGTCACGCTACAGCCCTGCGCGTTCGTCGAAAGGTAGAACACGTTGCCGTAGCCGCCGGTGCAGAGCAAGACGGCGTCCGCCGAATAGCGCTCTATCTCGCCGGTGACGAGATTGCGGACGATGATGCCCTTGGCGTGGCCGTCGACGAGGACGAGGTCGAGCATTTCGCGGCGCGTGTACATTTTGACCTTTTTGAGGCCGATCTGCTTTTCAAGGGCGGAATACGCGCCAAGAAGGAGCTGCTGGCCCGTCTGGCCGCGCGCGTAAAACGTGCGGCTGACCTGCGCGCCGCCGAACGAGCGGTTTGCGAGCAGACCGCCGTACTCGCGGGCGAACGGGACGCCCTGGGCCACGCACTGGTCGATGATGTTGCCGCTGACCTCCGCCAGGCGGTAGACATTGGCCTCGCGCGAGCGGAAGTCGCCGCCCTTTACGGTGTCGTAGAAGAGGCGGTAGACGCTGTCGCCGTCGTTCTGGTAGTTCTTGGCTGCGTTAATGCCGCCCTGGGCTGCTATGGAGTGCGCGCGGCGCGGGCTGTCCTGGTAGCAGAAGCACTGGATATTGTACCCCTGCTCCGCCAGGCTCGCCGCGGCCGACGCCCCCGCGAGCCCGCTGCCGACCACTATAACGCTGTACTTGCGGCGGTTCGAGGGGTTGACGAGCTTGGCGTGCGCCTTAAAATTGGACCATTTTTGGGCTATGGGCCCTTCCGGAATTTTAGAATCCAAATTCATGATTTTCCTTTCCTGCTTTATTTCTTGGCTTCGGGTTTTGCGGCGGCCGATGCGCCGCACTTGGCTGCTTTGCCGCAAAGGAAACCGTAGTCGACAAAAATCTCGCCGGCTCCCGCGGCCTTCTGGGCCTCAATCTGCCTGAGGACGCGCTTGACGGGCAGTATCTCGCAGTCCGTGTACTTGGATACCATCACCGCGAGCGGGTTGAGCGAAAATCCGGCAGCTATGACCACGCAGTAGGCGACGGCTATCGCGTTGAGGCGGTATCTCCATGCCTCGTTGCGCAGGCCCACGGACTGGAACATGCTCGAAACGCCGTGCGATAGGTGGAAGGCTATCACAATCATGGCGAAAATGTATCCGCACGCCACCCACGGGTTCGAGAAACCCATTATGAGCATTGCGTAAACGTCGTGGAGGGTTTTGCCCTCGTAGATTCCGGCGGTGGCGACCCATTCGAGGATTTTGAAGTCCGGGTCGAGATTGAGAACCGTAAAGTGGAGAATGTGCAGAACCGCGAACGCTATCACGACGGTTCCGGAATATATCATGGTGCGGGCCGCGAGCGAGGAGGAGAGCGACTTCTTGACGGCGTACTGCTGCGGGCGCGACCTGCCGTTTTCGACAACGAGCATGTAGGCCGTGAGGAAGTGGATTGCAAAACACGCCAGAAGCGTCAGCCTGAACCCCCAGAGAATTTCCCACGGCAGCGTCTGGAGCGTGTGCGCGTATGCGTTAATCGCGTGCGGCCCGCCCTCGAACGTCTGCAGGTTGCCCAGCATGTGTATCAGGAGGAACGAGGCCAACACGAAGCCCGTTATCGCCATCAGGAACTTCTTGAGCACCGACGACAGAACCGATTTTTTTATGTTTACCATGATTGTGCGTTCGTATTGTTTTCTGTTTGGAAAATGAAGCTTTTATATAAGGCAGATCGGCGCGGGCTTTTCAATACAATTTTTGCCCGAAACGCCCCGAATCCGGCGTTTCCGCCCGCGCCGGAGCCCCGGATTTTCCGCATAAAAAAGCTTCCAATTCCGCCGCGGGCAATGCACAATATCCGGCAATTATGGAACTCACATACACCGACAAAACGGCGCTCGTAAGCGGCGCCGGCAGGGGCATAGGCAGAGAGATCGCCGTCGAGCTCGCCGCGGCGGGCTGCGCGGTAATATGCGTAAGCCGCAACGAATCCTCGTGCGGGGCGGTCGCCGAAGAGATACGCGGCGCGGGCGGAAAGGCCGAAAGCTTCGCCTTCGACGTCTCCGACGCCGCCCAGACAAGGGAAAAATGCGCGGAAATCCTCAAAAAACACGGCGCCGTGGATATCCTTGTAAACAACGCCGGAATCACGCGCGACAACCTCCTGATGCGCATGACAGACGAGGAGTGGAACGACGTTATCTCCACAAACCTGTCCTCGTGCTTCTACCTCTCCCGCAACCTCGTCAGGGCCATGATGGGCAAGAGGTGGGGAAGGATTATAAACATAACGTCCATCTCGGGAATCGCGGGCAACGCCGGGCAGGCCAACTACTCGGCGGCAAAGGCGGGGATAATCGGCTTCACAAAGACGCTTGCGAGGGAGCTTGCGGCGCGCAACATCACATCGAACGCCGTCGCCCCGGGATTCATAGAGACCGACATGACGGCAAAGCTGCCGGAAAGCGTGGTGGAGGCGGCAAGGGCGGCGATTCCGCTGAAAACATTTGGGAAGCCGGCGGACATAGCGAGAGTTTGCGCGTTTCTGGCGTCGGAAGAAGCCTCGTACATCACCGGCCAGGTAATCTCAATAAACGGCGGACTCGTGATTTGACGAATGCTTTTGGCGCGGGGCTGCGTTGCTTCGGAACAAGTCGCACCCTCGCGTACCTCAAGTACGCTTCGGCCGCGCCTTTTATATATTTATAAAGGGATAGCCTAATCGCGGAGCGATAGGCGTAAGGGCGCAGCCCTTCAAAGGAAGCGGCAC
>DBGCYC010000088.1:0-4606 GCA_048390825.1 Candidatus Merdousia sp.
TTGGATGCGGGGCAAGGCGCGAGGAAAAGGCGCGGCCGAAGCGTACTTGTGGTACGCGAGGGTGCGACTTATTCCGTAGCAACGCTGCCCCGCGCCAAAAGCATTCGCCAAATCAAGGGACGGCCTCACTTAAAACGGAGCATCGCGGCAGTTTCACGCGCCCGAAGCCAAAAATCATTCGCCAAATTTCGGAAGAAATTGCCTTAATATTTGCACCTGCGACGACATCGGAAGGCCGGAATTCGCCACGTTCCACGCGAGCACAACGGCCTCCTCCCCGCTCTTCACGAGGCCCGCGGTTATTTCAAAACCCCTCTTGGCGGCCTGCGGGTTCGACTTCGCCACCTCCGCCGAGAGCGAGCAAAGCCGTCCGCGCGGGAAACTTTCCGCCCGGTAGATATTTTCCGCCACAAAGTCTATCGCCGCCGCCGCGTCGCCCGACTCGGCGAAATTGCGCGCTATCGCCATCGCCACGGGCGAAATTTCCCGGACGCCCTCGAGCTCGGCGATCGCCAAGCTGTTTATCTTCCCGCAAAGGGCTCTGTCGGCGGAAGCCGCAAGGCGCGCAAAATCAGCGAGCGCCGCGGCGCGGTAGAGCCGGGCGTTTTCGGCGCGTCCGTATTTTATCTTTTCGAGACGCGCGCATGTCGGCGAAATTTCCTCGAGAACCTCCGGGTGCGAAAGCGAAACTTTCGACGCCGCCCGCGCGAGAGCCTTGGGATTTTTTCCAAACGCCGCGGCGGCGATTCTCGCGTAGGATCTGTCTCTGGCGGAAGCGTCCTTCACGCTTTCGGCGATGGAAAAGGCCGCCTCGAAATATCCGCGCCGAGCGACCCCGGCAGCGAGGTCCGAAAGGAAATCGTTTTTCTGGCGTCCGTCCGGCATGCGGGAGGCGAGCGCAATCGCGTCCATGTAGTTTTCCGAATTGCCGGCGGTGTCGGCGATTTTGGCGAACGTGCCCTCGAACAGCCTCGCCTCCACAACTTTTCTGGCGACCTCAACGGCCTTGTTTTCCATGCCGGCGTCGGCGAAGAGCACGGACATGTCCGCGTAAGCCTTGTCGCGTATCTGCGGGGCGTTTATTTTGGAGATGTTTTCGAGCGCGCCGTCGAGGATTTTCACGAGTTCGCCGAATAGTTCGGGGGAGTCGGCCCTCGCGGAAACCGCCTTTGAGCGCAGCGCCGGAATGACGCTTATGTCGTAGGCGACCATAGCGGCCTGAGTCCTGGCCTCCGATATGAAGAGCGCCTTGTCGGCGATTTTTTCCGCGCGCGGCGACGGCTTCGGCCTTGCCGGGGCGAAAACGCCCGCGGGCTCGGCGGACGCGGCGGCATCAGGCCCGTATCGGGCCGCGAAGCCGGAAAAATCCCCGCGTTCTATCCTGCTCCTTTCAAACACGTCCGAAACCGATTTCGCAAGCTCCGCCGTGATCCGATTCCGCGCCTCTTCGGAGATCTTCCCGTCGGCGGCGGCCATTTGCACGAGCGCGGCGAGCGCGGCAACATCGCGGCCCCTGAGGCCTCCGTTTACGGCTACGGGCCACGCGACCCCCGTCTCCGCGAGCTTCGGATTGTAGAGCAGGCCGAGCTTGGGGATTATTTTCGAGACGAGGCCGGAGTACGAGACGGGCCCGATGCGCGTCTCGGAATCGGTCATGACTTTGAGCGCTATCGTGGATTCAGGATACTTTTCCACGATTTTTCCGACGGCCGCAACCGCGTCGTCGCAAAGGGCCTTTGCCGTCTTGTAGTCGGCCTCCCCGAACGCCTTTGCGGCGCGCTCCACGTTTGCCGACGCCCGGACGTACTCGCGGTTCGCGCCCTTTTCAGACGACGCCGAACACGCCGAAACGAAAACGGCGCCCGCCGCCACAATCGCTGTAAAAATTTTCTGCATACGCGCTAAACTAACACCGCCCCGGCCGTTGTAAAGCCTATCTTTGGAAGCGCCCCGAACCGCAGGAAAAAGCGGCGCGGGGCGCGGCGGGAGCGCAAAAAAAACGCGGCGGGCGCACGGGCGCCGCGCCGCGCAATCCGCAGCCCGAACGCAGGCGGATAAATCAGCCGAAGTTCGCCTTGCGCATGTCCTTTTCGCGCAGGAAAGCCTCGTGGAGAGCGTAGGCTTTCGAGAGCGTGAGCGGCGTGTGCCCGCAGGGGACTGATTTGAGGAAGTCGCGCAGGATCGGCTTGTAGTCGTCGTGCGCGCAGTTTTCGATGAGGATATGGGCGCGCTCGATCGGGGTCTTGCCGCGCAGATCGGCCACGCCGTTTTCAGTGACTATGACGTTGACGCTGTGCTCGGTGTGGTCGCAGTGCGAAACGGCGGGGACTATCGCGCTTATCATTCCGCCCTTCGCTACGGACGGGCAGGTGTATATCGAGAGGTACGCCGCCCGCGTGAAGTCGCCGCTGCCGCCAATGCCGTTCATTATGTTTTTGCCCATAATGTGCGAGCTGTTGACGTTGCCGGAGAGGTCCACCTCTATCGCCGTGTTCATCGAGATGACGCCTATCCTGCGCGCGACCTCCGGGCTGTTGGAGATCTCCTGCGGGCGGAGGACGAGCTTGTCCCTAAAGAACTTCATGTTTTGATACACCTCGTCGATTTTTTCGGCCGTGCACGTAAGCGACGTTGCGGAGGCGCATTTGATGTGGCCGTGCTCTATGAGGTCGATGACGGAGTCCTGCAAAACCTCCGAATACATGGAGAACTGGGGAATGTCGGGGTTGTCGCCGAGCGCGCCGAGGACGGCGTTCGCTATGTTGCCGACGCCGCTTTGTATCGGGAGGAACTGCGGGGGGATTCGGCCCGCTTTCATCTCCGCGGCGAGGAAGTCGGCGACGTTGTGGCCTATCTTCTGCGTGACGGGGTCGCCGGGCTTGAACGGGGCGACCTGGTCGGGCATGTCGGTTCTGACTATGCCGACAATTTTCCGGGGGTCGACCTTTACGACAGGGCTGCCGATGCGGTCGCCAACGGAGTAAATCGGAATCTCGCGGCGGAACGGGGGGTTGGCGGTCTCGTAGATGTCGTGGATTCCGTAAAGCTCCTTCGACTGGTGCGCATTGAGCTCTATAAGTATCTTGTCGGCGAGCTTCAAACCCGTGGGGGATATGCCGACGGAAGTGGTGAGCAGAATTTCGCCGTTTTCGCCAACGTCGGCGGCCTCGACTATCGCCCAGTCGAATTTGCCCATGAAGCCGTAGTTCATGTACTGGGGCGTCATCGAGAGGTGGAGGTCGGTATAGCGTATCTCGCCCGAATTCGCGCCGGCGCGAATGTCGGCGTTGGTCTGGTACGGCGCGCGGTAGCTTATGGCCTTTGCGCGGGCGAGAACGCCCTCGCAAAGGTCGCCGGAAGAGGCGCCGGTGACGACGGAGACTTTAAATTCCCTTCCCTCCGCGTGCTCCTTTTCAGCCTTGGCCGCGATGGCCGATGGAATTGCCTTTGTCGCGCCCGCGGGGGTGAATCCGCTGAACGCGATCTGTTGACCGTTCTGAACGAGGCTCGCGGCCTCTTCGGGGGTGAGATATTGGTAGCTCATTTTTCGATTGCGTAATTTGTTAAAACAACGGGCACAAAAAAGGACGGCGCGCGGCGGCCCCATCCGATTTTGCCGCAAGCCCCTCTAATGGCTTGCGAGAGTAGCTATGAAGAAGCCCGCGACCATGGCGGTGCCTATGACGCCCGCGACGTTCGGGCCCATTGCGTGCATGAGCAGGAAGTTCGAGGGATCCGCCTTCGCGCCCTCGACCTGGGAGACGCGGGCCGCCATCGGGACGGCCGAGACGCCCGCGGAGCCGATGAGCGGGTTGATTTTTTCTTTGAGGAAGATGTTCATGCCTTTGGCCATCAGAACGCCCGCCGCGGTCGAGAAGCCGAAGGCCACCACCCCGAGCGCGAGGATTGAGAGCGTGTCCACGCGGATAAACCTGTCGCCCGTCATCGTTATGCCCACGGACGTGCCGAGGAAAACGGTGACGATGTTTATGGTTTCGTTTTGGGCGGCCTTGCTGAGGCGCTCGCAGACTCCGCACTCGCGTATGAAATTGCCGAGCATGAGCATGCCTATGAGCGCGGACACGTCCGGGACGAGCAGTATGCAGAATATAGTGACCACCAGCGCGAAAATCAGCTTTTCGAGCCTGCCGACTTTTCGGAGGCTCTTCATGCGGATTTTGCGCTCGGCTTCCGTCGTGAGCGCGCGCATGATGGGCGGCTGGATTATCGGCACGAGCGCCATGTAGCTGTACGCCGCCACCGCTATCGGCGCGAGAATGTGCGGGGCGAGCTTGTTTGAAATGAATATGGAAGTCGGGCCGTCGGCGCCGCCTATGATGCCGATGGAGGCGGCCTCCTGAGAGGTGAAGCCGAGGTATATCGCGCCGATGAAGGTCGCAAACACGCCGAACTGCGCGGCCCCCCCCAAGAGGAGCATCTTGGGGTTGGCAATGAGCGGGCCGAAGTCGGTGAGCGCCCCCACGCCGAGGAATATGAGCGGCGGGAAGATTTCGAGCAGGACGCCCATCTGTATGTAGTAATAGAGCCCGCCGGTGCGCGCGCTGTAAACGTCCACAAGCTTCTGGCCGTTGGCTACGCGCTCGCC
>DBGCYC010000089.1:0-3493 GCA_048390825.1 Candidatus Merdousia sp.
AGGAATATGAGCGGCGGGAAGATTTCGAGCAGGACGCCCATCTGTATGTAGTAATAGAGCCCGCCGGTGCGCGCGCTGTAAACGTCCACAAGCTTCTGGCCGTTGGCTACGCGCTCGCCCGGCTTGGCGAGAACGGCGTCCACGTCTCCCGTGGCGGTTGCCCATACGAGCCTGTCCATGCCTTTGAGGGAGAGCTGCCTGCCCTTGTACTGCACGTTGAACACGGCGTCCGCCTCGGCGGCTTCGAGCTCCGTCTGCGGCTTGGCGGACGACGGGCGGACGACGGAAACCAGATCCGGAATGCCCCTGGCCTTTTTAAAAGTGTCCTTTCGCGCTTCGGCCGACGTCACGTCCTCAAGCATCGCAAAATACTTCGCAACGTCCGCCTGCGCGGTCTCCTTAGAGGCCGCGATGTCCGAAACCTTCGAGGGAATCTGGCGGACGACGCGGGGAACGAAAACCTTGCCGCCGGGCTTGGCGAAAACCGAGACGACCTCGCCCTCCGCCGGGGAAATGACATAGGAGGCCGGCTTGTTTACAACGCCCTCCGTGGGGAGGTTAGCCAGCAGCGCGCCGAAGGCTATGGGAACGAGCAAAAGGGGCTCGAACTGCTTGAAAACCGCCAGATACAGGAGAACGCACACGACGGCCCACATGACTATCATGCGCCAGTCGACGTAAAAGAATCCCGTATCGAGAACCAGGTCGATTAAACTTTGCAACATAGGAAAGGAAATTGGCAATAAAAGTTATGAAACGGGCATTGGCGGGAAGAAAAACCGCCCGCCAATGCCCAAAAATACGCGAACCCTTAGCTGAGGCTCAAGAGAACTTCGCCCTCGTTCACGCTCTGGCCCACGCTCACGCAGATCTTGGCGACGGTGCCGTCGGCGGGGGAGTTGACGGGAGTGTTCATCTTCATGGCCTCGAGCGTGACGAGCAAGTCGCCCGCCTTTACCTGCTGGCCCTCCTTGACGTTTACGGCCACCACGACAGCCGCGAGCGGGCAGGCGACGTCGTTCGCGCCGGCCGGCGCGGGGGCCGCCTTCTTGGGCGCCGGAGCCGCGGGCGCGGCGACGGGCGCCGAAACCGCGGGGGCGGGAGCCGCCGGTGCGGGGGCCGCCGCGGGAGCGACGGACGCTATTCTCGAGCCGAGGATTTCAACTTCGACTTCGTACGTTTTGCCTTCTACTGTTATGCGCAACTTTTTCATAGAAACGGTTCCTTTTATTTGACGGGTATATAATTTTTAGACGCAAAAATCTGCATTCTGCCCTGGCGGGCAAAAGACATGTCGGGGGCGGCGAGCTTCACGGAAACCACCCGGCACTCCTCCTCGATTGCGACCGCCGCGGCCGCGGAGAGCACCGCAATCAGCTCCGCCCTCTCGTCGCGGAGCTCGGGGAGCACCGAGGCCACCGCCGCGGAAATGGCGAAGGCGTGCCCTTCGGGAATCCCGGGCTTGGAAGGGGCCGCGGGCTTCGCCGACTTCCCCGCGCCCTGCGCGATTGAGAAAAACTTTCCGATGAACGCCGTCATGAACGACAGGAAGATCAGAACGAATAGCACTACCAGAAATCCGACGGCAGAAAACATCATCATCTGCTCGAAATTCGGGTGCGCCGGAATCAATGTGGCGATTGTCTGCATAAACTTTCCTTATTTTGTCCTACCGAAACCCGCGATCCCAAAGGGGCCCGCCCGAGGCGGCCCGGAAACGGCGGGGCCGCGCGGGCAGCGGAATCCGGGATCGGGGGGGGTCTTACATGGGAATGTTGCCGTGCTTCTTGGGCATGCGGGTCTGGCGCTTTCCTATCGTGGCCCTGAGCGCGTGCGCTATGACGCCGCGCGTCTGCGCGGGCTCAATGACATCGGTTATCATTCCCTTCTCCGCGGCCTGGTAGGGGCTTTCAAACTTCTCGCTGTACTCGGCGCGCAGCTTGGCGGCGAGCTCCTGCGGGTTTTCTGCGGTTTTGAGCTCCTTGCCGTAGAGCACATTCACGGCGCCCTTGGCGCCCATGACGGCGATTTCGGCGGTCGGCCAGGCGAACACCATGTCCGCGCCCATATCCACGCAGCACATGGCCAGATACGCGCCGCCGTAGGCCTTGCGCATGATGAGGGTGATCTTGGGGACCGTCGCCGAAGCGTAGGCAAAAAGCATCTTGGCGCCGTGGCGGATTATGCCGCCCCTCTCCTGGGCGAGCCCGGGCATGAAGCCCGGAACGTCGACGAGGTTGACGATCGGAACGTTGAAGGCGTTGCAGGTGCGAATAAAGCGCGAAGCCTTGTCGGAGGCGTCGATGTCGAGACATCCGGCCTTGTACGCGGGCTGGTTGGCGATTATGCCGGCGACAACCCCCTGGAAGCGCGCGAACCCCACGACTATGTTGCGGGCGAAAGCCCCCTGTATTTCAAAAAATTCGCCGTTGTCGACTATCCTGCCGATGACCTTGTAGACGTCGAGCGCGTCTTTGGAAGTTTCGGGGACTATCTCGTTGAGCTCGGGGTCGTAAGTCTTTTCGAGCGGCGCGGAAAAGTCGTGCGGGGGCTCCTGCATATTGTTGGACGGCAGGTAGGAGAGCAGCTTTGAGGCGAGCTCGAGCGCGTGGCGGTCGTCGTTGGCGACCAAATGTATGTTGCCGGAGACCGTCGCGTGGGCGTCGGCGGTGGCGAACATTTCAAGGGCGGCCTCCTCGCCGGTGGCGGCCTTGATGACCTGAGGCCCGCAGATGAAGAGGTTGGAATTCTTCTTCGTCATTATGATGAAGTCCATCAGCGCGGGGCTGTAAGCCGCCCCGCCAGCGCAGGGGCCGGCGATAATCGAAACCTGCGGGACGACGCCCGAGAGGTTTACGTTCTGCCAGAAGATTTTTCCGTAGCCGGATAGCGATTCGACGCCCTCCTGAATGCGCGCGCCGCCGGAATCGTTGACCCCTATTACGGGCATTCCGTTTTCGCCGGCGAATTTCATGAGGTCGCAGATTTTTTTTGCGTGGTTTGAGCCCAGCGAGCCGCCGGCGACGGTAAAGTCCTGGCTGAACGCCGCAACCTGCCTGCCGTTTACGGTTCCGATGCCGCACACTATGCCGTCGGTGGGAAGGACTTTTTTCTCCATTCCGAAATTGTGGCAATTGTGCTGGACATGCATTCCGAACTCCATGAAAGAGCCCGCGTCGAACAGAGCTTCGATCCTGTCGCGGGCCGTCATGAGACCCTTCTGGCGGCGGGCTTCGAGTTTAGCCTTTCCGCCCGCGTCGTACGCCTCTTCGCGGCGCCTTGCGAGCTCTTCCATCAATTTTTTTGCTATGGCCATTTTAAATTAAGGTTTCGATGAGTGTTTTTGGGAAAATCTGCGGGCGGAGCCGGGGGAAATCCCGTACGCGGCGAACCCGCGCAAAGCCCCGCGCCGCGAAAGCCGGCTACCTGCAACCGCAGCCGCCGTCCTGGCAAAATTCGGTGAGAACCCCCTTGGTGAATTTGGGGTGAAGGA
>DBGCYC010000090.1:0-6330 GCA_048390825.1 Candidatus Merdousia sp.
ATCGCAAATATCCCATTTCAATTATCGCAACGCAAACACGCGCATTGCACAAACAATATCCCAAGGAATCTTATTCTTTCAGAAGTGTTATCTTGCCGCGGGAATAGGCGCATTAAGTAGCAACTGCTATAAGCGACTACGTTAATAAGTGTTCCTCACCCCGGTATCTTACCACAGGGGATAGAAGCATTGGCGCAGCCAATCTTCGCAAGGGGGCTTTGCCCCCTTTAACGGCTGGCGCGCCTCGCGCCTGCGGGGGTGTTTAAGAGGGGGTCGCACAGACCCCCTCTTCCCATTCCATCTATCTCCTCCTGCGGAGCGCAAACCCAAGCGCGAGCGCGCCGAGGATTGCCGCCATTGCCGCAGGTTCGGGGACGACAGCGAGGGAGAGCTGGAGTGTCGTGAGGCCGGAGGAACTGTCGGCGAGGAAGTTCAGTTTCCCGTCTATTCCGGCCTGTGTTTTCAGGATTATGTCCGCGAGGTCAAAGTCTGATTCGCTGGTTTTGAAGCTCATCAAATCCCATTCCATAGTCTCCGCGCCGAGGGCGTCGAGGTAGATTTGCAGGTCGTCTTTGGCTATGTTTATATCGAACACGATTTTTGCGGATTCGGAAAGTTTGGTTACGCCGCCGTTAATTTGCATGAAGTCGCAGTCGGTTTCGGCGAGGTCGAAAACTATCGTGCCATCGTAGAAACTCATGGAGTCGAACTGAACCCTGCCGATGTTTTCGCCGGAATTCAGTCCAGCCGCGCTGAACACGGCGTCAGAGGCCTTTCCGCTGTATCCTTCAATCGAAAGGTTATTGCCTTTCATTCCGGAGTACATTCCGATATCGAGCCTGCCGGAGCTCACCGTCACATCGTTTATGTTGGCGTTCTCCACAGCGGTGTTAGCCGGCCAGGAAGTGCCCGTTTCCGAAAACCTCAGAATCTGCCTTCCGTTTTTTGCGTCGGAAGCCATCATCGTGATATTTAGCAGGGCTTTCTTACCGTTGCCCGCAACCGCCTGGAATGAACCGGAAAAATCGTAGGATTTGGAGTTCGTCAAATTGAACGAAACTTCCGAATCGACGGATTGGTTCAATATGTACAGTTTCCCATATCCCTTGCCGTTTCCGTCGGCGTCTCCGAGGCCCCCTATAGAACGGGTTACAGTGGAGTTTCCGGCAATAGACCAGGAGTTCCCGTTGAGATCCACCGCCCCGTCGACAGTAAAAGAACTATTGTCTGAATAGAAAACCAGCCATCTGTCATCTTCCGACGAAACGACGACATTTCCCCGCACGCGAAAATTCCCCACCTTGTCGCTATATCCATCGTGGATACGCAAGCCCATCCACCCTGAGGAACCGTTTTTGTCGACGCTTATATTCCAGTCGCCCCTGATATCCACCTTGGCAAAGTCCCACATTTTCACGCCGACAATATGTTCTTTTCTATCGGCGGCAGATTCGAGTTTTAGGCTCAAATTCCAATCTCCGTAAGTTCCCAGACTTTTGGAACCGCCCAAAGACAGAATATCGCGGTTTCCATTTATTTCCGATACGGAATAGTTGAAATTGCGCAAATCCGTAACGCTGCCGTCGCGCAGAGATGTCAGAACGGCGGACTGCCCTTTCAAGAGGGACACATATGCGTCGTACATGCCGCGATTTGCGCCTTCAAGCGAGCCTTCAAAGGGCTCGGTTCCGGAGGAATCGAGATACCAGTTTGACGGCTCGTTGAGATATGTGGATTCCGTTGACGAGGTAATGGCGTTGAAGTAAATTTCCGTCACTTCCTGGGCGCGCGCCGGGATAAAAAACAAAAAAGCGGCTGCGAGCGCCGCGGCGGAGACGTTTGTGCGAGAGATTCCAAAGGCGGATTCCGACGGCAGATTTTTTGAGGATTTTGAGGCTTTCATAGATTTTTCCCAATTAATATTCCGAAATAATTTTCAATATTTATGCGGCATATTCTTAAAAAAGTCAATCATCTTGGAGGAAAAATTTATTAGACAGTTAAAATCCATCTTCCCCCCTTGCGGGCAAACGGCCTGTTGGAATCCCGTACGCTCCGTCCCAAAATCAGTTGCCAAACATCTCCACCGTCCGGGAAAAAAAAGACGCGCCAAGCCGAAACGCAAAGGCGTTTGCACAATAAAAATTGCCGCCGCCTTTGTTTCCGCAAAAAAAATAAAAACACCCATTCCTATTCACGAAATATCCCGCGCAATATTTCTAACTTGCCCGTCCGCCGACGAAAAAATCGCGCATGCGGATTTTCGGATTATCGCCAACCGCCGCCCGGAAATGCTGACGCATTCCTCGCCGTACATATTTTCGCGCCGCAGGAAATGGGAACTCCCACCAGCGCAGCGAAGTTTGAAATGCGAGATTGAAAACGGGGCAAACATGCGCTCCGCCCGCGCCAGTTCCCTATATACACTTGCGCATAGCGCGCTGCCGCACCTGTCGCCGCAAAAATGAAACCGAAACCTCCCCGGGATACGCCCGCTGAAACCCCGCGCTAAACCCACCCGCAAAAGGCGGCAGAGGACAATCCGCAAAGAAGGCCGGAATCCCCCGGGTTTCCGGGAATATCCACGACCTTATCAAAACAAACGAAAACATCGCGCACAACGCCGTCCGCAGCCGAAAGAAAAGTGAAACCGTCCATAGCGGAGACCGACCGCCTGCGCTGAATCTAAGGCTTAACACCGCCCGGACGCGCTCCCGCAAGCGTCCGGCGGCTTAGGCTTAGTTCGCCGGATACGTCTGCAAAAGACCTGCGGAAAGGCTGCACCGCTTCCGAACTGCCCCTCCAAAACCTTACGGTAAGCGGCGCGACGGACGGCGCCTACCCGAATCCTGCACATTTTCCAGATTGCGATGCTAAAAAACGTCTTGCGGGAAAACGCTATTCAAAAAAAATCGGGGCGACCGCCGACAACCGCGGGGATTGCGTTGCTCCCGCGCCTCCGGGAGCGCAAATACATCAATCCCCCGCCCAGACGCCGAGCGACACGGGCGGAAGGGTTATCGCGCCGCCTTCCGGGACAATCCGCAATCCGTCGAGACCGCCAGGCGAAAAGCCGTCTATGTCGGCGATCTGCCTGAAACTGCAAAGGCAGTCCGGAACGGGAACCTCCGCGCTTTCGGAAGACGGGTTGAAAGCCGCAAAAATTTTCGGGGCGCAAAGGCAGCCGTCGGCGTTGAAGAGAACCCCGGCCGCCGACGCGTCGCCGGAGAAAAAGCGGAAAAATCCGCCGGAAGGATTGTCCGAAAGCCTCAGCGCACGCGCGCAGTCCGAGAGCCTGAACTTCGCAAGGGCCCGCAGCCAGCGGCATTCCCCGGGATAGCGCAGGGCGCGCGAGTAGTCCAGCGCGTTGGCCGCCCCGTTTTTGTAGGTGTTGCCCAGCCCCCCCTTAGTGCGGACGAGGTCGAAACCCTCCGCGGCCATCGGAATGCCTATCGAGAGAAAGACGAGCGCGTAGGCGAGCTTGTATCGGCGCAGATCCTCTTCCGAAGGGGTTTCGGGAGACGGGGAAATCCTGTCGAGCAGGCATTTGTCGTCGTGGCTTTCGAGATAGTTGACGGTCTGCGCCGGGAAGCTCGCATATCCGCCGCGAGAGCCGGAAATAAAATACTTGAAGCCGTCGAAATTTCCCCTTCCGAGCGCGTATGACAGCATAAATTCCCTGAACCCGTCGTTCCATGAGGCGTAGCCCGTCGAGCGCAGCGGCTCGCCGATGTGCCCGCGGAAGCTCCACGGCTCGGCTATCAAAACCGCGGAAGGCTTTATTTTTTTGACGAACGCCTCGATTTCGCGCAGCGCGCCGAAACCGAGGAGCTCGGCGAGGTCGAACCTGAACCCGTCGGCGCCGTACTTTTCCATCATCGCGCGGAGGCTGTCCTTTATCAGGCGCAGGGCCATCGGAGACTTCGCCCGCAGGTCGTTGCCGCAGCCGCTGAAATTCATCAAGCCCCCGCCGGAGGAAGTCTCGAAATAGTAGCCCTCGTCTATGAGCGAAAGGTAGTTCGGAACGCCGTAATGGTTGTATACAACGTCGAATAGCACGGCGATGCCCGCTGAATGGAAGGCGTCCACAAGCTCCGCGAGCTCGGAATTTTGCGTCGCCTTCGACGGATCGGAGGCGTAGGAACTCGCCGGCGCAAACCAGCCAACGGGCATGTACCCCCATTCGTAGTCCGTGCGGTTTTCGGCGGTAAACTCCTGCACGGGCTGGAGCTCGACGCAGTTCACGCCGAGCTTGCGCAGGTAGCAGTCGGGCGATTTCAGCCACTTCGCAAGCCCGGAAAAAGTCAGCCTCCCGTCCGGGGAAATGTCGGCCTTGGCCCGCGCGAGAACGTCGCGCACGTGGATTTCGAGAATGGAGAGATCGTGCCAATGCGGCGGCTCGAACCCGCCGCGCGCGCGGGGTATGGAGTCCAAATATTTGACAATTCCCGGGCCCGACGGCTTTTCAAAAGCGTTTGCATAGGGGTCGACGACCGGCGAACGGACGTCGAATGCGGCGCCCGGCAGGGCGTTGTCGCCGTCGATGTGCCAGACATACCTGCGGCCCTCGAGGTCTTCGCAAGACCGCGCCGTCCACACCGCGCCGTCGGAAGTCGACGCCTCCAGGAGCAGGCTGTCCTCCTCGCCCGCCCGCCAGTGCCTCACGTACGCGGCGCGCGCGCGCGGCGCGAATATCGAAAACTCGGAGCCTCCCCCCGCCCTGCGCGCGCCAAGCGGCCTGTCCGAACAAATCGAGTGCAGGAGCTCCGCCGCCTCGACGCGCATGTCGATTTTCATGTGGGGGATTTTCACCCTGATTTCGCCCCTCGGGTCGCACGGGCGCGCGAATTTCAAAACCAGAACATTGCGCCCCGTCCTGTCCAGGCTGAACCGAAGGTTTCTGTTTCCGCCCCTGTCCGACTCGGCGTTCGGGGCGTCGGGACCGGGCTCAAGCCACTTGCCGGCCCCGGAGGCAAACTTGAAAAACCCGTACCTGTGCGGCAGGCCGAGCGAATCTATCCGCACCTTGAGCTCGCGCCCGCCGCCGCCCGAACGCGGCTTCATCTTCCACTCGGGACTTTTTATCGCCTCCCCCCAGCCGTTGAAGGAGCCGCAGACGTAGTAGTCCAAATCCGAAAGCGCGCCGGCGTCAAATGCGAGCGGGTCGAGCTCGAAGCAAATCTCGCCGTCTTCGATGTAGTAGGAGGTGTATTTGGAAAACTCCCGGAGGCTCGGGCGGACGACCTCAAATTCCGCGCCGCCGGAGCCGGAAACCTCTATGCCGGGCAATGCGCGCGGAAGGTCGCGCGGGAACGCGAGGATTATTTCGTCGGCTTTTCGCCACCATGCCCTCACCATAGACATAAGTCAGATATTTCTAAAAATTACCGGCTTCGGCCCGGAAGGAATTTTTATCCCGCCGCCACCGCGGACGGGCGCGTCGGAAGGAACCTCGCGCACGGGCTCCGCGGCGCCGGCTTTCTGCGCGGGAAGCTCTGCGGCCGGAGGCGCCTCCCCGCCCTCCCCTTCCGTTTCAAAATCGTCCCCGTCGGAACCCGCAAAGGCGGAGGAAAAAATCCTCTCCAAGACGGTGGTTCGCAGATAGGCGGCACCGTCGCGCGCGGCCCTGTCGGCGGGAGTCTGAATTTCAGGGGCGGGCACGGCCTCCGAAGCGGAGTTCCCGCCTCCCGCGGAGGCGAGGGGCGAGGAATCCTCAAACCGAAAAATTATCTCGTCGGGCTCGGCGAATCCGAGCTTCTCGCGTACGACGCGCGCGGCAAATTCCTCGTCGTATATAAGGCGGCTGAAATACTCCTGCTTGTACGCCTTTTCGGCCTCGAGCGACGCCTTCTGATCCTCGAGCCTGAGCCTGCCGAGCTCGAGCTCGGTGTTTTCCTCGCGCATGTTTCGCCAGCCGATATAAGACGCCGCCGCCGCAAACGCAAGCAGCGCTGCAAGCATGAGTATTATGAGTCTGTAAACGGCCTTGGCGCCCATCGTCACTAAATCATCGCACCGTCCCGCCTGACTGTAAAGCCAAAAGCGGACTTCTAATCTCGCCTCCATAATCCCAATATAAAAACAAAGGCGGCCCATGCCGCCTACCATAGAAAGGGGCGGCAGTGCCGCTTCCATAGAAGGGGCAAGCCCCTAACGGCGATTGCTTACGCAATTCGCCTATCCCCTTTCCCAAATCCCAACAAAAAACGAGCCTCTCATGGGAGATTCGTTAACGCTTCCAAAATTCATTTTGAAAACCTTAGCTTCCGGGATTTGGCGCAATGAAAACGAAAGCTTATTTTATCCGAAGCGCAGCGAGGTTATAAAATA
>DBGCYC010000091.1:0-41752 GCA_048390825.1 Candidatus Merdousia sp.
GGGGGGGGGATATCATCTCAGCCTAATTTGAATAGAAAGGCAATTATATGAAATACAGTATATTATCTGTTATGCTGTTTGCGCTGGGCGCGTTTGTCACAAATGCGGAAGATTTGTATTTTATTGGTACGGGCGACAGCGCGGGGAACCTTCCTTTGAAGGCGAATTGGGGCGTAGACGGCAGCGATCCCGTCCAGAACAAAACTCCCACTACTTTAGACGACCTGTTTTTCGACTCGCGCTTCGACAGAACTTCTTCCAACGTTTCTATAGACTGGAAAGGTGTTCAGGAATTGAAGTCGATAACGGTGAAGTCCGACTACTGCGGGCGTGCCGACGCGACAAACGGCCTCCTGCGGTTCAAGCAGTGGAATAGCGGCATTGAAAATCCCGGCTTTATAATCCGCGGCGTTTTTACGGTCGAGGGCTCCAAAGTTTTCGGCCCGTCGGAAACCCTTTACCCGCTCTCCGAATCGGGGGCGAGCAATTATCTCGGCAACGAGGTTAGCATTGTCTCCCACGGCTCGGCCTCGGGATACGTCCGCAACCTCTCTTTTGTGGCGGGCAGCGTCGTGGTGGGCGGCAATTCCGGCGGCGGGAACGCCAAACTTTACGTCGGCGGAACTTCGCGCTATGACGGCCTCAAATCTTTCACGGTGGGAAGCTCGTCGAACGCGGGCGGGATTTTGATAGACGCTACTTATGGAAACGCGCAGCTCAACCTCGCGGTGCAGGGATCCGGCGCGGAGTCTTCGGCGGACAGCCCCGCGGCTAAAATCTACGGGACGGTCTCTTTGGTTTCGTCCGGAAACTATAAGTCCCAGTTAGTGCTGTTCAACAATGAGAGCGTGTTTTCCATGCCGGTTGCCAGCAGGCTTTCCACCCTCCAGTCCTATTCCGATTCCGAAAGGCGCGCCAACGTCGAAGTCGGCGGGCTGAGTTCCTCCGGGGCCGGCAGTGCGATTTACGCGGCGAGCGTCCCGACCGTTGTCTCCTCCGACGGAACCGGCCACCATTTCAAATACGAGGTCAACCTCGTGGTAAACTCAGCCGCATCGTCAGTCGAAACGTATTCCGGCGACATCATCAAATGTCTTGGCGCGAACGCGTGGTACACGTCGGCCGCCATGTCCGCGGACGACGTGAATTTCGCGCTCTACAAGAAAGGCGCGGGTACGCAGAACATCAGCGCTGGGCGCGCGGAGCTCTCCTCCGTCGTCGTATCCGGCGGCGTTTTGGGAATCTCGAACTATGAGGGTTCTTTCGGGGCGGTTTCCGTCGAGGGCGGAACCCTGTCGATCCTCGGAAACGCCTATGCGGATTCCCTATCTTTCGGGGGCGGAAGCGTAAAATTTTCAGACGGGGCGATGCTTTTTGTGTCCGGGGATTTCGGCGCCGCGGAAGGCGCGCGCGCGAAGGTGGAATTCGGCGTATCCGAATCCGCCGCGCTCGACACGCTTTACGAAATAGCTATGGTTGACGGCGATTTCGGCTTTGAGACCGATCCGGACGGCCTCGTGCTCGGGGTCGACGTTTCGGCGGACAACGGCTGGAACGCCAGCTTGTATTTCAATTCGGACGACAGAATGTTGGGCGTGGTGTATACCGTCCCCGAGCCCGCGGCCGTTGCCGCAGTTCTCGGCGCGCTCGCACTGGCGTTTGCCGCCCGCGGGAAAAGATAGGGGCGCGCAGGTGCCGTTTGCCCGCAATCCGGCGGCGGAAATCGGCGGTTCTGCGTCTGGCGGATTCCGGGCGGCGCGCTGAAAAATCCGAAAAAAATTTTCCCCGCGGGAGAAATCCCCCGCGGGATTTTTTGCCGAAAGTTTGCGCGTTTTTTGGCGCCGAAGGAAAGGCGGGAGGCGGGCGCTTTTTGCGAAAATTGGCGTATATAATAAAATTTGACTATTCCGCCGTCTGTGTTAGCGTGGCTTTCATGAAGCTCATCGGGTTGATTTCCGCCGCCGCGCTCTCCGCATCAGCGTTTGCGCAAACTTACGACGACATTTTTGACGGTTCCGTTGACGACAGCTGGAACACCGCCGGCAACTGGTCAGCCGGTCTCCCATCTGCGTCGGACTCCGTCTATATAAACTATTCTTCCGGAAATTCGGGACTGGTGCGGCTCGAAAACGACGTATCGGTCGGGGAGCTGACTTTTTACCACAACCCCGCGAGCTGGGGGAGTTCCGGGTTCTCGGGCGACTTTGCGCTGAACGCCTCGTCGATGAACATAACGGGGAAGGCCGGTTTTTTTAAGTTTGGGGGAACCCTCAATATATCCGGCAATATTTCGACGTTGGCGATTATAAACGCCCGCTATATCCGCGCCGGTTCCATTTCCTTCGGCAGCGGGGGCAATGTCGGCGTAGAGTATTCCGGGACCGGGACGGCGGAAAAGCAGAATCTCGTCGTGAGCGGTCTTGTGTCCTTCAACGGCGGTGGCAACGTCGTTCTTACGGGCTCTTCCGGAGACTATTATACCACTTTCGGCGGCATGACGGGCAATTCCGGCAATTTGCAGGTGAAGAACAACTCGACCGCCGCCAACGCCTACCTGACGCTGAACGTCGCAGCGGGCAATTCCTATTCTTTTGGCGGGGAAGTTTCAAACAAGCACGATTACTGGGGCAGCGCCGACGTCGAAAACAAGACGATCAACATCTCCAAAATCGGCGCGGGCGCCCAGTATTTCACAAATTCCAACCGCGTGGAAATCACTTCCGCGACGGTTTCAGAGGGCGTTTTCGGAATGCGCGGAACTATCGACGGGCGGCTTGCCCTCGACGGCGGGCTTTTCGCGGTCGGCTCGGGCGGGGTGTCCGCAGGCTCCGTGGAATGGGTTTCGGGGGGATTCGTGTTCGACTCCGCCGTGCTGGCCGGGGGAGATAAAATTTCAATTGGCGGCGCCTTTGAAAAGTCGGGCGGCGGAAAAATCCTGATAGACTTCGCCGGGCTCGACGCCCTCGCCGAAGGGCTCATCGGAACGTCGAGCGAGCTCATTTCGGCCGCAGTCGTCGACGAAGCCGCGTTCGACAAGTCCGACGCGAATTCCGATTTCTCGGCGGTCAATCTGAAAAACGCCGCCGTCGACTTCTCGTGGAACGGCAACTCTCTTGTAGCGACCTTTGCGGTCGTCCCCGAGCCTGCGGCCGTTGCCGCAGTTCTCGGCGCGCTCGCGCTGGGGGTTGCCGCTTTCCGCGGAAGAATGCGCGGTGAGCCATAGAAGCGGGGAAAGCAGCCGGCGCTGAGCGCGCTTTCATTGAATGGAAGCGCGCCGGACATTGAATAGGCAAAGCACCTTGCGGCAATTGTTCGCGCGGCTGTCTGCGTTGAGGTATTGCGATTGGGATAAGGCGTTTGCGGCCTTGTCCGGGAGGCGTTAGCTCTTTCTGATTGGATTGGCTGAGTGCGAAAATAAAGAAACGAAACCCGAATCTCGCAGCCGTTTATTTATTTGCGTGCGGCGCAAATGCGGATTCCGCTTCCCGCGGCGGGCGTTTTGCAAAAAAAATGCTTCCGCGGAGTCCCGGAAACATTTTTTGGGGAATAGTTTTTGGGTCTGGCTTAGTTACGCCCCCCCCTTGTATGGTGCGATACCCGCCCTCGCCAAGCGCAAAACCTAAGAGGAGTTTCAATTCGCGTACCCCGCATGGGGCGCGGCATCCAAGCCGTTGTTTAGTTTTTTTTAACCTGCGGCTTTTCGACCACGCGGTTGCCGCTGAATACGAGGCCTTCCACCGTGTCGGCGTCGTAGTAGACGCCGGGGTTGGGGACGAGCGGAGACCCTATCCACGTGTTGTTTATTATGCGCGTGTCTCGGGAGGTGTTGACGTAAAACGCCGCCCTGTACGCATTGGGGGACATGCGTTCCAGCGTATTTTCAAACGTGTTGTTCCTGAATGTCACGCCGCCGCTCGACGATATCAGGGCTATGAGCCCGAACGAATTTTTGAAGGTGTTGTTCTCAAAGAGGACGTTTGAAATTATCGGATAGCGGGTCTGCTCGAAGGACGGGTCGCGGCGCAGGTAGGCGCCTATGAAAATGTCGCGCGCCTTGCCCTGGTATTTCCTGTCGCAGACGTTTACGCTGTCGAACTCGCAGTTGCGGACCACCACGTTGTTTACGCCGTACCCCTCGCTCCACAGGTTGAAGGTGTATCCGGTCTCGAGCTTTATCCCGCCCATTTCGATGTGGCTGAACCGCGTGTTTTCTATCGTCACGTTGCTGCTTAAAATCAGCAGGCCGCGCGCCCTGTTGCCGTGGAACTTGCAGCCGCTGATCAGCGTGTTCTGCGAGTCGTAAACGCGGTTGAAGAGCACAAACCCGTCGAATTTCTGCTCGGGAATAGCGTCCTTGAAGTGCGCCACCACCCTGCCGCCCTTTCTCTCGACGCGTTCGATTTCGGATTTGAAACCGCTCGGCGAGTAGTCGCCGTGGCGGAGCTCGACGGCGTCGCCGGGATTGAGCGCCGCGCTCCGGGTCTTTATCAGCAGGCTTTTTGCGCCGATTTTCACGCCGAAAGATGTGGTGTCGTGGATATTTATGCAGTCGTCGGAGCCGAGCGAAAATTCGCAGCCGAGCATTTTGAAGTATCCCCTGCTGCGCGCGAAGTGCAAGTGGTCGGCGGTTGTGGTGATGACGTTTTTGGGGAATCCCGCGCGGGGGGCGATGTTCACGTTTATCAGCTGCCAGTATTGCTGCCCGCCCGAGCACAGCAGCCCGTGCCCCTTGCATGAGTGGATATTCACGTTTTCCATCGTGAAGTGCCTGTTGTTCACGAGGGCGATTCCGCCCATGCCGTAATAGTAGTGCTGCATGCGGTAATATTTTCCGGCATTCTCGGCGGCCATGCGCGCGCAGTGCTCGGAGAAAATCCGTATCCTGTTCGGGGACGTCCATTCGATTTTCGGGCCCTTGTCGCCGGGGGCGTATCCGAAGCCTATGCCGTTCATTCCCTCGACGCCTATTTCCCTGGCGGCGGTATCCCACGGCTGGAGGTTTGCCACGCGCACGTTTTTGCCGTAAAGCGGGTATTTTTCGTAGTCTGAGATCTCGAAATCCGCATAGCTGTCCTTTCCGGCCCGCTTTGCCCCGGCGAATTTCACTATCGCGGCGAGCGGCTCGGTTTCCCAGTCCCAGTCCATGCCCAGGTTGCATATTTTCGTGCGCAGGCAGTTCGCCACGGAGATGTTTGCGCCGCCGCCGTCGCGGCGGTAGACGAACAATGAGCCCTGCCCGTCGACCGTGAAATCCGTGAATCCGTCTATTGCGACCGTCGCGTTTGTGAAAAATTTGTATGTTCCTTTCGGTATTGCCAATTTGGAGGCGTTTTTCTCTCGGCATGCGGCCACGGCCCTGTTGAGGGCGGCGGCGCAGTCCTCGTTTTCCTCCGTCATTCCGTAGTCGGCTGCATTGACCGTGACGCCGTCTTTCGGGGCGGGGAGGTCTATCGAAAACTCAGGGGCCCCCGTTGGCAAAGCGCCGAGGTCGCCGTCGAATTTCGGGCCGTTGCCGCGCGCGCTTATGAAAGTTTCCCCGTCGCCCTCCTCTATTGAAAAATCGCGGATAGAGGCTTCGAGCGGGCCGGAAATTTCGAGCGACACCGCGGCGTTCGCGTCGTCTGCCCCGACCTCGAACGGCATTTTCACGAACGATCCGGCCGCCGACGCCCCGAGGTGCCGCTGCGCCCCGGGGGCGAAAAGCCTTATGTGCGCGAGGGCCGCGGGATCGGGCGACGACAGGGAGTACCTGAGCTTTGCTGCGTATTTGCCGCCCGGTTTCAGGAGCCCCGGCTTCGTCGACAGGAGAATTTTTCTGCCCCTGTTTTCGGGGGCGCTTATCTGCGCGCCCTTCATGTCGTCCGAAATCGCCGCCGCGGTCAGGTCTATCTTTGCGAATTTGCCCGTCTCCGCGAAGCCGTCGAGAACGCGGTTTTGCGCCTGCCCCGCCGGGGCCGACAGCGCCAGCGCGGAAATCCAGAAAATGCAGAGGAGCGTTTTTGTCTTTTTCATGTTTCCTTTCACATACGTGGTAAAAAGCGCGCCCCCTCCGCTTTTGCGGGCTTCCGCCCGGTTTTCAGCGGCGCCTTATGCTCGAATGCCGAGCATAGTATTTGCCGAAATTTTCGGGCGGGGGTACATTCCGGGAGATGTCCTCCATCATCTTTTCGGCAACCCTGAACGCCCCGAATATGGCGCGCTCGGCGGCCTCGCCTTTCGGGGCGTTTTCCGCGACTTTTGAGCACCAGTATTTTGCCCTTTCGGGGTCTTTCCGCGTCTCGAATCCCTTCCAGAAGCGCCACGCCACGTATAGCTTTGTGGAGTCGTCGGCGTTTTGCGCGCCGCGCTCGAGCCATTTTGTGGACATCGCGTCGTCGCGCGGGAAGCCGTTGGAGCCGTCCGCGTAGAACGACGAGATTTTGAAGCAGTACGCGTTGTCCTCCGCCGCGAGCTTCTCGAAATAGAACTGCGCCTTCTCGGGGTTCTTCGGCAGGAACCTGCCCTTGGCGTACATCTGCGCGACCTTTTCCATCGCCTCCCTGCCCCCGAGGTCGGCGGCCTTTTTGTACCAGTAGATCGCCTGGGCCCTGTTGCGTTCGAGCCCCCCCTTGCCGCCCATGTACTGCGAGGCCACCGAGGTCATGGCGGCAACGTTGCCCTTTTGCGCAGCGGCTATCTCGAGCTCCGCGTATTTGCGCGCCCACATCTTTTCCTCCTCGGGCTTTTCGAGGTTCTTGTAGATTTCCACGAGCTTCAAGATGGATTCCGCATGCCCCGCGTCCGCAGACTGGGTTATCCAGTATACCGCCTTGATCTGGTCTTTGGGGACGAGGTATCCGTATAGGAACGCGTTGCCGAGCGACCATTTGTCGGCGGGGGTTCCGTTTTTGGCGCCGAGCTCGCGCCAGCGCACGGCTTCGTCCATGTTGCGCGGGACGATTTTGCCCTCGGCGTACGCGCACCCGAGGAAGGTCTGCGCGGGCGCAAATCCGCTTTCCGCGGCGGCCTTCACGTACTCGAGCGCAAGCGCCGGGTTTTTCCCGACACCCCCCTGGCCCGAGGCGTAGAGCACGCCGAGCGCAAGCTGCGACCGGGCGTCGCCGGAGTCGGCTCCGGCCCTGATTTTGGAGATGTCCGATTCGTCCGCCAGCGCCGCGGCGAGGGCTGCGGATAGGGCGAGGGCTATGGCAAGCTTTTTCATTGTGTCGCGCCGGGCCGGGTTTTCTGAACGGCGAGCGTCCCGCTCCTGCCTGGGAACGGCGACATTTCTATTTCGCAGACGGGAAGTGCCCCGCGGTTTGCCGCAAGCTCCCGCGCGCGGGCTTCGAGCGGGTAAAATTCGACCCCCCTTTCCCGGGCTTCGGAGATGAAGCCGTCGAACCATTCGAGGTACGCCATTCCCTCGAGCTCCGCGTGCGCCGTGAGCACCGAGTATTCGCGCCCGCGCATCGCTCCGAAGTGCGTTTCGGCTATGTCCCCGATTTTCACGGCTCCGAGAAGCTCGTCGAGCGTCGGGAGGGTCGAGGGGATTTGGAGGGTCTTGAAAGTCTTTCCGCCCATTTTCGGCAGGAACGGGAATTCCCCGCGGACGTCGGAAGCGTACAGGAGTCCGGCGGCGTCCTCCGCCGCGAGCGCGGCGGGGGAAATCTGCCAGCCGGGGGCGCCGCAGCATTTCGCCTCCGCCCCGAACACCTTTTCAAATTCCGCAAGGGCGTTTGAAAATTCCGCTTCAACCTCGGTGTCGCGCATGGTCGGCAGGTAGTCCTGCCACTTGAAGTGATCCCAGCAGTGGATTCCGCATTCAAAGCCGTCGCCCGCCACGGCCGCCATCTGCTCCGAGCACAGGCGCGCGATTTTCGGGGCGGGCAGCAGCGTGCCGTACAGCAGCGTTTTTATGCCGTAGTTGCCGGCGACGTTGGAGCGCAGGCATTTTTTCAGAAATCCCTTTCTGAAAATCCGGCGCAAGGCCCTGCCGGTGTTGTCTGGGCCGAGGGAGAAGAGGAACGTCGCGGGAACCCCGCGCTTTTTGAGCAGCCTTGCGAGCGCCGGCACGCCGTCGCGCGTGCCGCGGTATGTGTCTACGTCTATTTTTATGGCGAGTTTCATGCGCGGGGGCGTGCCGGCGCGTCAGCCGAGCAGTTCGTAGTCCTTTTTCAGAATGTGGTAGTCGAGTGTCAGCTTGAGGGCCGTGCGCAAGTCGGTTTTCGGCTTCCACCCGAGGATTTCCTCCGCCGCCCTTATCGAGGGAACCCGGCGCGAGACGTCGGCGTACCCCTCTCCGTAGTATTCCCTCGCGGGAATGTCTTTCAGCACGGCGCCCCTTGCGGCGTCGGCGTATTCGGGGTATTCCCCGAAGAGCCCCACGAGCATTTCGGCGAGCTCGCGTATGGAAAATTCCATGTCCGGGTTGCCTATGTTGAATATCCTTCCGTCGGCGCAGCCGCCTTTGTTTTCGAGGATTTTGAGAATGCACTCCGCCCCGTCGTCGATGAAGGTGAAGCTGCGCTTCTGGGCCCCGCCGTCGACGAGCATTACGGGCTTTTTGTTCATTATGTTGTGCGCGAACTGCGTCAGCACGCGCGACGCCCCCTCTTTGGGCGACGATATGTCGTCGAGCTTGGGGCCTATGAAGTTGAACGGCCTGAACAGCGTGAATTTGAGCCCCTCGTGCTTTCCGTACGCCCATATCAGGCGGTCGAGCATCTGCTTTATGCACGAGTATATCCAGCGCTCTTCGGCTATCGGCCCGAGCACGAGCGGGGAGGCGCTCTCGTCAAACCTCGCGTCGGGGCACATGCCGTACACCTCGGAGGTCGACGGAAAGACTATGCGCTTCCCGTGTTTGGCGCACTTCTTCACGATGTCCGCGTTCGCCTCGTAGTCGAGGCGGTATACGCGCAGGGGGTCTTTGACGTAGAGCGCGGGGGTCGCAATGGCGACGAGCGGCACAACGGTGTCGCACCCGGCGATTTGTTTTTCCACCCATTCGGCGTCCTTCACGATGTCCTTCTCGTGAAATTCAAAGCGTTCTCGCCCGAGGCAGTTGCGGATTTTGTTCGACGCCAGATCCGCGCCGACCACCGTCCAGTTCGTCTTTTTGAGGATCTTCCACGCCAGCGACGAGCCTATGAAACCGTTGACCCCGAGTATTAAAATCTTTTTGGAACTGTTCATGATTCGGAAGTCGAATATTGCCAAAAGCGCGCGCGCCCGCAAGCCTTTTAATTTTGTCGGACCCGCCTTTGCGCGCGCGGCGGCGCGGCGGCGGCCTTTTCCCCCATCTTTTTGGCTATTACCGAGACGATTATCAGCTGGTAGGCGTGGTAGAGCATTGTGGGCAGCAGCACCACCCCGGCTATCGCGGGGTTTGAAAAGAGCACCCTGCTCATCACAGAGCCGTGGACGAGCGATTTCTTCGAGCCGCAGAAGAGCGCGGTGACGGTGTCTTCGCGGTTGAATTTCATCGCGCGGCAGGCGCACCATATTATGCCGTACGCCGCGAAGAACAGCGCGACCATCGCCGCCGAAAGCTCCGCTATCTCCGCCGCGGAAAAACCCGCGAACATCTTTTTGTGGAAGGAGTCGCAGAACGACGTGTACACTATCAGAAGTATGACGGTCTCGTCGAACATGCGCAGGGCCTTTTTGCGCCTCTCGGCGAACCGGCCGAATCTGGGGTTGAACAGCCCGCCCGCGACGACGGGGAGGATAACCTGCAGCACGAGTTTCAGAATCACGTCCCCGAGGTTGTGCGCCCCGTCGATGTTTTCGAGGAAGAGCCCCATCCAAAGCGGCGTGACGAAAACCCCTATGAGGCTGGAGACGCTCGCGTTGAAAATCGCGGCCGCCATGTTGCCGCCGGCTATCGAGACCATCACTACCGACGAGGATACGGTGGAGGGCAGGGTTGCGAGAAAGAACGCGCCGATCCAGAGGTAGTATGCGTTGCCCTTCGCCTCGAACGCGCCTCCCGCCCGCATGGCGGCGAGCATTATCAGGGGAAAGAGCAGGAAGGTCGAGGCGTGGACGAGCGCGTGCAGGCGCACGTTTACGAGCCCCGCCTTTAGCTTTTCGCGGTTGAGCCGCATTCCGTAAAAGAAGAATATGAAGGATACCCCCCAGTTGGCGATGTCGCCGAGCGACACGCCGGATTCGCGCTCCATTCCCAGCGGGGGGTATATGTACGCGAGGAGAATGGAGCCGAACAGCATTATTATGAACGGCTCGAGCCCTATCTTTTTCAGAAAGCCCATAGGTGCCTCCGGCCCGCCGGGCTATTTTGCGGCGTTTTCAGCGGGCGCGGGCCGTTCCGCGGCGGGGGCCTCCGTCCCGTGGGCGAAGGGCGACCATTCCGGCGCGGGAATTCCGAGCGGCTTTTCGAGCGCGCCGGCGCACCAGGCTGCCAGCGCGCATATCGCGGCGGCCGCGGCCGCCGCGCAGAATATTTTCGCCTTCCCGAATTTGGGCCTTGCGCCAGCGGCGAGGGCGGCGTTCGCAAGCCGCGTCAGGCGGCCTCCGAAGAGCGCGCTGACGGCGGCCTTGCAGTTTACGGCCCAGCCGTTGGCGTCCAGTATCGGCGCCAGGGAGCGCATTCTGAGCTTGAGGCCCGCCACGATCATCGACGGGACGGAAATGGCGAGGATTATTCCGATTATGCCCAGCGGAATCCAGTATCCGAGGCTGAAAAATGCGTCGAGAACCATTCCGAAAGCCGTAGTTATGCCGCCAACTGCCACCCCCAATGCGGCGACGGTGCCGACGTCTATCTTTTTTGCCTCCGCCTTCGGCGCCAGCGCCGCGGCTTCCAGCCCGCCCACCGCCTTTTCGTCGGCGGCGGCCGCGCGCTTGGCTATCTGCTCGCTCGCCCATTTTACCATGCGCTTGTAGGGCGACCAGAAGGCCTGCCCGAGCCCGACGGGATTCTGGATTATCTTGACGACGGTCGCGTCCCAGTCGCGCCCGAGCCTGTCGTAGAACACGCCGTTTCTCCCGACGACGAGGTTGTCGGAGTCCCCCGCCGTCACGACCGCGACGATGCCGATGTCGGCCTCCCCCTTGCGCCTGCACGAACAGTACAGAAGGTACCCGTAGCTGGCCGCGGCGAGCGCGGAGTGCGCGGCGACGTCCTCCACCCTTATGCAGAGCCCGCAGTCGCGGCTGTCGATGAACAGGCGCCCGTACTGGAATATAGCCCCGTTTTCCCCGGCGTAAAACGCGCCGAAGTTCACGAAGTTGCGCAGAAGTTCGGCGAGGTTTTTGTTGAGGCGGACGAGCTTTTCGAGGTCGTCCACATTGTCCGCGTGCTCGCATGTGGAAATGTCCTTTTCCACGAGCCCGAGCAGCTTGCGCCGCGCGCTTTCGGGAATCTTGCCGAGGACGCCGGCGCCGAGGTCGGCCACGGGGTTTTTCGGGCGCGCGGCCTCCCACGCCGCATAGGGCGCGAAAGTCGCCCTGATTTTTTCCCACTCGTCGCGGGACAGGGCCGAAACCGGCTTCCCGAGGACGGGTATTGCGCAGAGTTCGGCGAAGTCTTTGAGCTCGGCGGAAAAGGCGGGGTTTGCCGCGCCGCCGAGCGGCAGGCCCTCCGCGGAAATTCTTGCGAGGGGAAGGGCCCTCAGCTTTTCCGCGGAGTCCGCGCCGTTTTGCGCCGACGCGAAAATCTCCTCTATCTGCGAAATCCGGACGCCGACCGCGGCTTCGGCGGCGGGGTCGAAAGCGGCCACCGCCGCGCGCGCGAAATAGTCGTCGATTTTTCCCGCTATGGCCGAGAGCGCAGCGTAGGCTTTCCCGGTGCCTTCGCCGAGCGGAAATACGGACGGGTCGGAGCCCGGAGCGGCCTCCCACTTCAAAAATTCGTCCCTCAGGCCGAAAAATTTTTCCACGGCCTCCGCGTCGGCCCCTTTGAGCCCGGAGCGGTCGGTTTTGCCCCCGCACGCCGCCACAACCGCCTCGAGCGCGCCCGCGAGCTCCGCGTCCTCCCCGCATGAGAGGGCGGTGATTACGCCGTCGGCGTTGAACGGCGTGCCCGCGAATATCTTTTCCCTGTCGTCAAAGTCGGAGACGGAGACGGAGTCTGCGCCCCGCTTGCCGATGTTTTCCAGAATCTCCCGCGCGCAGGCCAGCAGCCGCGCGCCGGTGTCGGAGGATTCGTCGATGTCCGCGAGTTTCAGCGAATCCGAACCCTCCGCGAGCGCGTCGGGGTTTTTGAGCGCCGAGCACGCCCAGCGGCAGGCGGCGACGATGTCGTCGCGCCTTATGCGCCCGTCGGAGTCGGCGTCGATAAAGTCGAGGGTTTTCTGGTCGAAGAACAGCCCGCGCGTCGGGCAGCTGAGCGCCGCCCACAGCTTCATGTCGAGCTCGCCTATGGCGGCGATGTCCGCGCCCGTCTCTATCGAGGGCTGGAAGGTCCCGCCGGCCCTGAAAAATTTCCATTTGCGTTTTTCCGAGTTTTTCTGGTTCATATTTTCACTGTTTTTGGTTTTTGGCGGTTTCGCCCGCCGTTCCGGCCTCCGACACGCGGATATTCCTTGCGAATCCGGACGGCGGAATGTCGTCCGCCCTCAGCGGCGCGGAGTTTAGCGAAAAGTTTTCAAAGCTTACGTCCTCGACCGCGGAATCCTCCCCGAAGCCCTCTATCTTCATTTTCAGCGGCCTGTCGGAGCGCATTGAGACGTTTTCAAAGCGCACCCCGCAGACGCTGCCGCGCTTTTCGTCCTTCGAGTACCGGGAGCGGAGCACGCGGATATTTACGGCGTAGCCCTCGGCCTCCTCCGCGCGGATGTCCCTGTACAGAACGCCGGAGATTTTGGCTCGGTCGCCGTTGTGTATGGTCAGAACCCCCTCGTCTCCGCCCGTGCCGAGCGTCCGCAGTATGTCGATGTTTTCAAAGCGGACGTTTCTGATTTCGTCCCCGCGCGTCTCGAAGCCTATCTCGACGGCGTTGCCCCATATACCGTTCCAGAGGGAGCAGTTTCTGACGGAAATGTTTTCCGCAGAGGCGTCGACGCCCCCTTCAAAGAATTTTATCCCCCCGTAGGATACCCCGGCCTTGACTGCTATGCAGTCGTCTTTCGTCCGAAAAAAGCAGTTTTCGACGGAGACGTTTTTGCAGGATACGATGTCGAGCCCGTCGTCGCACGGGTTGTTGCCCACGACCTTTGCGTTGTCTATTTTGACGCCCTCGCACGCGAAGAGCGCTATCGCCCAGTTCGGCGGCTGCACGACGGTTATTCCGGATATTTCGAGGGACTTCGTTTTCAGGAAGGCGAGCTCCCTGCCGGACGGCCCGCGCCTTTCCATTGCGGGCGGGATTTTTTCGCCGGATATTATGCCGTTGCCCGACATCGATATGTTCCGCGTGGGCGCCGCGGTTTCGGGGTCGCCGGCGGCGAACGTGCCGTAGACTATCGCGCCGCCCTCCACGACCACCGAAGTGTCTGAGGCTATTTTCGCGTTCAGGCCGACGTCGTAGATTTTGCCCGCCCGGAACACGGCGGAGTTCGCCCTTTTTGCGGGGGCCTTTGCCGGCGGGTTGGCGAACACGAAGAGCGGGCGCTGCCTCCCGTTGATTTCAACCGCGAGGTTGCACGGGCCGGGTATGGAAAATTCGATTTCGCGCGCGCCGGTTTTCCGAAATTTCACGTTTTTGGAGAGCGGGCGTATCGCAGCGGCCTTTATGTCCTCGAAATACCCCACGCGCAGCCTGGCTCCGCCCGCGGCGTCGAAGGGCGCGACGTCGCCCGCGGGGCCCGCCGGGTATACGAGGCAGTCGCGCCCGTCGACGGATAGCGTGAAGCGCTCCGAGCGCGGCGCGTCCGGGGAGTATTCGTACACGCGCGAACTCCCGTGAGCGGCGCATGCGAGAGCGGCGAGAGCTGCGACTGCGACAATTCCTGCCATTTTCGGGAAGATAGGCCGAAGCGGCGCGCGTTGCGAGAATTTTTTTTGCGCGCGGGCTTTCCCGGCGGGCCTATCTGCGGAACGCCCCGCGCTCCCCTCCGGATTTCCACTTGGGTTCGGGTATGGGTATGGGGCGCGCGTGCGCCCTGAACGCGAGCACCGCGGGCTCAGCGCGCAGCTTCTTGAAGGCGGACGGGGAAAAGAGAGTTTTGCACACCCCCCCGTCCGACATTTCCACAAATTCGTCGTCGCCCACCCTCACCCGTATTTTGTGCGCTATGTCGCCGGACTCATAGTGTACGCAGTTGGACAGGCGCTTTACGAACCTGTCGGCGCGCGCGTAGGGGTCTATCAGCCACTCCACGGAGCCGCAGAAGCCCGAGATCGCGCCCTCCATGGCGTCTACCGACGAGCACGTGAAGCGCGTTTCCCCGCTGTCGTCGGGGCGGCAGTCGCCCGTCACGCACACGCAGTCGCCCTCTCGGAGCCTGTCGGCGCACGTTTCGTAGGCGGCGGGAAAGACGTTTATCTGCCAGACTTTCGCCGACGACCTCCCAGACAGGGTGAAATAGCACCACGGCCTGTTGTCCTTTTTCGTGAGCCGCTTTACGATGTTGGAAACCACCCCGCACGCCCTGAACGGCAGTTTTTTCACGCGCCTGACGGCGTCTGGGGGGGGAATGTCGTCGAGGGCGTCGTCGAAGCCCGCGTACTCGGCCATCGGATGCCCCGAGACGTAGAAGCTCAGCAGCTCCTTTTCGTGGCGGAGCTTTTCGCCTACTGACATTTCCGGCTTGCCCGAGTCCACTATGCTGCCGACCCCCCCCTCCGCTTTTGCGGCGCCCATGTCGAGCATGTCGAACATGTTCGTCTGCCCGGAGGCCATGTCCCTTTCGAGCTCCTGGGCGTGGTTGAGTATGGCGTCGAGCGAGCCCATCAAATGACCGCGGTCCGACCCGAAGGAGTCGAACCCCCCGGCGAGAATCAGGTTTTCGACCACGCGCCTGTTTATGTTTTTCATGCCCACGCGGCGGAGGAAGTCGAATATGTCGGAAAACGGCCCGTTGGCGTCGCGCTCGCGCACTATGGCCCCGGCGGCCGCGTCGCCGATTCCCTTGATCGCCGCAAGCCCGAAGCGTATGGAGCCGGGGCTCTTTTCAAACATGCCGTCGGCGTCCTCCGACGGCTTCCACGACGGGTCGATTATGGGGGTGAACATCTCGCGGGACACGTTCACGTCGGGGCCGAGCACTTTTATGTTTATGCCTTCGCACGCCTCGACGAACTTTGAAATTTTGTCCATGTTGCCCAGCTCGCTCGACAGCAGCGCCGCCATGAATTCAACCGGATAGTTGGCTTTGAGGTACGCCGTGCGGTAGCTGAGCATTGCATAGGCGGCGGAGTGGGACTTGTTGAAGCCGTACTGGGCGAACTTTTCGAGGACGGCGAAAATGGACTCGGCCTCGGGGGCGCCCATGTTGTTGAACTCCTTGGCCTTTTTGACGAACACCGCCCTCTGCTTCGCCATGACCTCCGGCTTTTTCTTGCCCATGGCGCGCCGCAGTATGTCGGCCTCCCCGAGGGTGTAGCCTGCGATTATTCGCGCGGCCATCATGACCTGCTCCTGGTAGACGAGCACGCCGTACGTCTCCTTTACGAGGTCTTTGAGCAGCGGGTGCGGGACGTGCATTTTCGAGGGGTCCTTTTTCGCCTCTATGAACTGGTCGATGAACTGCATCGGGCCGGGGCGGTAGAGGGCGATGAGGGCGATTATCTCCTCGAACGAGCTCAGCCCTATGCGCCGGCAGAGGTTCTGCATTCCCTCGCTTTCGAGCTGGAACACGCCGACCGTCACCCCGCTGTTGAGCAGCCTGAACGTCGCGGGATCTTCGAGGGCGACCTCCTCGATGTCGAAGCGGTTGGAGCGCGTGCGCCTGACGTTGTCCTGCGCGTCCGAAATTATGGTCAGGGTTTTGAGCCCGAGGAAGTCGGCTTTCAGCAGCCCGAGCTCTTCGACGGGGGTCTTGGCGAACTGGGTGGTTAGCGTGCCTTCCTGCGTCATCATGGGGACGACGTTGTCGAGCTTCTGGTCGCCAATTATTATGCCGCAGGCGTGCTTGCCGAGCTGGCGTATCATGCCCTCGACGACCTCGCCCTCCTCGAAAATGTGCCTTACCTCGGGATCGCGCTCTATCTCCCCGCGCAGTTCGGCGGACATTTCGACGGCCTTTTTCAGCGTCATTTTCAGCTCGTCGGGCACCATTTTCGCTATGGCGTTCGCGCGGTCGAAGGGTATTCCGTTTACCCGCGCGAGGTCGCGCACGACGGCCTTTGCGCCGAGTTTGCCGTAGGTGACGATGTTCGCCACCCTGTCGGCGCCGTACTTTTCGCGGACGTGCTCTATGACCAGCTGCCTGCGGCGCTCGCAGAAGTCCACGTCGAAGTCCGGCGGCGACACGCGCTCCAGCGAGAGCATTCTCTCGAAGAGCAGGTTGAAGCGTATGGGCTCGATGTCCGTGATTTTTATCAGGTAGGCTATCATGCAGCCGGCGCCGCTCCCGCGCCCGGGGCCGACGGGGATTCCGCGCTCCCGCGCCCAGTTGATGAATTCGTAGACGATCAGAAAGTAGTCCACGAACCCCGCGCCGACTATTATGGATAGCTCGTAGTCGAGCTTGTCGCGCAGCATCTGCGCGCGGTCGGCGGGCTCCCCGGGCTTAGGGGCGTACGCCTCGGGGCGGTCGTAGTCGACCCCGTAGCGCTTCATCATGCCCTTTTTCGACAGGTCGAAGAGCAGCAGCCCGTTTTTCATGAGCTCCCGGCGCGTTTCGTCCGAGAGCTCGAAATCCGCCTCGCCGCCGTTCTGTTTCAGAACCTCGTTTTTCTTGGTGACGTACAGGTCGAGAATGCGGTTGAAGTTGGCCTCGTCGCGGTCGTATTTTATGTCGGCGGGCTGCTCGTAGCGGGGGTAGTGGTTTTCGCCTATCGGGATTTTTATGTCGATTCTCTCGGCGAGCTCCACGGTGTTGTCGAGCGCTTCGGGCAGGTCGGGGAAGAGGGTTTCCATCTCCTCGCGGCTCTTGATGTAGAACTCGTTGTTGGGGTAGCGCATCCGGTTTTCGTCGGAGACGAGAGATCCCGTGTTGATGCACAGCATCGCGTCGTGGGCGGAGGCGTCCTTCTTGTAGACGTAGTGGCTGTCGTTGGTGGCCACCATTTTCAGGCCGAATTCCCGGGCGAGCCTGACCAGCCCCGGTATGACCTTTTTGTCCGCCGCCATGAAGTGGTTTTGGAGCTCGATGTAATAGTTTTCGCGCCCGAATATGTCGAGGAATTTTGCGGTCGCCTCCCGAGCCTTCTCGTAGTCGGAATATAGCAGGTGCTGGGACGCCACGCCGTTTATGCAGCCGCTCAGGGCGATTATGCCCCGGGAGTATTTTGCGAGCGTCTCGAAGTCTATGCGCGGCTTGCGGTAGAACCCGCGCGCGTAGGATTCGCTCGTGAGCTTTGCGAGGTTCAGAAAACCCTCGTAGTTTTTTGCCAGCAGCGTCTTGTGGTGTATCTGGTACTTGGGGTAGTTTTCGGGCCTGAGCATCGACAGGTCGCTCTCGATTCCGTCGATGTCGTCGGATTTCTCGCGCTCGCGCTGCGATTTTATGAGCTCCCTGATGTCGTCGCCGAGGGTGTGGTCGTTGATGTAGTAGGCCTCCATGCCGATTATCGGCTTTACGCCGGCCTTGTTCGCGGCCTGGTAGAAGTCGATAGCCCCGCACATGTTGCCGTGGTCGGTGATCGCCACGGCGGGCATGCCGAGCTCCCTGACCCTGTCGATCAGGACGGGAACTTTCGCGCATCCGTCGAGTACGGAATAGTCGGTGTGCACGTGCAGGTGTACGAAGTTTGGCATGTCCGGGATTCTAATCGGCGGGGGCGGAGTAAGGTCAAATATAAAAGAATTTATTTTTATTTTTACGCAATTGTGCTTGACATATTTAAAAATATTGGATTATGAATTTTGACATTAATAGCGCGTTCGCATTCCGATTCTTATCTTTAATAAATTGTTATCCCGTTTTTTAGCGGTTTATAAGACCATTCAAATCAGCCCAATCCTGGAAGAATTTCCCCGTGGAAAGTAGAAAAAACGCTTCATGCATTGCGATGCTTGCCGATTCTTCCGCAGGAATATTTTTTAAAAAGATTACAGTGCAACTATTCAAATATTTTTGGGTTTCACTGACGGCGGCGGTTGCGGATTTTTCGCTATTTATACTATTGTTTGAGTGGATCGGCGTTCAGTACATCATTTCCAATACGGTCGCGTTTTCTGCAGGGTTGGTGGTAAATTATGTTTTTTCGATAAAATTCGTATTTAAAAACGAGTCGTCTCGGTCGGTATCAGAATTTTTAATATTTTCTATCATAGGGCTGGTCGGCTTGGCGATTTCCAACGCGAGCCTGTTTGTTGCGATAGAGGCCATGGGTCTTGGCGGCGGTGTTTCAAAACTGTTTTCGCTTTGCGCAACTTTTTTTTGGAACTTTTTCGCCCGAAAATTAATTTTATTTAATAAAAAATGAGAAATCGACTGAAAAACATTGTCATAGCCGGGGCAGGGCCGGCGGGACTAACGGCGGCGTATGAAATAAACGCGGAAAACATAACGGTTTTTGAAAGGGAAAATTTTGTCGGCGGCATTTCGCGGACGGTTGAGTACAAGGGCAATAGAATCGACATAGGCGGGCATAGGTTTTTTTCAAAAAACAATGACGTAATGGATTTGTGGAATAAAATTCTGCCGTTTCAAAGTGCGGAAGATGATCCCGATTCCACAGATTTGATAATGCTCAAACGCTTCCGCCTGTCGAGAATCTTGTGGATGCGCAGGCTTTTCGACTATCCGCTTTCGCTTTCTCCGAAAACTATTTTCAACCTTGGAATTTTCAGGACTTTCCTTTTGGGGCTCAGCTATTTGAAATCCGCCGCGTTTCCACCCCGGGAAATCAAAAATTTGGAGGATTTCTTTATAAGCCGATTCGGCAGGCGCCTGTATCTCCAATTCTTCAAAGATTACACCGAAAAAGTGTGGGGAGTGAAGTGCTCGCATATAGACGCTTCATGGGGAATGCAGCGCGTAAAAGGGCTTTCCGTAAAAAAGGCGGTTCTGCACGCTCTCTTCGGAAAATTTAAAAGCGGGGGAGTTCGCCAAAAAAACGTGGAAACTTCCCTGATAGGCGAATTCCTGTATCCAAAATTTGGGCCCGGACAACTCTGGGAAAGGATCGCGGGGCTCTGTGTCGATAAAGGCGTAAAATTGGAGTTGCAGGCAGAGGTTGACCAAATACACCTGAAAAACGGACGGATAACCCACGTTTATGTAAAGCGCGGAGACGGAAAATGCGAAGCCGTCGAATGCGATGCGTTCGTGTCAACCATGCCGATAAGGGAGCTGTTGTCAAAATTGCGCGGAATAGAAATCCCCTCAAACGTCGCTGCGGTGGCCGAAGGGCTGTTGTATCGGGATTTCATTACGGTCGGGGTATTGTGCGACAGGATATTGATAAAATCCGACAAAATGCAGAACGGCCTAACCAAAGACAACTGGATATACATACAGGAGGCGGATGTAAAAATCGGCAGGCTGCAGATATTCAACAATTGGAGCCCGTATCTGGTAAAGGACAAGGGGAAAATATGGATGGGATTGGAGTACTTCTGCCAGGAAGGAGATGAAATGTGGGAGATGTCCGATTCGGAAATGATTGAAATGGCGAAAATGGAGATGGGAAAATGCGCAATCGCCAGGCCGGAAGATGTTATAGATGCGGTGGTTATAAGGACGAAAAAGGCTTACCCGGCATATTTTGGCACATATGGCAGGTTTGGCGAAGTGAGAGAATTTCTCGATAAAATCGAAAATCTCTATTGTGTGGGGCGCAACGGGCAACACCGTTACAACAATATGGATCATTCGATGCTTTCGGCAATGGAATGCGCGAAAATAATAAATTGCGGCGGCGGTTTCCCAAAAGATGCGATTTGGAACGTCAATGCCGAGGAATCCTACCATGAGTCCAAATAGTTTTCTGAAAAGGAAAATCCTATTGCGCGAGTCTCTCAAGAGAAAGGTTCTCTTTGCGATGCTTGCATTTTATTCGATTGTCGCTTCGGTTTTTATATTCGGTTTTGGATTGTATTCGTGGGCGGTGGGCAAACAGGGAGATGAACTGTACAGGTTTTCTGAAAATTACGCTTTCGGGAAGGGAATAAACCCTTTTGCCGTTATGCTTGGAGAGTGCCCGCAGCCGGAGGGGATTGAGATATCCCCCCGCGCCGGAACTGCGCCGTATAACTTTATTTTCTATTATTTATTTCACTTTTCAGATTCGGACAAGGCAAAGGCGTTAACGGTTGCGTTCTGCTTTTACATATCGGCTCTAATAGGCTCCGCCATTGTCCTATTCAAATTTGTAAGGCAAAAAACATGCGGGAATGCCTTGTTGGCGCTTCTTTTGGTGCTGATTTTTTTGGGACAATACGGCGTAGGAGTAGCTTTGGGGCTGGGAAATTATGCAATATATTCATATTTTTTCATATTATTGCTTGTGTATACAAACCTCTTTGAAAGACGGCCGGTAATAGGCGGATTATGCATGGGGCTGGGTATGATGAAGCCCCAGATGATGATGCTTTTCTTTATTCCTTTATTGCTGGAAAGGAGATTTGTTACGGTTTTTGTCTCTGTTGCGCTTGTTGTGTCCGCGTTTATCATGGCTTGCATCAACCTCTCGATGAATCCGATAGAATTGTTCAGAAGTTTCGCGGAACAAGGAGCAAGGGCCACGGAGTTATCGGGCGTTTACTGCGGAACTATTTCCTCGGTCGGGGCGTTTGTTTCCGGGGAAAAGCCGACGGACTTCCTCAATATAAGCTTTGTCGCGTTTATGGCGTTATCGTTTATATTATCATGGAAGTTCGGGAAAATGGAACGCATGTACGTTTATCTCGTCCCCGCGGCGATGTCAACGGTATGGAGTTATTCATATGCATACAATTCCACCGGAATATACATACTTTGGGCGGTTCCGATTGTGTTGGACTTTTTTGCGCGCAGGGAGATTTCCGTCGGCAGGCTGGCATTGTATGTTGCGACTCTCGCGGTAACGGCCATTTATTTGCCGAGAAAAACGCTTGGGTTGCCGTCGGAACTATTCCCGTTTTCGGAAGATATATATAGATTGTTTATGGTTTTTGTTGCGTTTTTTATCATTACAAGGAGAGGCACTTTTACGACGGATTACGGCAAAATTTCGGATAACGGGCGAAAAATATTGCAAAAGGTTTGACAATGTGCTCCCCTATAAATCCGTGAAGCATACGGAGGACATTATTCTGAGGCTCTTGCGGATACGCGAGGCGCGCCGGCTTTCCGAGTCGCCGCTGGCCTCGCCCGAGGACGTGCAGATCCTCCGCGGCTTTATCATCGAAAACCGCAGGCAGATACCGTCGTTTGCGCTATCGCATTTCGACAGGCTGGAGGCGGGAGGGACCCCCGGGCTGGCCGCCGTGGAAAACGGCGCGTGCTCCTCGTGCGGCGCCGCCGTCCCCGCGGACGAAATCGAATACCTCGAAAAAAACAAAAACATAGGCGTTTGCGACGGCTGCTTCTGCTTTCTCTACCTCCCCGACGAAAAGTTTTGCGACGACGGATTTTTCAGGCGCCTTTTGCGCAAAGAATGAAAATTCCGGAAATCGCGTTCAGGCCGAAAATACTATCCTGCATGAAGGGCTACGGCCGCTCTTCGTTTTTTGCCGACATAGGCGCCGGGGTCAGCGTGGGCGTGCTCGCGCTGCCGCTGGCAATGGCGTTTGCCATCGCAAGCGGCGTGGCTCCCGAACAGGGGCTTTACACCGCGATAGTGGCGGGGTTTGTGATATCCGCGTTCGGTGGCTCGAAAGTCCAGATAGGCGGGCCGACCGGGGCGTTCATCGTCGTGGTGGCCGGCATAATATCGCAGTACGGGTACGGGGCGCTGGCGGTGGCGACCGTCATGGCCGGCGTGTTCCTCGTCGCCATGGGGCTGGCGAAAATGGGAGGGGCCATACGCTACATACCGCGCCCCGTGACGGTCGGGTTTACGAACGGGATCGCGGTGCTCATAATGTCCACGCAGATAAAGGACTTTCTGGGGCTCGAAATGCAGAGCGTGCCGGAGGACTTTATCCCGAAGATCGCCGCCGTATGGGACAATATCCACACGGCGGATTGGCGGACGCTGCTCGTGGGCGTCGCGTCGGCATTGATAATAGTGTACTGGCCCAGGCCGTGGCGCAGGCGCGTGCCCGGCATGATAGGCGCGATTTTCATAGTCACCCCGCTCGTCGCGCTGTCCGGATTCGGCGTCGAGACCATACAAACGCGCTTCGGGGGGATACCGGATTCCCTGCCGTCGTTTGCCCTGCCGGAGTTCGAATTTTCCGAGATCAAGGGGCTCGTTATGCCGGCCGTCACCATAGCGGTTCTGGCGGCGATAGAGTCGCTGCTTTCGGCGGTGGTCGCCGACGGCATGATAGACGACAGGCACGATTCCAACCAGGAGCTCGTCGCGCAGGGCATGGCCAACATCGCCGCCCCGTTTTTCCTCGGGATCCCCGCGACCGGCGCGATAGCCCGCACCGCCGCGAACGTCAAAAACGGCGGGCGCACGCCCGTGGCGGGGATAGTGCACTGCCTGACGCTCGCGGCGGTTCTCGCATTTGCCGCCCCCTACGCGCAGTACATACCGCTGGCTACAATGTCGGCGGTTCTGTTTGTCGTGGCCTACAACATGGGCGACTGGTCGGCGTTCGCCCAGATGCGCCGCCTGCCGCGCTCCGACGACGCCGTGTTCCTGGCGACCTTCCTGCTGACCGTGGTGTTCGGGCTGACGCTTGCGATAGAGGTGGGCATGATTCTCGCGGCCATGCTCTTTATCCGCCGCGTCTCTGAAACCACGCAGGTTATGCTCGTGGACAGAAAGCTTGAGACCGACCTGTCCAAGTACTCGCTCGAGGGAAAGGACATTCCGGAGGGCGTGATGGTGTTCCGCATTTTCGGCGCGCTGATGTTCGGGGCGGCGGACAAGCTGGAGGGGATCCTCGCGGAGATGGGAGAGGCCCCGAAGGTGGCGATTCTGCGAATGCGCACGGTGCTTGCGATGGACTCCACCGCTCTCGGGATACTCGAAGGGCTCCACGAAAAACTCCGCGCGCGCGGGGTGGCCATGATTATAACGGGCGCGCACTCCCAGCCGCTGCACATGATGGAGAAATCCGGGTTCCTCGAAAAAATCGGCGAGGGGCGCGTCGTCGAAAACATAGACATAGCGCTCGAGAGGGCGCGCGAAATCCTTGCGGAGCGCAGGCCCGGTTAATGCGCCGTTGGGCGTTCTCCGCCTGTCTGCCCCTTTACGCCTCTGCGCGGATTTCCTTTACGTATACCATCTTGTCGCCGTTCGTGGCGAGGAAGTCCACGCGCACTCCCCTGACTGTTGCCGGGTCGAATTTGTGCGCGCGCAGCTTCTGATAGTTGCCGCGAATTTCGGCGAGCTTCCTCTCGGAGCCGTCTTCGAGGATTCCCGTTATGTCGTAGTCGCGCACGAGCTTCGGCTGCGGCGCGCGCACCATTGAGGACAGCAGGTAGTTGGAGCCGCTCTGCGAAAGCGGCGTCCACCCCGGCTCGAAAGTGAGCCTGATCTGGGAGATTTTCCTGGGGGAATCCCAGTCGAGGCGCAGCCACGGCCTGCCGGAGGCCTCCGCAACCCACCTGTTTTTGTTCTCCTTGGGCCCGTCGAGCGTGACGCCCGTGAGCACGTTTTCCGGGGAGGTTCCCCGCGCGCTTGAAGAGGCGCTCGCCTTCGCGGCCCTCGCAAGGTCGGCGGGGTCCTCGTTTTTGACCCCTATTATGGTCTGGTCGTTGCGCAGCAGCTGCTGCTGGAGGCGCTTCAAAAGCTTCGGGTTTGCGCGCAGCTCTGCGGGCGTGACGCCCTCGCCGACGCATATGGCAGCCGCCGTCCCCACCGCCTGGCCGACCGCCGCGCAGGTGGACATAACGCGCGTGGAGCAGAACGCCACGTGCGAGCAGCTTATGTTGCGGCCCGCCATGAAGAGGTTGTCGAAGTCCCTGGCGTAGGTCGTCGAGAAGGGTATGTTGTAGAAATTGGTTTTCCAGGCTTGCCTGCACGGGTGTTTGTCGGAGGCGTAGAAGCCCTTGGCGGGGTGGTCGTCGAGCGTCCATCCGCCGACCGCTATGGAGTCGTCAAACTCGCGCCACCCGCCCTCGATGTCCTGCTGGGTGAGGATTTTTTCGCCGACGACGCGATAGGTGTCGCGCCTGCCGGGAACCATGCCGATGGTCTCGAGCGCGATGTTTTCGACGCCCTCGTACTTGCCGCTGTTCTTCATGTAGTCCCAGACGCCCATTACGATGGCGAGCAGCTCGAAGCGCAGCATTTCGTTGTCGCGTATGGCGTCGTAGACCCCGCCGAGCTCCACCCACCAGTAGCCGTAGTACAGTCCGTCGCCGCTGATGCCCCTGAACTTCATGAGCTCCGGCGTCATCTTTTTCGCCCACGACGGCGGGGTGAAGGGCACGGGCTTGTCGTGCTTGCGCATGGTTATCATGAGGGTCGAACCCTGGCGCGTCCCGATTTCGTCGTAGTCGGCGAGCGACTCCCCGAATTTTTTGGAGCCGTCGCGTCCGCTCATGACCTCCGCCCCGGCCTCCATCGCCAGCCGCGAGTCCCCAGTGGAGTCCACGAAGATTTCCGCCTCTATCCTGTAAATGTTGCGCGCGGTGTCGGAGCGCGCCCAGACGGCCTTCACCTTCCGCCCGTCGGTTTCGGCGCGGTAGAGGGTGGAGTCGAGCATCAGGGTGAGGTTGGGCTCCGTGACGCACTTGTCGTAGAGGACAAAGTCCCACATTTCCCACGCCAGCTGCGGGTTGTGCGCGGCGTTTTCGAGCTTCAGCTCCTCGATTATGCCGCCCTCGCGCCAGCCGGTGACGTGGGGGTTTACGCCGAGGGGGTGCATTTTTATCTCGCTGCTCGCGTTGCCCCCGAGCCTCGACCTGTCCTGGACGAGTATGACCTTTTTGCCCGCGCGCGCCGCGCTCAGGGCCGCCGCTATCCCCGCCAGCCCGCCGCCCGCGACGAGTACGTCGCATTTCAAGTCCGCCCTGCGCATGAGCTTTTCGCCCTCCGCCGAACCCGGGGCGGAGCCGGGCTGCAAATCCGCGAGCCTGCGGGAGTTTTCGTCGGTCGGCAGCGGGCGCGCCAGAACCTGCGGCGCCTTTATTATCGCCGAATATCCGAAGAGAGAAGCCGCCGACGCCGCGAGAAACCCGCGCCGCCCCATCGTGTTTTTGCCGTTTGCCGTTCCCATTGCACAAATGTTTTTGGGTATGAATAAAGCGCGCCGCGCCGCGCTGTAAAGCGAAATCGGCCGGCCGGAAAATTTTTTAAAAAAAGCTCTTGCAATCCGATTAATGGGGTATAGGGGTATACCCCATATTTTTCAAAGGAAAAGGAGGGAACCGTGACAAGAACGCAGGCGGAAAAGAAGAGGCTCGTCTCGCGCATAAGGCGCATAGAGGGGCAGATGAAAACGCTCGAAAAGATGGTCGTCCGCGACGCCCCGTGCGTCGAGGTAATGCGGCTGATAAATTCCGCTTCCGGCGCGCTCCGGGGGCTGCTCACGAAAATCGTTACCGACCACCTCAACGGGTGCATATCGGCTGCGATGGACAAGAGGGACGCCGGGCTCGTCGACGAGCTCGCGGACTTTTTCAAAACTTTGAAGTGACAATCCATGAAAGACGAAAATTGCGAAAGCGAACGTTGCCGCCGTTCGGGCGGCGAAAAGAGCGGAGGGGAACGGAGCGGGCGCTGCTGTTGCCGTTCGGAAGCCGAACCCGCCCGGGCGCCCGATAACCTCGGCGAAGGCCGCTGCCGCGCGGAGGAATCTCGCGGCGGGCCGGGCGGAAAAGGCGGAGGGCGCTGTTGCCGCCATTCCGGCAAAAAGGGCGGCGCAGGCTGCTGTTCCGCGGGCGGCGGAGGGGATCCCCGCCGCGGGCTGAAACTGTGGGTTTCGGCCGCCGCCATAGCGCTTAGCTTTCTGGCGGGCGAATACCCCGGGAGCGTACCGCTCTATCCGCTGACGGACCCGGCGTGGATTGCCGTCATGCTTTGCGCCGTCCCGATTTTCCGCGAGGCGGGAAGGTCGCTTTTTATAGACCGCAAAATAACGAGCCCGCTCCTGGTGAGCCTTGCGATGGCGGGGGCGTTCGCGCTCCAGATAGCCGGACTGCTGGGCGTCGGGCACGGCGACGGCCACGGGCACGGCAGCTACATATTCGTCGCGGCGGAGATAGCGTTTCTGATGTCGCTCGGCGAATGGCTCGAGGCGCGCACCGTCAGAAAGTCGCGCAAGGGCATAGAGTCCCTCGCTAGGCTTCTGCCGCGGACTGCCACGGTCAAGGCCGGCGGGCGGGAGGAGGAAATCCCCGCGGACAAAATAAGGAAGGGCCAGACGGTGTGCGTGAGGGCGCACTCGATATTCCCCGTGGACGCGAAGATCGAAAGCGGCTCCACGAGCGCGGACGAATCGTCCATAACCGGCGAGAGCGCGCCCGTGGAAAAGTCGCCCGGAGACGCGGTTTACGCGGGCACGGCGAACCTGACGGGATACGTCGAGGCCGTGGCCGTCAGGGACGCGGGCGATTCCGAAATGTCGAAGCTCGCGCGGCTCGTCGAGGAGGCCGCGGGAAAAAAGGCGCCGATCTCCCGCGCGGCCGACAGGTGGGCGGCGTGGGTGATACCGTCGGCGATAGCCTCGGCAATAGCCGTGTTCTTCCTGTCGCACGCTCTGCTCGGGACGGGCTGGATAGAGTCCGCCGTCAGGGCTGTGACGATACTTGTCGTATTCTGCCCGTGCGCGTTCGTCCTCGCCACCCCCACCGCGATTGCGGCGGGCCTCGGCAACGCGGCAAGGCGCGGCATACTCGTAAAGAGCGGCGAGGCGCTCGAGGCGCTCGCCGGAATAACGGGGGCGTTTTTCGACAAGACGGGCACCCTGACGGAGGCCAAAATGCGCGTGGAGGCTTTCGAGACCGTCGGCGGGTTCGGCAGGGAGGAGGCCGCCGCGCTCGCGGGGGGCGCGGAAATGCGCTCGGAGCACCCGGTAGGCAGGGCGATTTTCGAGTTCGCCGGAACCGTGGCGCCCGCGAGGGTTCCCGACTCCGCGGATTCGCTCGTCGGCGTCGGGGTGGAGGCGGTTTTCGGGGGCAGGAAAGTGTCGCTCGAAAAGCCGGAGCCCGGCAGTTCGGCCGCGGAAAGGTTCAGGGCCGAGGGGCTGACGGCCGTCGCCATGAAAGTCGACGGCGCGGACGCCGCTGTGTTCGGGATTTCCGACACCGCCAGGCCCACGGCTAAGGCCGCGGTAGAGGAGCTCGGGCGCATGGGCGTAGAGTGCGCCATGATAAGCGGCGACAACCGCGCGGCGGCCGAAAGGACGGCCGCGGAGGTTTCCATTCGGAAAGTTTACGCGCCGGTGCTGCCGGCGCGGAAGCTCGAGATCATATCCTCGGCGCAGCGGGAGGGGCGGAAAGTCTGCATGATCGGCGACGGCGTAAACGACGCCCCGGCCCTCGCGCAGGCGGATTCGTCGATAGCGGTGGCTTCGCTCAAAAACGACATCGCCATAGAGTCGGCGCAAATCTCCGTCGCGGGCTCGGACCTTGCGGCGGTTCCGTATGCGGTTGATCTCTCCCGCGCGACCATGCGCACCATAAAGGCGAACATAATATTTTCGGTGTCGCTAAATCTCGCGTCGGTAGTCCTCGCGTTTTTCGGCATGATAAATCCCGTCGCCGGGGCGCTTATACACAACGCGTCGTCCGTGTGCGTCGTGCTCAATTCCGCCCGCCTTCTCGGCCGAAAGCCCGCCTGGCTCCGTTAGGAGCCCTCGGGACGCGGAGGGGGCTTTCCCATGGGCCCCCTTTTTGCGGCCGGGGAAAGCCCGGCGCCGCCCGGTTTTGTATAGCAAGGTTTGAGGGAAAAAACGGGCGTTTGGGTGAAACGCCCGTTTTTTTGAGGCTTTCGGAAGGGGCATCGCAAGGGGTGCCCAAGGAGGTTGCGGGGAAGCTGCAACCTATGTTAAAACTGATAACTGATAAGCGGACGCGGCGAGTGTTATTTGCCGGGCATTTTCCCGGCGGGCAGCTTGCGGGCATTGTTTTCGCCGGCGTATGAGTCTTTCGGTTCGGCATAGATGAAAAAGCGTTTGCCCCCCGCCGCTTTGGCCTGCCGTTGCGGGGGAGCGGTTGTCGTCTCGCGCGAAATGTCGTTGTGCTCCGCGCCCGCAGGCGTTGCGGAACGAACGCAGCCCGTCAAATCTGTAAAAGGCATATGAAACGCCGCCTTCCCGCGCGCAACGGCCCCGCGCTTCTTCGCGGCGCGCGCCGGGTATGCGCGCGGCATGTATTCCGGCGTTAGGTTTTAACGTCAGATTGTAGTTTGAGTGCGATGCGCCGCAGCCAAAGGCTTCAAAAAAAACCGGGCCCCGTCGCAAATATATCCCGACTTCCCATGCAGCAGGCGTTCTTTTGTCCGCCAAGGGTTGTTTTTTTTCTCAAACATTCAGTTTTTTATATTATCGGCCCTGCCGGTGTTTTCCCCCATCAAGCAAATCCCGGAACCCAACCGTCCGCAGGTTTCCTGTTTCGGCGGCTCCTCAAAGCTTTTGGCTGGAATCAACCGCTTTTTGCTTGTCCCTGCGGCGTAGCGCGCATTATCGTAAATTTCATGTTCAGGCGCGATTTTATAAAAAGTGCATTGTCGGCGGCCGGAGCGGTCTCCCTTGCGAAGCCGTCGTTTGCGGAAGCCGCCGGGGAAAGGCCCGGCGAGTTCCTCGAACCGGCCAGGGCTGTGCCGTTGAATTCGGATTACGACGTAATCGTGTGCGGCGGCGGGCCCGCGGGAATCGGGGCCGCGCTCGGGGCGGCGCGCGGGGGCATGAAAACGCTCGTCGTGGAGTCGGGAGGGTGCCTGGGCGGCACCTGGACGCGCGGCCAGCTCTCGTGGGTGTTCGACTTCAAGAAGGGCGGGATATGCCGCGAGATAACCGGCCGGCTCGACGCGCGCGGCGCGCGCCACGGCGGAAACGACAGGGATTTCGTATACGAGCCCGACGCAATGAAAATCGTCCTCGAGGACATGGCTTCGGAGGCGGGTGTCGGCCTTTTGTATTTTACGGACTGCGTCGGCGCGCACGTGTCCGGAGGCGAAATGAAGGCGCTTCTTACCGAGTCGAAGTCGGGCCGCCGCGCCTGGGGCGCGAAAATTTTCATAGACTGCACCGGCGACGGGGACGTCTGCGCCCGGGCGGGGGCGTCCTTTGAGATGGGGGCGGAGGGCGACGGCGCGCTGCAGCCGTGCTCCTTCAACGCGATAGTGCGCGTGGAGGACGTCGAGAGGCTCGCCGACAGGATCACCGCCTACAAAAAGGACGGCCTCAAAGGGCACGTCGAGGCGACGAAGCTGAACCTGAAGGATCTGCTCGGCGCGGGCATAGACCCTTCGTACCACATGCCGACCCTCTTCCATCTCGGCGGAAACATGCTGCTGATGATGTTCAACCACCAGTACGGGGTGCGCTGCGACAGCGCGGAGGACATCACGCGGGCGACCGTGGAGGCGCGGCGGGAGGTTTTCAGAATGGCGGAAACCCTCGCGCGCACGGACTCGCCGTGGCGCAACATGCGCATTGTCGCCACGTGCGAGCATATCGGAATCCGCGAGGGCAGGCGCGTCAGGGGGCTCTACCGGGTCGGCCTCGACGACGCCGTGAACGGCGCCCGCCACGCCGACGCCGCCACCCGCGCGACTTTCGGGGTTGACATACACGCGCCGGACATGGAGTCGAACAGGAAAAAGACCATAAAAAACATTTCGACAAAGCCGTACGACATTCCGCTGCGAGCGCTCGTCTGCCGGGACGTCGACCGCCTGATGATGGCCGGCCGCTGCATAAGCGGCGACAGAATCGCCCACGCGAGCTACCGCGTCACGGGCAACGCCGTTGACATGGGATTTTCGGCGGGGCGCGCCGCGGCCCGGCTCGTTTCAGAGGGCAGGACGCCCCATTCGCTCGCGTCCTCTTAGCGCAGGCAGGCAAGAATCCTGAAAGCCGCCCCCATGTGCGCGGGGCAGAGGAGCTGGACGAGCTCGCGCTTTCTCGGGTCGAACGGGTCGGGGGAGGAGGCTATGGAGGCGATTTCCCCCTCGGCGTTCGCCATGAAAAACCTCTCCTGCGGCGTGAGCGGGAAAGTTTTGAAGCCGCAGGCGCGCGCGGCGTCCAGCAGCGGGTCGGCGCATGGGGAGTGAGTGATGTCGCGTTCGCCCGCTTCCGCGAGGATGTCGGAGAAGTCGCGGTGGCCTTTGTACGCGCGCGCGGTGCCCAGAGGCAGCTCGCATATTTCCGCCGCCGTCCTGAAATAGTCCGCGAACAGCAGCAGCCCGCGCCACCGCCGGGCGCAGATCCCGCGGAACAGCTCGAGCGCGTCGAAGGATATGTCGAGCGAAAACCCCTCCACCGACGCCGCGAAAAAGTATTCCGATATGTGCGCGAGCTCGCTTTCCGACGGGTCGGCCTCGGATTCCTCCGCGCGGATTTTCCCGCCGCCGGCGGGGGAGATTTCCAGAACCCTCTTTCTCCACCTCCCGCCCCGGAAGGCGAAGCGCTCGAACGGGCGCGCGTCGAGGAGCTCGTTGGATATGACGACGGCCCGCTCCGGGATCCGGATTTCGCCGCCGAGCCGCGCGACTTTCGAGCCCTTCACAATCTGCGAGCCCGGCTCCGCGCCTATTTCGTAAAATTCGTAATTTCCGGGGTCTTCGCCCGCCGCGCGCAGAATGTTTTTTGCGGAGGTCTCCGCGAGTTCCGAAAAGACCTTTTCTTTAAGCGAGGCCGACGTGTAAAAGTCGGCCCCTTCGTACCCGACGCGCGTTTTCGGCTTTGCGTAGTACCCGTGTTCGGGGTCGAACAGGGCGGCGTTTGCGAATTCGCCGTAGCCAACGGCCCGCCCCTTCGCCGAGCGCGCGAGCTTTTCCCAGACGGAGCCTTCAAAAATTCGGGAGGGGTTTGGCATTTCAGAAAAAATATTTGCCGTTTTCCACGCGCACGGTTTTCCAGGACTTCCGGGCGCCGCAGTCGGGGGCGTCGGAAGTCGCCGTGGATACGACCTGCGCCGAGGGAGGCACGCACTCCCAGAAGGCGGCGCGGCGCGCGGAGTCGAGCTCGCCGAGAATGTCGTCGCAAAGTATTGCGGGCTCGACGCCCTTTTCGGACCTGAATATCTCGAATTGCGCGAGCTTTATCGCAAGCGCCGCCGACCTCTGCTGCCCCTCCGAGGCGTATGTTTTCGCGTCGAGCCCCCCTATGCGCACGGGGAAGTCGTCGCGGTGGGGGCCCCTGCGGGTGGAGCGCGCCTCCATGTCCCCGGCCCTGTCCCGCTCAAGCCGCCCCGCGAACGCTTCCGGGTCTTCCGCCTCCGCCGACGGCCTCATTTCGATTTCCGCGGCCTCCCCGCTTTCGCGCGCCAGGCGCGCGTAGCGCTCCCGGGCTATCCGCGCTATCTGCGCGAGCCTCTCGCGCCGCTTTTTGGAGATTTCGGCCGCGGCGTGCGCCATCTGGGCCTCAAACGGCGCGTAGAGCCCGCCGTCCGCCTCCCCGGCGCGCAGCAGGGCGTTGCGGTGCCCGAGGGCGGCGTGGTAGCGCCTGAGCGCCCCGAAGTACCCGGGGTCTATTCCGGATATGAACATGTCAACGTCCCGCCGCCGCGTCTCGGGGGAGGCGCGCAGGATTTTCACGTCCTCGGAAGTCATCGGAAGCGCGGGGAAGCGGCCTATGAAGTCGCCGAGCCTCGCAAGTTCCGCGCCGTCCACCGATATTTTGCGCGTCCTTGAAATTTCTATGAGAATTTCCGAGTCCCCCTCCGACTCGGTTTGCGCCCCGAAGAGGGCGGCCGCGGACTTTTCGCCCTTCCTTACCAGCGCCGAGATGTCGGAGGTTCTGAAAGACCGCGCCGCGGAGAGCAGGCCGAGCGCCTCCAGCAGGTTGGTCTTGCCCTGCGCGTTCGCCCCGCAAATCCAAACGGAGTCGGCGTCGAGGTCGATTTCTGCAAACCCGACGTTCCTGAAATTTTGAAGTCTGGCAAATTTTATCTTCACAAAAGCGCGATACGGTGTAGCGTCCTATTTAACGCAGAATTTGTAAAGAATATTGAGACATGGAAAAGGGCGCCGACTACATACGCGAGGCTCTCGAGCGCAGGGAGGACGACATAGACGCCTCTTTGAGGCCGTCGGGCTTCGACTCGTTTATGGGCCAGCCCAAGACGGTGGAGCGCCTCAAAGTCATGGTCGGGGCCGCGCGCCGCAGGGGGGATGCGCTCAGCCACATACTGCTGCACGGCCCGCCCGGCCTCGGCAAGACAACCCTCGCGTTCATTCTCGCAAACGAGATGGGCGCGCAGATCCGCGTGACGTCCGGCCCCGTAATAGAGAAGGCTTCCGACCTCGCGGGGCTGCTCACCAATTTGCAGGAGGGCGACATCCTCTTCATCGACGAAATCCACCGCATATCCCGCACCGTAGAGGAGTTCCTTTACGGGGCGATGGAGGATTTCAGAATCGACATAATGATCGACCAGGGGCCGAACGCGCGCAGCGTGCGGCTGAACGTGCCGAAATTCACGCTCATCGGGGCGACGACGCGCACGGGGCTTCTGACCTCGCCGCTGCGCAGCCGCTTCACGCTCCAGACGCGCCTCGACTACTATTCGCGCGGGGATTTGATAGCGATAGTCGGGCGCACCTGCGGGCTGCTCGGCGTCCCGGTCGACGCGGGAGGCGCTGAGGAAATAGCCCGCCGCGCCCGCGGAACGCCGCGAATCGTCAACAACCTCGTGCGCTTTGTGCGCGACTACGCCCAGGAGCGCTCCGACGGCAAAATCACCCGCAGGTGCGCCGTCGACGCCCTCGAACTCCTCGAAATCGACTCCAACGGCCTCGACGAAATGGACAAGCGCATGCTGCGCGCCATGGCGCAAAACTACAACGGCGGGCCCGTCGGAATGGGGACGATCGCCGTTGCCGTCAACGAGGAGGCCGACACCCTCGAGGAAGTCCACGAGCCCTATCTCATTCAGGAGGGCTTCATACGCCGCACGCCGCAGGGGAGGGTTATGACGGAAAAGGCGTGGGAGGCCCTCGGACTGGCTTCCGGCGGCGCGCAGGGAAAGCTCTTCTGATGCGCGGGGCAGACTTTGTCGTGGTCGGGCAGGGCATAGCGGGCTCCTGCCTGGCGCTCGAGCTCGCCGACAGGGGCGCGCGCGTGGAAATAGTGGACGACGGGTGGGAGTCCGCGGCGTGCCTCGTGGCCGCGGGCGTCATAAACCCGATTACCGGCAAGAGGCTCGTCAGGAGCTGGCGCAGCTCCGTAGCCCACCCCCGGGCGCGCGAGTTTTACAGGTCGCTCGAGGGGAGGTTCGGCAGAAAGTTTTTCCATGGCCGCAAAATCCTGCAGCTCTGCAAGTCGCCCGAAGAGGCCGAACTGTGGCGCGCCCGCGCGGAGGATCCCGAATACGCGGGGTTCATTTCCGGCCCCCTTGCTCCCGGCTCCTTCGACGGCCTGAACGACGCCTTCGGCTCGCGCTTTGTCGGGCGCTCGGCATGGGTGGAGCCTCCGGCCGTGATGTCGGCGTTCCGGGACTGGTTTTTGTCCCGCGGAATGCTGAGGACGGAAAAGTTCGACTTTTCCAGGCTCGACATGCGCGTGCGCTCCTACGGGGGGCTGAAGTTTAAAAAAATAATTTTCTGCGAGGGCTGGCGCGCGCGCGACAACCCGTATTTTTCATGGCTGCCCGGCCGCCCCGCGAAGGGCGAAATCCTCGAATTGAAATCGCCCGAGCCGCTTCCGGAACACATAATACACCGCGGAATCTGGATTATGAAGACGGGCGGGGGCTCCTTCCGCATGGGGTCGACGTGGGAGCGCGAAAAGCTCGACTGTTCGCCGACGGACGCCGCGGCGGAGGAACTGCTCGGGGCGCTCCCGGGCGTGTTCGGGCGCAAAATCGCGGTTGAGGTCGCGGGGAGGGCCGCCGGCATCCGCCCGTGCACCGCCACGACGCGGCCGCATCTGGGCGCCCACCCGTCAGACGGGGCGGTGTTGTCGTTCAACGGGTTCGGGTCGAAGGGGTTTGCGCTCTCCCCGTATTTCGCGCGCCATTTCGCCGACTGGATTTTCGGAGAGTCGGCCCTCGACCCCGAGGCCGATCTCTCGCGCCACGTAAAGAAATTCTGGCGGCCCGCGGCGGTTGAGATTGCGTAGCCCTTCCGCCGGAAAAAATATTGGAGGGAATTTTGGTTCCGATAGCCGCGCCTGCTGCGGTGTCTCCCTATTTAAGGCGGTAGAGCATTTCGCGGTCCCTGCCGTATTTGTCCTTCCACGAAATCCTGTATATTCCCCTGAACCCGCGGAAGGATATTTTGCCGTCTGCGCCGGGCTTTACGGCAATGTTCGTCTTCCACTCTTTGTTTATGAGGCTGTCGAGCGCGTAGAACGCCGGTTTGGGCTTCATGTCGCGCGTGAATATGCCCGAATACGACGGCTCCCCGCGTATGCCGCAGCCGTCCACTACATTCCACCAGGTTATCCCCATCGCGTTCGGGTGGCTGAACCACAAACGGTACTGGTTTTTTGCGTAGAGCGCCTGCCGGGCGCGCGATTCGGGCGAGTCGTCGTTACCGGTGACGGTCACTTCGCTGACGTGTATTTTCAGCCCCGTCCTGGCGGCGGCGTCGAGCCTTTTGCGGAGCTCGCCGGGCGGTATGAATTTCTCGCCGGACATTATCTTTTTATGGTCGGGGTAGTTGAACACATGCTCCTGGACGCCTGCGACGTCGATTCTCGCGCCGCGCCTTTGCAGGCCTTCCATCTGCTCGGCGTATTTTTCGCCGCAAATGTAGTCGTTGATATTCAGGACGGCGTCCGCGGGAAGGTATTTTTGGGCGGCGGCGAAGGCGTGCATGGCGTAGTCGCCCTGCATGAGCCCCATGTGGCTGCGCGCCACCTTCGTTCCGGGAATCAGCGCGCCGCGGGCGTAGTCTTTCTGCGCCTCGTTCACGACGTCCCAGCTCTGCACCCTGTTTCCGTACCTCTGCGCTATCTGCCTTATGCGCCTCTCGGTGAGCTCGGCGATTTTCTCGCCGACGTCGGCGAACATCTTTTCGGCCTCCTCCTGCGTGAGCTTCCAAAACGGGTTGAGCTTCGGGTTTTTCTTTTTGGGGAGGTTTATCTTGCGGTAGAGTTCGAGCTTCTCTTTCGGGATTTCTTCGAGGTATATCCACCACGGAAAGAAGCCCGTCCACACGAGCGGGTGCCCGTGCGCCCGGATTCCCCTGCGGTTGCAGAATTCCACGACGGGGTCGGCGGCCGGCCTGCGCCAGTGGGGCTGATCCTGCGGGTTTTTGCAGCGGTTCCAAAATTCCTCGGTGTCGCGGTATTCCTCTTTGAAGCGCGGGCGGCCGGGAGAGGTTTCAAAATCGCTCCAATAGAATCCTATTGTGGCGGAGTTGAAGAGCGTGCCGTACAGGTCCCTGTACTTTTTATTGAGCTCCGGGGAGCCGAGCTGGTTGAAATTGAAGATGTGCGCGCCGAATACGAAGTCGTGCTTAAGCTGCTCGACCTTCACGTTGCAGCCGTCTGCGGGCTCGCCGAGGTTTACGACGGCGTCCGCCTTGCGGTTCTTCTCGATGTCGGCGCCGATCCTTTTAAGGGCTTCCGGGCTCCACTCGTCCCAGTATTCCGGCGGGACTATTCTGTGCTGGTCGCCCTCCCTCGATTCCGGGATTTTTATTTCCGCCTCCGCGCGCGCGGCGGGCGGGGCGAACTGCGCCATAAGCGCGCAGGCGCAGATTGCGGGAAGCGTATTTCTCATCGCGGCTGCATGGTTCGGATTCCTTTCGGGAAAGGCGGGGATTCCCGCGGGAATCCCCGCCGCGGGTTCGGCATGGAACCCGGGGCGCGGGGCCTCCCTATTTCAGATGGTACAGCATTTCGCGGTTCCTGCCGTACTTGTCCTTCCATGAAATCCTGTATATTCCCCTGAACCCGCGGAAGGAGATTTTGCCGTCTGCGCCGGGCTTTACGGTGACGTTTGTCTTCCACTCTTTGTTTATGAGGTTGTCGAGCGCGTAGAACGCCGACTTGGGCTTCATGTCGCGCGTGAATATGCCCGAGTACGACGGTTCGCCGGGCGCGCCGCAGTCGTCCACGACATTCCACCAGGTTATCCCCATCGCGTTCGGGTGGCTGAACCACGCGCGGTAGAGGTTTTGCGCGATCACCGCCTGTACGTCCCAGTCCTTCTTGGAGGTGCCCGGCGCCGTCACGGTGATTTCGCTCATGTGTATTGGCAGCCCCGTTTCCGCGACGGTGTCCATGCTGCCGAATACGCGTTCGGGCGTCTGGATCTTTTTGCCCGCGGCGATATTGGCGGATTCCTTCGGGTTGAAGAGGTGCATCTGCATTCCCGCGATGTCGATTCGCGCGCCGCGCCTTTGGAGATCCTTTATTTGGGCGACGTAGTCTTTGTCGGTCTTGTAGTCGTTTATGTTCAGCAGGGCGTTTTCAGGCAGGTGCTTTTGGGCTATATTGAATGCGTGGAAGGCGTAGTCGCCCTGCATTATCCCGTACCTGCTGCGCGTGACTTTGGAGCCCGGGATCATCACGCCGTCGGAGAAGTCTGTGGCGGATTCGTTTACAATATCGAAGCTGTCTATTTTGCCGGCGTACCTTTCGGCGATTTCGGCGACGCGCTTTTCGTAGAGCTCCCCTATTTTCCTCCCGATGCCCCCGAAGAGCCTGTCGGCGTCCTCCTGCGGTATCTTTTGGAGGTTCTTTTTGTCCAATCCGTACCTGCCGTCCTTGGGGAGGTTTTTATACGCCTCCTTTTCCTCCTTTGTCATGAGCGGTAAGATCCATTCGGGATAGTGCCACGTCTGGTTGCCCCAGACGAGCGGGTGGCCGTGCACGCGCACCCCTTTTTCGTTCAGGAATTTTACCACGGGGTCGGGCGCGGGCCTGCGCCAGTGCGGCTGCGCCTTCGGGTTTTTACAGGCGTTCCACCACTCTTCCGTATCCCAGTATTCCTCGACGAAGCGCGGGCGGTCGCGCTGCATTTCGAGCTTTTTCCAGTACAGGGCTACGGTGGCGGAGTTGAAGAGCGTGCCGTACAGATCCCTGTATTTTTTGTTTCGCTCCGGGGTGCCGAGCTGGTTGAAGTTGAAGATGTGCGCGCCGAATACGAAGTCGTGCTTCAGCTGCTCGACCTTCACGTCGCAGCCGTCTGCGGGCTCGCCGAGGTTTATGACGGCGTCCGCCTTGCGGTTCTTCTCGATGTTTTCGTCGATTTTTTTCTGGACGCCGGGGTTCCAAACGGCCCAGTACTCGCTGCTCATTATCTTGCCCGCGTCTTCGGCCTCCGATTTTGGGAAAGCCGGGGCGGCGAGGGCGGATGCGGCTGCCGAGGCGGTGGCCGCTATGGACAGTATTTTCAGTGTTTTCATATTCATTGTGGCGACAGGTTGACGATGTTTTGACGGAAACGTTTTTCCCGAAAATTTTCGGCGGGTCAAAGGCATTGTTGGGGAAATATGGTTAACAGTAAACCAGGGGCCTCCGAAAATTCCGGGGGCTGCGGGGCGGCCAAGATTTCCCTTGAAAAAACGTCGCGGCGGATGTCTATATATTATTAGGCGCCTTTTTGCGCGCAAACGGCCATGTCAAAGCGCATTTCACTTTGGTTTTCCGCGCCCCTGCTGGGCATACTCGCATTCCACATGATTTGCGAGAGCATGGTCATACCCGTTTTGGTCCCGACGCTCATAGAATCCTCGTCGGCCGCGCACGACATGCTTCCGGGGTTTTCGGACTCCGCGCGCAAGCTCGCGTACGGCTTCGTGCTGTCGGTCTATCCCGTAGCGCTCTTTTTCTGCGCGCCGATTATCGGTTCGCTCTCCGACGCGCTCGGGCGCAAGGCGGTGCTGCTTGCCACCCTGTGCGGAGCCGTTTTGGGGTGCGCGGCGCAGGGGCTTGCCGTGGAGCTCCTGAGCGTCTGGCTGCTGGTGCTCGGGCGCGTCGCCGTCGGGATAACCGCGGGCGTGGACGGGACGATACAGGCGGCGCTCCTCGAGCGGTGCTCCGGCAAAAACCAGAAAAACTTCTACCTCGGGGCGACCCTGCTTGCAATGAGCCTCGGCCTCATGCTCGGGCCGGCGTTCGCGGCGGTTTTCATCGACGAGAAGGCCTCGGCGTTCACATGGAGCCTGCCGTTTTTCATAACGGCGTGCCTCTTCGCCGCCGCGGCGGCCGCCCTGTCGTTTTCGATGCCGGGCTCCGCGCGGGTCGCGCGGTCGGAGCTCTCGCGCATAGACTGGTTCGGCGGCCTGCGCGACGTCGCAATTCTGGCAAAGTCCGGGAGATCCCGAATGCTCGTCTCGGTATTCTGCCTCAACCAGGTCGGCGCGGGGGCGTTTTTCGCGGTCGTGCCGCTCATTCTCGAATCCAAAAGCGGATTTTCCGCCCGCGAGATAGCGGCTTTCCTCTCCGCGGAAGGCGTGTTTTCGGGGGCGGTGTTCGCGTTTTTTGGCCCCATGCTGCTGCGCAGGGTGAGCGCGCCGAAGGCGCTGGTTGCAAGCCTCGCCGTCGGCGCCGCTACGGTCGCGCTTCCGCTGGTTTCGGAAAACTACTGGGTCATGTGGGCCGTGCCGCCCATGCAGGCGGGGGGCTTTGCGCTGTCGTATTTTGTGACGCTTGCGATATTTTCCGAAAACGCCCCGGAGGGCAGGCGGGGGTGGATTTTGAGCGTGCTGTCCTCCCTCTGGGGGCTGACGATGGGCGTGGGGCTCGCGCTGTGCGGGCTGCTCGCGGGCCTTGCGGACGGGTTCTGCGTGGCCGTGTGCCTCGCCCTATGCGCGGCGGCGCTTGCCCTGTGCGTTCGGGGCCGGGCGGCGATATAGGCTTGATTGCGCCGCAAACGATTGCGTTTGACACGCCCGGTTTTTGCATTTAGGCGTTTTTTTATGAAATTTTTTTACGCGATGATTGCGGGGGCGTCCCTGGCCGCTTCGGGCGCGCAGGGGGTGGAGAAATGCTTTTCGGAGAATTTCGACTCCGGAAACGAATTTGAGGAAATAAGCACTTTCGGCGATTTCAGGCTGGACGATTCCCGGGAGGCGAAGGCGGGGACCGGAAAGTCGCTGCGGGTCAGCACCATCGGCCAGAAGCTCAGAAAGTGGCCGCTGGCGATGAAATTTCCCGCCTCGGGCATAGAGGGCGGCAAAACCGCGGTCGTGAAATTTTCCTACGTGATTCTCGGCGGGGGAATGAACTTTGCCATAATCGACGCCGACAAGAGGTACGGCGATGTGACGTTCTCAGGCAAGAAGGGAACGCGCGGGCAGGTGTCGCTGCGCGCGGCCATACCCGAGGGGAAAAAAGCCTACGTATCAATTACCTCCGCCGGCGGCAGCGAAATCGCCGTGGACGACATCGAAATTTTCTACTATCCGAATTCGTGGCTTGACGACGCCGGAAAGTATTTTACCGGAATGAGGCATTTGCCCAACAATCCGACGTTCGCCAAGGCAGACGACCCGATATACCTGATACCCAAGGATAAATTTTTCCCGTTCATCGACGAGTACGGGCAGTTCAAGCACCGCGACTGGCCGGATAAGATACACTCGGACGCCGACTTTGAAGCCCAAAAGAAGAAGGAGGCCGCGTTCAACGCCAAGCTCGCCAAAATCCCCCACCGCAACAAATGGGGCGGGTATGCGAACGACGCGCTGAAAGCCGAGGGCACGGGCAGGTTCAGGCTCGACAAAATCGGGGGGAAGTGGACTTACCGCGATCCCGACGGCTATCCCTTCTGGTCGCTCGGCATAGACTGCGTGAACGCCGACGGCGCCAGCGGCTCGACGATCATCACGGGCAGGGAACACTATTTCGAGAAAATCGACCCCAAATACGTCTGGGGCGGCGCGCGCTTCTACGACACCAAAAAGGGCGAGCACAGCGAGCCTATGAAGTCTATGAATTTCAATTCCCGAAACATGCGCAAAAAGTATGGGGACATGTCGCCGGAGGAAAAGGCCGCCCTCATAAGTGGCCGCTTCGGGGCGTGGGGCGTAAATTCCGTCGGCGCGTGGAGCGACGAGCGCCTCGCCGCGCGGGCTGAAATTCCGTTCAGCGTCTATCTTAACAGCGGCCGCCCGGCGTATCTGGCGCCCGAAAACAAGAATCTGAAGCTCGACCTGTTCTGGACGAAATTTCCAGACTATCTCCACCCGGATTTTGCGAAAATAACGAAGAATAACGCCGCCAAAAAGGCGGACTTGCTGAACTCCCCCTACTGCATAGGCGCGTTCATTGACAATGAGCTCCCGTGGCAGGGCGAAGTCGGGCTGATAGGCCGCGCGCTGCTCAGCTGCCCCGCCGGACAGCACAGCAAAATTGCCTTCCGCGACATGCTCAAAAAGAAGTACTCCGACATCTCCGCGCTCAATGCCGCGTGGAAGTCCGACTACAAGGACTGGGACGACTTCCTCGCCCGCAAGGATTTCGACACGACGATACCCGCCGCCCAGGAGGATTTCGCCGCCATAGAAAAAGTAATCACCGACGCCTACTTCACCGCCTGCCGCGACGCCCTGAAATCGGCGAGCCCCGACGTCCTGTACCTCGGCTGCCGCTACGGCTTCGGCTGGATAAACCCCATAGTCCTGAAATCCTCCTTTGAAAATTGCGACGCCGTCACGTTCAACATCTACCGCGACAGCCCCGACGACATAAGGGAGAAGCTCATCGACGGCCTTGAAGACAAGCCCGTTCTCATCGGAGAATTCCACTTCGGTTCCGGAGACAGGGGCAACTTCTGGGGCAGCATGGTTTCCAAGCCGTCCTCCAAAGAGCGCACCAAGTCGATGAAAAGCTATTTGAAGGACGCCATGAGAAACCCGATGATAATAGGCGCCCACTGGTTCCAGTACACCGACCAGTACACAACAGGCAGGTTCGACGGCGAAAACGGGGCGCTCGGCTTCGTAGACATTTGCGACACCCCAAAATACGACATGGCCGCGGCAATGAACGAAATGAGCAGAAAAATGTATCGCCTGAGATTTGGCGAATGATTTTGACGCGTCCGGGGCGCGTGAAACTACCACTGATGCTCCGTTTTAAGTGGGGCCGCCACTGGTCACGTACCACTTGTACGCTCCCACCGTCGGCCCCACTTAAATACTCGCCTGAGCTTAGCCTAACCCCGGAAACAAAGGGCGATTGGGAGGGGATTGGCAATTTCCGCTTGCGGAAATAGCCAAAGGGGGCGACAGTTAAGCCCCCTTTCTAAGCGACGCGCCCGGGGGAGAGGTGAAAAATAATTCCGTTATGAAAGCCCCTGAGAGCGCTCGCGTATGTCAAATACGTTACGCGCCCTCAGGGGTTTTACTATACTCGCCTGAACCTAACCTAACCCCGGAAACAAATGGCGATTGGGAGGGGATTGGCAATTTCCGTAAGCTAAGGTTTTCAAAATGAATTTCGGAAGCGTTAGATTTATACTGGGGATAGCCCTATTGCGTGAGCAATGGGCGTAAGGGGCCTTGCCCCCTTCTATGGCTGGCACGCCTCGTGCCCGTAAGGGCGCAGCCCTTCAAAGGAAGCGGCACCGCCGCCCTTGCCCCGCAT
>DBGCYC010000092.1:0-20003 GCA_048390825.1 Candidatus Merdousia sp.
GGAGCAATCACAACCGCCAATACCTCGCGGGCATTGCCAATCTCGCCATGATAAGTTTCCGCACGCCCGGATTGCCCATTCCGGCCCTCCGATAACGGCGTCCGCGCCGCGCGAAAAAAATGGCGCTGCAAGTCCGTCAGGAACCCTTTTTTCAATCCGGCGCGCGCCCGCAGACATCGCCGGGAAAACCGGCCAAACGTTTGGAACAACGCCTCATATCCCGGCTTTCCCGCGGAAAGCCCAAACCTTTATGCCGCCTATCCGCAAATCCCGACATTTAGGTTTTTAGCCCGGCCAAAGGCATTTTATGCTTTCTTTGCCCTTGGCTCAAACAACCAGTCCTCCCGCGCCAACCGGCGGCGGGCGTCAACCCCGCATCGCGCCGAATATCGCCGCAAGCCTCGGGCCGATTTTGTCCGCGCCCAAAATTTCCGAGGCCGCCCCCATCTCGGCGGCGAGTTTCGGCATTCCGTAAACGGCGCTCGTAGCCTCGTCCTGCGCTATCGTCCGCCACCCCGCGCAGCGCAGCGACAACAGGCCCGCCGCGCCGTCGCCGCCCATTCCGGTGAGGAGGACGGCGCAGCCCGGGCGCCCGTATCCGGCGAGGCTTTTGAAGAAAAAATCTATCGACGGGCAGAACGGCTCGCCGCCCGGCGCGCGGTATCCGAACGCCCCGGACGCGGAGATGAACAAATCAGCGTCGGCCCTCGAAACGTACGCCCTGCCCCGCGCGGGAACCGCGGAATCTTCGGCGATTTCGACCGGGAGCGCAGACCTCCCGGCGAGCCACCCGGCCAGTCCACCGGAAAACTCGGAATCCATGTGCTGGACTATCGCGCACGCCCCGGGGAAGTCCTCCGGAAGGGAGGAAAGGATTTCCGCAAGCGCGCCGGGACCCCCGGTTGAGGCGCCTATTGCGGCAATAGGAACCGCCGCGGCAGTTTTGCTCGCACCTACCCCCGGAAAGTCCGCCCGCGCGTCGGCGGCGAGCGAAAGTTTCCACGCAAGCTCGTCGAACCCGGCGCCGCCGAACGGGTCGATTTCCGCCGCACCGAAAGCCCCGGCGCGCACGCACTCGTACACAGCCCCGGGATTCGGCGCGCCAACGGGAACCGCTATCACCGACGGTATCGGACATGCCGCGACGGCCGCCGCAAGCCGCCCGCCCGAAGTTCCGCCCGGCAGGAAAAACACGGCCGCCTCCGCGCCGAGACAGTCCGGAAACTTTGGAAATTCCCGCGCGGACGGGGAGGAGAAAACCGTTTCAAACCCCCTCCCGCCAAGCCCCTCCGAAATGCGCGCGGCCGCTTCTTCTCCGGCAATTATGCCGATTTTCCTCATTGCGATATAAGGCTGCGGACGGTCTCTATAAAGGTGTCGTCCTGAAAGCTGCTCTTTGTAAGATAGGCGTCTGCGCCCGCCTCAAGGCCCCTCGCCCTGTCCTCCTGCCTGTCCTTGTAGGAGACTATTATTATCGGGATCGACTTCGAGGACTCCTTCGACCTCACCTTCTCTATGAACTCAAACCCGTTCAGGCGCGGCATGTCGATGTCGGACACGATGAGGTCGTACCTGTTCAGGCGCACGCTGTTCCAGCCGTCCATTCCGTCAACGGCCGTGTCCACGCGGTAGCCGGCGCCCTCGAGAATCTGCCGCTGGGTCTCGCGTACGGTTATGGAGTCGTCCACCACAAGTATCCTGCCGAGCTCCTTCGTCTCGGCCTCGGCGGGGCGGCGCATGAGGAGGTCGCCGCTGGAAAGAAATTTGTCTATGGAGCTCACGAGGTCGTCAACGTCGAGGACGAGGATCGGGAGCCCGTCCTCCGACAGGGAGGCCGCCGAGACGCACGGGATTTTCCCGAGCCGCTCGTGCAGGGGCCTCACCACGAGCTCCGACTCGGCCGGCAGCGAGTCTATCTCTATCCCGTAGAGGCTGCCCCGGTCGGCCACGACTACCGCATACACGGACTGCGACAGGTTCGGGGGCTCCTCGAAGCCGAGGGCGCGCGCGCCGCTCACGAGCCCCACCGACCTTCCGTCGAGGTCGAAGTACTGCCTGCCCTCCACCGAGCGTATCCTCGACGCGTCAAGCTTTACCGCGCGGTGGACGCGCGCGAGCGCAAACGCGTACGGCTGCCCCGCGATTCCGACTACGAGCGACTTCAAAACCGAGCGCGTAATGGGCAGCTTCAGCTCGAAAGTCGAGCCCTCGCCGGCGCGCGAGCTTATGGAAATAGTCCCGCCGACCTCGTGCAGCATCGTCTGTACGACGTCGAGCCCCACCCCCCTTCCGCTGATTTCGCTTATGTCCGGCTTTGTCGTGAAGCCCGGCAGAAGGAGGAAGGAATAGAGCTCGTCCTCCGAAATATTCTCGAGCATCTCCGGCGCGGCGAGCCGCTTTTCGAGGATTTTCTCCCGCACGGCTGACTCGGAAATTCCGCGCCCGTCGTCGGAGACGGATATTTTGAGAAACCCCGCCGAGTGCCAGGCGCGCATCGCTATCCTGCCGCACGGCGGCTTGCCCGCCGCCTCGCGCTCTTCGGGCGTCTCTATCCCGTGGTCGCACGCGTTGCGGACTATGTGCATCAGCGCGGACTCGAGCTTTTCGAGCACGTCCCTGTCCACCGGGGTCTTTGCGCCCTCGATTTCAAAATCTATCCGTTTGCCGAACGACTTGGCGATGTCGCGCACCATTCTCGGCAGCGACGCCGCGCCGTCGGAAAACGGCCTCATGCGGCTGGACAGCACCTCCGAATACAGTCGCCCGGCGATGAGCACGTTCCTGCGGGAATACTCCCCGAAAGACTCTATCTGCGCCCGCACGTCCGCAGTCGCCTTGTGCACGGCCCTGCGCGCAAGCTCCAAATGCGCCTGCGCGGCCTCCGCGCCGGGCGAGCCCTCGAGGGCGTAAATCGCGTTTTCGAGGTGGCGCGCGATCTGCTCCTGCTCGTTTTTTACGGCTATCATCGCCTCGCGGTAGGGCTCTATGCGCCCGTTTTCCACGAGGCTCTCGGCGGCGAGCTCCATCAGGTTGCTCAGGCTCCTTGCCGAGACCTTCACTGAAGAGCCGGACGCCTTCGGGGCGGGCCCGGACGGGGGACGGGGCGCCCCCCTCCCGGGCGCCGGCCTGTACGAGCCGGCCAGCAGCGCGGAAATGTCCCCGGCGAGCCTGTCCGCCGCGGACTCGTCCGAACCCTCGAAGCGCGCGGCGACGGCGGAGACCACGAAGTCCGCGCAGTCGAAAAGCAGGTCGAAAAACGCGGAGTCGGCCCTAACCCTGCCCTCGCGCGCGGCTGAAAAGCAGTCCTCCATTCTGTGCGCCAGATTTACGAGCCACTCGAGCCCAACCACGCGCGCGGCCCCCTTCAAGCTGTGGCTGGCGCGCATCAGCGAATCCGCCGCCGGCATGTCGCCGGGGGACCGCTCGAGCCGCAACAGGCCCTCGCTGAGCGCGGCCGACTGCGTCTGGGCGTCCTCGAGAAACACGCCGAACATTTCGGAATCGCGCGGGCCGGAACCGGGGCGAGGCGGCGGGGCGGCGGGGGCGGAAGGCGCGGGCGCGGGAGAGGAACTGCGCGGCGAGAAGTCCGCCTCCAAAGCGGCGGAAATCTCACGCTGCCTGCCGGCCACCTCGTCCGGAATGCGCTCCGGGGGGACGCCGGCGCAATCCGAAAGGAGCGCTACCGCCGCGGCGACGCCCGGGTTCGACGATGCCGACAAAACGTCCTCGGAAAACGCGGCCTCAAGCTTTGCGGCGAGCGCCGCGTATTTGCCGAAACCGAGCATCGCGGCGGCCGAACGCAGGGATTTTGCGGCCGCCGCCGCCCGCGCCCCGTCGAGCGACGGAAGCGCCGCCCGGATTTTCGCCACGGCCCCGCGCGCCTCCTCGGCGAAGAGCGAAAGCATGGACGGGTCGGCGCTCATAGGTGGTTCCTTATTATGGCGTGGACGAAGAGCCCGAAGTCTATCACCCCGTACCTGGCGCCGTCGAGGTCGAAAATTTTGTCAACGAACCCCCCTAACGACTTTTCGAGCGTCACCGGAACGTCGCGCAGCGAAGACGGCTCGACGAGCGCCATTCCCGATATTTTCTCGACGCGGAACGCGAACCTGTCGCCGCCACTCGAGCACACGACCATTCTGACGGAGTCCCCCGAAGGCGCGCGCGCCGGAATCCCCAGAAGCTTCGCCACGTCCACGGCGATGACGAGCTCCCCGTTTACGTTTGCGAGGCCGGAAATCACGCCCTCGCCCCTGTGGGGAATCCTGTGTATGAACCTGTCCCTGCCGACCTCCGACACGGCACCCATTTCGAGCGCGAGGTTCTCCCCGCCGCATTTGAACAGGAAATACGGGATTTTCTCCCGCGCGGAATCCGGGCGCGCCGCGGAAATTTCGTCGGACCACTCCTCGACGTACTCCACCGGCGCGCGCCTGTCGAAAAGGCTCCTGCCGGCGGCGGAATACGCGGGGCAGTTGTAGCAATGGATTCTCTCGGCGAGCTCCGGGCACGACGAGTCCCCCCAAAGGCCCTCCCTGGCCCAGCAATGGCGCGCTATCCTGTCTTCAAAATCCATCTGCGGAAATATTGCACGCTCCGGCGCGGACATTCAAGCCAATTAAGCCCCCCTGCCGAGCCTCCTCCTGACGAGCTTAAGCCCCAGGGAGGCGTCGGCGTTTCCCGGGTCGAGGTAGAGGGCGCGCCTGAAATATTTTTCGGCGTTTTCCAAATCGCATGAAGCCGAAAATATCTGGGCCGCGAGCAGGTTCAAATCCGGAGACCCGGGGCGGGCGGAAAGGAGGGCGGCGCACTTTTCGCGCGCGGCGGATATCAGCCCCCTGTCCGCGAGGGCGCGCAGCTCGCCAATACCGGCCTCCGCGCCCTCTCTTCCGGCCCGGAGGCCCTGCGGGGAGGCTTCGCCGGAGACGGGGGGCTTGGGGGGCCCGGCGCGCTGAGGGGCCTTTTTCGGCGCGCGCGCAGCGCTCCGGCGCGGGCGCGCCGCCCGAACGGCAAACGCCCTCGCGGGGCCCACCCTCTCGAAGCGCGGGTCGGATTCCGCAAATCCGTCGGCGTGGCCGCAGAATATGACGGCCCCGTCGGCTGCGAGCGAGAGCAGCCTGTCGAAAAGCCGCCTCTTGGCGCCCGCCGTGAGATAGATGGCGAGGTTGCGGCAGAACAGGACGTCGTATTTCCCTCCCCCCGGGCCGTCGCGCAGAATGTCGGCGACGGAAAACCTGATCCTCCGCGAAAGCGAATCCGGCATTTTTACGCGGCCACCCTCCGCGGCGAAAATCCGGAAATCCGCCGCGCGCCCGGAGCGGAAGCACCCCCGCCCGAACTCCCCCGACTTCGCCGCCATGACGAACTTTTCGGAAAAGTCTACCGCGTCGATTTCAAAATCCGCCCCGGCGCGCTCGAGCACCGCGGCTATCGAATACGCCTCGCAGCCCACGGAGCACGGAGCGCACAGCACGCGCAGAAATCTGCCGGAAGCCGCGGCGGCGATTTCCGCGAGCATGTCGAAGCTCTCGGGCTGCCTGAAAAACCACGTCTCGGGGACGCAGAGGCTTTCGCAGAACGCGCGCAGCTCTCCCGGATTTCCGGCGAGCGCGCCGGCGAGATCACCTATGCGCTCAATCCCGAGCCTCGACATTGCCTCACGCGCGGCGGCCTCCACGCAGGCCTCCCCGAACGCGTCCGCGCGCGCCCCGCACCCGGCCTCTATCGCCCCGGCCAGATCTGCGGGAATCCCCCTCACGGATAAAAGAGCCCCAATATTTCAGCGGCGGCCTCCGAGCGCGCGAGCCTGTCGATTTCCACAATCTGCGCGATCCTCCCGTCCGCGGAAAACACGCCGCCCGCGAACGAGCCCCCGCAAGAGGGGCCTATCTCGGAATCGTCGATTTCCGCGACCCCGACCACCCGCTCCGCGATGAGCGCCACGAGCCCCGCGCGCCCCCCGGCAGACATTTTCACAAGCATGTAGCGGGTGCTGAAAATGCGCTCGGACGGGCGGGAGCACACTATGGCGGAGAGGTCGGCCGCGGGCACGGCCGCCCCCCTGTAATTGAAAGCCCCGGCGACCCACTCCGGCGCGCCCTGCACCGCGCGGAGCTTGACGGCGGGAATAACGGTCTCTATGAGCCGCGCGTCCGCGCCCCACAGCCTCCCGTCCATCTCGAAGAGCACGGCGAGCATCAGCGGCGCTCCCCGAGTTTGAATTTGGATATTTCCGCCTCGAGGGAGGCCATTGCCTCGCGCATCTGCGAGCGGCTGTCTGAAACCTGCCTGAGCAGCGCGCCGGCCTGGCGCACGCCGTCGTTGAGCGAGCTCATCGCCTCGCTTATCTGCGACACGCCGGCCGTCTGCGAGTTCATTCCCTCAGTGAGGCTTTCGAGCTGCGGGGCGATGGACTGCATTTTGGTTATGACGGTGTCCATGCCGCCGATGATCCGCTCGACGTCGGAGACGCCCATGCGCACGTCCTCCGCAAACTTGTCCATTTCCGAAACCCCCGCCGCCACCGCGTTCTGCATGTCCCTGACGATGGTTTCGATGTCGTTGGTGGCGAGCGCGGTCTGGTCGGCGAGCCTGCCGATTTCGCGCGCTACCACCGAAAACCCGAGCCCGTAGGCGCCCGCCTTTTCCGCCTCTATGGAGGCGTTGAGGGACAGCATGTTGGTCTCGTCGGCGACTTTGGATATGGCGACCACAACCGCGTTTATGTTGTTGGCCCTCTCGCTTATTATGGCGAGCCTCTTGGCTATCGACGACGTGCTCGCCGACAGCGTCTGCATCGTCCTTTCGACAGACGAGAGCTGGGCCCGGCCGTCCTCGGCGGCTTCCGAGCCCTTCGAGGCCCCGTCGTACAGGGTTTCCACGGTTTTGGCGAGCTCCGCGCTCGTCGAGGTTATCTGCTTCACTGCGGCGGATATTTCGCCCGTGGAGGAGCAGAAATTCTGCACGCTCTCCTCGTATTCCGCGGAGGCCCTGTCGACGCCCGACGAGTACTCCGACAGCCTGCGCACCGAGCGGGAGACCCCGGAGACGAGCGAGCGCAGATTGGACACCATGTGGGACATGGAAGTCATGAGCCTGCGAGTCTCGTCGGAGGAGTTCTCGGACGCGGGGATTTCGATGTCGAGCCTGCCGGCGGCGATTTCCTCGGCGACCTCCCCGGCCCTGCAAACCCTCGAAAGCGTCCTGCCGGAAAGCGCGAGGGCTGCGATCATAGCGAGCGTGAAAACCCCGAGGCCCGCGGCCTCCCCGGCAACGGCGGAATACGCCGGCGCCATGAGCTCGGAGCGCGGCGCCATCTGTACCATCACCCAGTTGCCGGGGCGTATGACGGCGTGGGCGACGCAGTAGACTTTGCCCGTCTGCGGGTCGGTAAAATAGGCCGCCTGCTGCGCGGCGCCGCCCACGGCCATGGAGCTCTTTGACATCTCGAGCGCAGACCTCAGCAGGTCGCGGTACACCGTGCCGTACTTGGAGAGGTCGCCCCTGGCGGCGGCGCCGGACGGGTCGCGCGAGAACTGACCGTCCCGGGATCGCAGCAGCCCCATGACGAACGCCCCGTTCTCGTCCGTGTATAGGTCGTCTATGTGGGCCGTGCGCAACGCGCTGTTTTTTGTCGCGGCGATGATTCTCGACTGCGAGCTCACAAGGAAAATCTCGCTGCCCGGAAATGTTTTCAGCGACGACACCAGGTCGGAAATCCCGGCGAGGTCGCGGTCGAAAGCCATCTGGCCCGAAAAATTGCCCTCAAACATTATCGGCGCGGAATATTCCACCATCAGCGTCCTGTTGTTGTACAGGTACGGCTCGGTGATGACGTAGCCCTCCTTGTCGCCGGACTCGACCTTCTTTTTCAGGCCGGCGTAGTACATGGAAGTCTCCATGTCGCGCAGGGGCTCGATGGACAGATCGGAAGCCTCGGACCTGTTCCAGTAGGCGAGAAACCTTCCGCCCTCCGTCCTGCCGAGCCACTCGTCCACCGTGACCTTGGTGGGGTTCGACCTGAGCCCGTAGGCGTCTATGCCGCCGCCCTCGGAAATTTCGGCGGCGTCGCGCATATTTTTGAGCCCCCTCTCGGTCTTGGCGTCGTTGAAGTCGGCGTTGGGCTCGTACCCCACGCTCGCGCCGGCGAACGACGGGAAAATTTCGAGCAGGTCGCGGACGTAGGCGACGCTTTCGGACCGTCCGCCGAACCAGACCTCGCCCGCGGCGGCAGCCGCCCGCGCCACCGTCACCCCCTGGACGTTCACCTTCGACACCTGCTCGGCCGCGAGCCTCGTGTCGGCGAGGAACTTGGCCTCGGACATCGTCTTGAAAGCCGAATAGTTGTCGAAGCAGTTGAACGCCGTCATCGCCAGGTCCGCGATAAAAATCGGCAGAACAACAAAAACCAGTATTTTCGTCCTTATCTTCATATTCGCCATGCGCGGGTGTCGGGCGCGCGCCCCGGCGGGCGGATCCCGGGAACCGCCCCGCTCCCGTTTATTTCGCGCCCAAATCTAATCCCGGCCCCGCGCCTTGCAAGATTTTTCGCAGCGCGCCCCGCGGCGCAAAGGCCCTACCGGCGCGGCCACGAAGCGGCTGCCTTCTTCCAGTCCGAAAAATACGCCTCGTAGTCCGGGCGCCGGGGCTTCTTGATTTTCGCCGCGATTTCGTCGAGCGGCGGGCATCCGGCGTCGAATCCCCCCTCGGGCACGCCGATTTTAGCAAGCCACGCCACGGAATTTACGACGAGCCTCCGGAAGTCGGGGTGGGCGAGGGTCCAGACCGCGTGCCCGCCGGTGCAGCCGAAACCGCGTGTGGAATTCGGGTTTTCGCAGAGCCAGAATATGGCCTCCTCCCTGCCGAGGTTTTTGCGCACGAACTCGTTGCCGGAGTTCGGCCCGAACCTGCGCCTGCGCACCTTGTCCGGCGGAACCACGGACGCCAGATGCGTTATCTTCTGAGCGGGGTTTTCGGAAAACTTCATGTTGAAATGCCACTCGTCGTATATCTCGAACGGGCGGACGCCGCGCGCGGCCTCGTGGTCGGCGAACTTCCCGAATTTTGCGTCGTAGTAGGGGTTGACCGACCAGTGTGTCTGGTAGTGGCCGCCTATGAGCGAGTCGAGGGCCGCGGCGTCCTCCGCGCCCCCGTCGCCGTCGCCGAACATCAGCGCGTAATGGAACACCCCGAAGGACGTCCCCGCATCGTTCAGTTTTTTGAGGTATTCCATTTTGCCCTTCAGCGGGTGGGAGGCCTCGCCCTCGCCGAACACGACCACTGCGTCGCTGCCGGCAACGTCCTCTATTTTGCCGCCCCCTTCAAGGTTGACGAACCTGACGTCGGCCTTTCCCGCGAGCGCCTCGCGGAGCATTCCGGAGAGGAGCTCCCCCATTACTTCGTTTTCGTGGTCCCCCCAATAGTGGACGGAGCCCCCGGAGAGCACGGAGATTTTTTTCCTGGGCGCTGGCGCGCACGCGCACAATGCGGCGCAGAACATGAGAAGGACGGCGGACTTTGCGAAAAATTTCATAGGGACTGAACCCTTTGAATTTTTCGGAACCCGCGCGCGTTTGCGAGAAAAATCCTCAAAAAAACGCGGCCGCGGCGGCGGCCGCCGGGAAGCCCGAAATTTCGTTGCCATTTGCGGGCGGCGCGCTCTATTATCGGCGCGGTTATGAAAATCATAGTAGCAGGCGCCGGCGACGTGGGGCACTACCTCTGCCAGGTTTTGAGCGAGGACGGGCACGCCGTCACGCTGATAGAGTCGGAAGACTCGACCGCCGACGACGTCGAGGAGCGCCTCGACGTGCGCGTCGTCAGGGGCAACGGGGCCTCCGCGCTGTGCCTCTCGAAGGCGGGGGCCGGCTCGTGCGACTTCTTCATGGCGATGACGGCCCACGACCAGCTCAACATCGTCGCATGCTCGCTCGCCGCAAGCCTCGGGGCCAAGACGACCATCGCCAGGGTGCACGACCAGGTTTACTCCGACGCGGCGGTGGTGAACTACCAGAAGCACTTCAACATAGGCGTACTCATAAACCCGGAGGCGCTGACGGCCGTTGAGCTGGCCAAGCACGTCCGCAACCCGGAGAGAATGGCTTTCGAGGACTTTGCGAGGGGGGCGATAGAGCTCCAGGAAATGGAGATTTCCCCGGACGCGAAGGCCGCGGGCGTGGCCCTGAAGGATCTGTCGCTCGACGCGGGGATAAGGATAGGGTACGTGGAGCGCGGCGGGGAGCTCATAGTCCCGCGCGCCGACACCGTCCTGCGCGCCGGCGACAAGGCCACGGTAATAGGCACGCCCGAAACGCTGCTGAAATGCCGCAAGATATTTTCGAGCATCTCCCCGAGCTCCCGCAGGATAGTCCTGTACGGGGCGACGGAAACCGCGGTCTCCGTGATAAGGCGCCTGAGCGACCGACGCTTCAAAATCCGCGTGATAGAGCCGGACATGGAAAAGTGCAGGAGCCTCGCCGAAGCCTTCCCGGGCGTGACGGTGATAAACGGCAGCGCGACGAGCCTGCGACTGCTCGAAGAGGAGCAGATAGGCGACGCCGACTATTTCATGGCGTGCACGAAGGACGACGAGGAAAACGTGATGACCTGCCTGCAAGCCAAAAAGTTGGGGGTTGCGCACGTGGAGCTCGTAATAAACAAGCCCGACTACGAGCAGGTCCTGCAGAACATAAGCGGATTTTTGAACTTCGAGTCTATAGTCTCCCCGAGAAGGGTGACGGTTTCGGAAATCAAAAAGCTCGTCACCGACAAGAACTACTCGGTCATAGGCTCGCTGCGCGGGGGCTCGATAGAGTTCGTGGAGCTGAAAGTCGGCGCCGACTCCCCGGCCGCCGGGCGCCCCCTCCGCGACCTCCGGCTGCCGCCCGCGTGCATCATAGCGGCGATAGTAAACGGCTCCGGCGCGAAAGTCCCGGGGGCGTCGGACTCCGTGTCCGCCGGCGACAGGCTCATCGTGATTCTCGAAAAGCGCATGGCGCCGGAAGTCGTCAAAATGTTCGTAAAATAGCCGGATGAATTATCCCGTCATACTGAAAATCCTCTCGATGCTGTTTGCGATAATGGCGCTGACGTTTTCGCTGTGCGCGGGGGTTTCGCTCATCTACTACGCCGACTCCCCCCTCGAGGGCGAGGCCATGCCCGCGTGGATTTCGATAATCGCGCTCTCCGTGCTGCTTGCATTCGCGTTTTTCCTCCCGAGCCGCACGGCGTCGGGGAAAATTTTCAAGAAGGAGGCCATGTGCATAGTGGGCGTCGGCTGGACGCTCGCCTCGCTGCTCGGGGCGGTGCCGTACGTCATGATTTTGGACGCCGCTTTCGCCGACGCGTTTTTCGAATCCGCAAGCGGGCTGACGACGACGGGCGCCTCCGTATTCGGCGACTATTCGGACTTCCCGCGCAGCCTGATGTTCTGGCGGTGCCTCTCCCACTGGATAGGCGGCCTCGGTGTCGTGGTGTTCTTCGTGGCGATACTCTCTTTTCTGGGGCCCGACGGAAGAGTTCTGTACTCGCGCGAGGCGAGCGCCGCCTCCGGAGGGGGAATGGAAACGGAGAGGATACAGTCGGCGGCCCTGAAAATCATGGGGGTGTACGCGGCCATATCGCTCGCGTGCGCCGCGACCTTCAGATTGTGCGGAATGGGGTGGTACGACTCCGTATGCCACATGCTGTCCACCGTCGCCACGGGCGGGTTCAGCGTGTACGAGAACAGCATCGCCCATTACGACAGCCTGGCGGTATACTGGGCCGTGACGCTGTTCATGTTCATAGGCGGCGTGAGCTTTTCCGTGCCGATGTTTATGGCCTCCGGCCAGTTCCGCCGGGCCCTTCAAAATACGGAGCTGAAACTCTACGCCTCGATTCTCGCGCTCGCGTCCGCGGCGATGGCGGCGTTCATGTACGCCCATTCGGGGGGGCCGGACTCCTTCTGGCGGACGCTCACCTACTGCGCGTTCAACGCGGTGTCCGTGATGACGACCACGGGCTTCATGTGCGACGACTACCAGAAATGGCTGCCGATGACCCATTCGGTTTTCTTCGCGCTAATGCTCATAGGCGGGTGCTCCGGCTCGACCTCGGGGGGCATAAAGGTCTCGCGCCTCGCGCTGTCGTTCGCGCTCTGCCGGAACCACATCGAAAAGTCATTCCGCCCGAGGGTCGTGCGGCCCGTAAAAATCAACGGCAAGATCATAGACGGCAGGGACGCCTTCGAGGTGCTCTCGTACGTGGCGCTCTATTGCCTCATAGCCCTCGCGTCGATACTCGCGCTGTCGTTTTTTGAAACCGACCTCCGGCTGTCGGAAACCATAACTTCGGTGGTGAGCTCCCTCAACAACGTCGGCCCGGGCTTCGGAAGGGCGGGCCCGGCCGAAAACTACGGCTTTATGAACGGCGTCTCCAAAACATTTCTGGGCGTGCTGATGATAATGGGGCGCCTGGAATTCTACGCGGTGCTCGCGCTGTTCATGCCGTCGCTCTGGAAAAAATTTCAATGACCGCAGACATGACAAAACTCGGCGTAAACATAGACCATTCGGCGACCCTCAGGCAGGCCCGCTACCGCGGCGTGCCCGCGGATTCAAAAATAATAGTGGAGCCGGACCCGGTTGAAGCCGCCCTCGCGGCGGAGGAAGCCGGCGCGGATTCCATAACCGCCCACCTGCGCGAGGACAGGCGGCACATTTGCGACGCGGACATGTTCGCCCTGCGCGGGAGGATACGCACAAAGCTCAACATGGAAATGGCGTGCTCCGAAGGCGTGATTTCGGCCGCCCTGGAAGTGCTGCCCGACTACGTGTGCCTCGTGCCGGAAAACAGAACGGAGGTTACGACGGAAGGCGGGCTCGACGTGGCCGGGGAGATCGAAAAGGTCGCCTCCGCGATAGAGCGGCTGTCGGCGGCGGGCGCGGCGTGCTCCGCGTTCATAGACCCGGACGAGCGCCAGGTCGAGGCCGCGAAAGCGGCCGGAGCCGCGGTTGTCGAACTGCACACGGGCGCGTACGCGAACGTCTGGGGCGACGCCTCCGAAACGCGCAGGCAGCTCGAGAGGATCGCGCGCGCGGCGGAGTTCGCCGAATCGGCGGGGCTCGCCGTAAACGCCGGGCACGGCATAAACTATTCCAACATCGCCGCCCTCCTCGGGGCCGCGCGCTTCAACGAGCTCAACATAGGCCACAGCATAATCTGCCGCGCGCTGTTCGTCGGGATCGGCCGCGCCGTCGGGGAGATGAAGGCCCTGATCGCAAAACATGGGAAGTGAGCCGCAGTTTCCGGGGGCGGTCGTCGGGGTCGGCATCGACCTCGCGGACGTCGCGCGCATACGCGGGCTGCTCGAAAAGTACGGCGGATCCTTTCTGGAAAGGACTTTCTCGGAATCGGAGGCCGCGTTCTGCATGGCGCGCGCCAATCCCGCGGAGGCGCTCGCCGCGCGGTTCGCGGCCAAAGAGGCCGTCGCAAAGGCCCTCGGCACGGGATTTTCGGAGGGGGTGACCCCTAAGGGGATAGCGATAGAAAACGCCCCGTCCGGCGCGCCCGCGGCGGTGCTCGACGACTGCGCGCGCAGGGCGATGGAAAAAATCGGGGGCAAAAGGGTTCTCGTCAGCCTGACGCACCTCAAAGACTACGCGCAGGCCGTAGCCGTCATAACCGGATAAGATGGAATACCGCGCCCCCATAATGTCCTGCGCAGAGGCCGCCGAATTTGAAAGGCGCTTTTTCGCCCGCGGCGAATTCGGAGAGCGCGAGGCCATACGGCGCGCGGGCCGCGGAATCGCCGCGGAGTTTCTAAGGGAGTTCGACATCGGGAGCTCCCCGCGCATAATAGCCATAGCCGGCTGCGGGCACAACGGAGCCGACGCCCTCGCGGCGGCGGCGGAAATATGCCGCAGAATCCCCGGCGCCTCCGTCTGCGCCGCAACAGCCCCGCGCGAAAAACTGAAACCCGCCACCGCGCTCGAGCTCGACGCCCTGCTCTCGGGCGGCGCAAAAATCGAAAAGGCGATTCCGCTTTCGGAGCTCCCGAACATTCGCGGGAAATTCGACCTCGTTATAGAGGGGCTCGCCGGAATGTCTTTCCGCCCGCCAGCGCGCGCGGAGCTTTGCGCGGCAATAGGCGCCGCGAACGCCCTGGACGCGCGGATAAAAATCAGCGCGGACATGCCGGCGGGCGTCTCCGCGGACGCGCCGCGGAGCCCAGCATTCCGCGCCGACGCGACATACGCGGCGGGCATCGCAAAAGACGCGCTCTTCAAGCCGTTCAACAGGCCGCTTGCCGGCAGAATCCGCCTCGTGGACATAGGGTTTTTCCGCGCGGGCGCCCCGGACTGCGCAAAGGGAATCGTCCTCCCGTCGATATCCGGCCCGCTGAAAGCCCTCCGCCCGGCGCTCTCCGACAAGCGCTCCTACGGGCACGCCTTTATCCTCGCGGGCTCCCGGAGGTATCCCGGGGCGGCGCTGATGAACGTCAGGGCCGCGCTGCGCGCCGGCGCGGGGCTCGTGACGGCCTTCGTGCCCGAAACTTTCGCGGCGCAATTCGCCGCGGCCGAGCCCTCGGCGATCTGGGTCGGCTGCCCCGAGGACGGGGAGGGGGCGGTCGCGCTCGAATCCTACGGGCTTCTCCGGCCGCTGCTGCCGCGCGCCTCCGCATTTCTGGCCGGCAGCGGAATGACGGGCTCGGCGGAGGCCGCGGCCCTCACCGCGCAAATCCTGAAAGATTTCCCGGAGATCCCCGCCGTCCTCGACGCCGACGCCGTTTCCGAGTCCGCCGCCTCCCTCCTGCGCGGAAGGCGCGCCCCGTCGCTGCTCACGCCGCACGAGGGCGAATTTCTGAGAATCGCCCCCGACGCCTCGGACGGGTCGCTCACGGAGGCCTCCGAAAGGTTCGGGTGCGCAATCCTCCTGAAATCCTCCGCGACGCGCGCGTGCGAAGGCGGGCGGATAACGTATTCCGTGCGCGGCGGCCCCGCCCTGTCGCGCGCGGGCAGCGGGGACCTGCTCGCGGGGCTCTGCTGCTCGCTGGCGGCCTCGAAAAAATTTGCCAGCGCCTCGCTCGCGGCCCTCTGCGCCTCCGACTGGCTCGGGCGCGCCTCGGAGCTCGCCGCAAGGGACCTCACCGAAACCGCAATGGCGTCTTCCGACATTGTCGCGTACCTTCCCAGGGCGCTTGCCGATTTGGCTTGATAACCGCGCCCTTTACGTAGAATCGCTACAATACAGCGCGCAACCCCGCCCGCCCGCGCGGGCGCAATTTTTTTCCGACAAATGCAAACCGGCTTCAATCCGTCTCTCACGCTCGCAATCCTCCCGATATACGCGATGATTTTCGCGGGGTGGCTCGCCCGAAAAACCGGCTGGCTCGCCCCCGAGAGCGACCGCTCCCTCATGAGGCTCGCCATAGACGTGTCTCTGCCGTGCTTCATATTCTACAACATGCTCGGCAACGCGAAGCTCGCCGACGCGAAATACGCCCTGTGCGCGATGTCGCTCGGGGCTTTCGGGATATGCATGTGCCTTCTCATGGCGCAGGGCGCCGCAAAGGCGCTCGGGCTGAAAGTCGGCGAGGGAAAGAGGACTTTCGTAGTCACGACTGGGGTTCACAACTACGGCTTTTTCATAGTCGCCCTCGCCGCCATTCTCAGCCCGGGCGGAGACATGGTGGGCCTGATACTCACGCACAACGTCGGGTGCGACGTCGTCTTCTGGTCGCTCGGGCTCGCGCTCATATCCTCGTCCGAAAAGTTTTCCCCGAAAGTCCTGCTGAAAGGCCCCGTGATCGCCGTTGTCGTCGCGCTGTTTTTCATATGGACGGGCCTTGCGAAGCACATTCCGGACTTCGCCGTGACCTCCGCTAAAATGATAGGGGGCGCGGCAATCCCGCTAAACCTGATGATCCTCGGGACGCTGATATTCGACATGTTCGGTTGCGACAAATTCGACCTCAGAATAGTGGGGACGGCGGTGCTGCTCAGGGCGGCGGCAATGCCGTGCGCGTTTCTAGCGCTGGCGGCGGCGCTGCCGCTGGACATGTCGCTCAAAAAGCTCCTCGTGTACCAGGCGCTCGCGCCGTGCGGCGTGACGGCGGCGGTGCTCGCCAAGCACTTCGGCGGCCACCCGCAGATGGCTGTGCAGATAACCGTAGCCACCCTAATTGCCGCCCTGCCCGCAGTGCCGTTTTGGATGTGGGCCGGAATGTCGCTAATAGGGGCGTAAAAACGCCCTGCGCCGAAATAAAAACATGCGGCGCATCTCCGGCGCCGCATGTTCCTTCCGACAGATTATCCGCGCAATCGGAAACCGCCCGCGGGCTCCCTACCTTCCCTTCTTTCCGCGCCGGCGCGCGGCCGTAGCGGCCGAGGCCGCCTCGGGTACCTGCGCAAACCCGGCTTGCAACGACCGTCACCGATGGATTCCGCCCACCTGAACACGGCAACCCCGTTTTCGACGCCCGCAGCGTAAAAGTCGCCGTTTGCGTCGTAGGCGTTTTCGCCTATTTTGGATTCCAGATCGAAGCCGGAAAGCTCCCCGGCGGAAAGAATTTCCGCCCAGTTTTCGATCGCCCCGACGCTGTCGGCCAATTCATACCCCGAGAGGTCCAGCGCGCCGCCGCCGCGGTCGGAAAAGTCCACCAAGATTTTCCCGCCGCCCGTTTTGGAGAGCGCACCGGATATCTCGATTCTGTCCGTAGCGCCCGTCTCGAAGGCGTTGCGGTTCGCAAAGTTTTCATAGGCCAGCCCGCCGCCCGCGATCTCCGCCGACGTGAAGTAAACCGCGCCGGCCTGCGACGCATCGCCGCCCGCCGACGCCCCGGACAGGCCACCTTCAAGCGCGAACAAACCGTTGCGGTTCCCGTCCTTGATGTTTGATTGTCGAAGAAAAATTTTCCGCTCCTGACGGTCACCGTTCGGCTCTGCGAAGCCTCCCGCATACCGGCCTTGCGGTATATGAAAATGCGCTGCGTTCCCTCGCCCTCCATCGCCATGTTTATCCCGCGCCCTGCGTTGCCCTACGTCACCCCGGAATCGCAAAACGATCCTTTAAACAAATAATCGGCGCCCGCCGCATTCTGAAAAATCAGGGTTCCATAGCCCGCCCTTGATTCTACAAAAAACTCGCTGTCCGAATAATTTTCGCCCGATACCAATCCTCCCAGTTTTACGCTTATTCCGTCTTTGAAGAGTTGCAAAATATTCCAACCCGCGCCGATTTCTATCCCGCCGGCGGTCATTTCCATAATAGTGCCGACTCCGCCGCTGAATCAATTTGTAAATGCGAAATACGAATTTTCGTCGCAATGTTGCACGCTTATCCTGTCGAAAACCTGAAAATTTACGGTGGATACCCTTATTGAGAATCTCGGCTATGCGCCATCTCAAGAACGTCGCCGGTGGCGCTATTGCGCTTCCGGCAGGATCAGGTTGCCCACATAGGCGTCCGTCCGGGCAATCGCCGCCTGCAACTCTTATGGAAGATTGTAGTGTCTTAATACTTTGGAAGCACCCCGCCGGAAGACTACGCAAACCCCTCGTCGAGATGCCATGACGAAGATTTTGAAAACTGGTTGTTGCCGCCGTAATAAAACGCCCCGGCGCCCATCGAAAAGGAAGAAACTAAAACTGACGCGGCAAGCGCGGCATGGCAAAATACTTTCGCATTCATATAAATTTTCTAAGGGATTAGTGTTAATATTCCCCCGAAGAGTACATTCTCCATTATCCCGAATGGAAGTTCGCAAAATTGCCGAAAATAATCCTTCCTTAAATTGAATCGCCCGTGATTTCGGAACGTTGCAAGCCGCTTGAACGCCCATTGCGGAAACGTTATTTTGCGGCCGTGAAAGAGCCCTCGCGCAGCCGCAGGCCTTCATAAACTTCCGTCATATTTGTCGGGCTCGGACTGATCGTACCTCCACCGTTTATCATGTTTATGCATTCGTTGCATGTCGGCGACGTCCCGGAATATATTTGCGGACTTTCAAGCCCTGCCGCGGGAAATTTGGCAAAAAAACGTTCGTTAGGCGTCGGCATGCCCGTGTGAAACGACGGCTCCCTGCGAACTGTGATTTGCAAAGACCTCTCGGCAAACTTTCGAGGCGGAAGCTTAATCCAATAACATACACTGGCGTTATTGCGGTTGTTAAAAAGATATCTTGCGCAGTCCATGCAGTGCCGCCGTATGGATTGGTGAAGCCAAAGGCCTTCGCCTAAACCATATTGCCATCGCGGCTAACGGTCGGCATATCCGCTCGGCAGGCAAGATATGTCCTCCCCACTTCTGCTACGGGCGACCAATAAAAAAACCCGACTCCAAGCGCGGGATCGGAGGATATAAAACCGATTTCATCGAGACCGCATAGGCAATATGCCCCGCTGTCCGGGTATTTCTTTGAAAAATTGCAATCGAAGCCGGCAAGCGGCGGAAAATTGACTGCCCCGGTCGAATATTTCGCAAACACGGCCGCCGCGCGTGACGTTTGCGGCGCACATACGTAGAATTCCGCAACACGGCATACGTCGCCGAACTTGGGTGTAGCCGCGTGCGACGCCGCGGACGCCAAAATCATTGCAGTTCCAGCGCTCCGCAAGCCTGCCGCCTTGCAGCCGCGAAACATCTGATATGCCTGCTTCCGCATTCCGCAAAAAGCCGGGCTGCGCCGGGCGGCAAAATTTTGCGTCAGACGGGAAAAAATGCTTGCAATCCCCAATATAATAGTATTGTAGTACGATAATTCTATAAAACTCCGCCGTGCCGCTGAAAATCCTCAACATATCGGAATGCTCGTCGCTCGCGCTCCACGCCGCAAGGGCCGTGGTTCGCTCCGGCTCCCCGATGACGTCCGCCTCCATAGCCGAGGCGGCGGGCGTCTCCAAGCACCACCTCTCAAAGGCGCTGCGCAAAATGGTAGAGGCCGGGATAATATCCTCCTCGCGCGGCCCCAACGGCGGATTTTTCTTTACTGCCGAACAAAAAAAACTGCCGCTAATGCGCATAATGGACGCAACCGGCTCCGGCAGGGCAAAATGCGCCTGCATGTTCGACACCCCGCGCTGCGGCGGTGCGGACTGCCTCTTCGGCTCCCTGCTAAAAGACGCCAACAGGCTCTACAACCGCCATTTCTCAAACACCAGAATTTCGGATCTGGCAAGAAAACGAAAACAGACTAAACAAAGGAAAACATCATGGCAAAAAAAGTGATATGCTCGGTATGCGGCTATGTCTTTGAAGACGCCGACAACCTTCCGGACGTCTGCCCCCAGTGCAAGGCGCCCAAGTCCAAATTCGTCGTCAAGGACGACGCCCCCTCCGCATCGTGGGCCGACGAGCACAAGATAGGGGTGGCCGCCGGCCTCGACAAGGAAGTCGTCGAAGGGCTGCGCGCGAATTTCACGGGCGAATGCACGGAAGTGGGAATGTACCTTGCGATGAGCAGGCAGGCCGACAGGGAGGGATACCCGGAAGTCGCGGAAGCGTACAAGAGAATCGCGTTTGAAGAGGCCGAACACGCGGCGAAGTTCGCCGAACTCCTCGGAGAGTGCGTCTGCGCGGACACGAAAAAGAATCTTGAACTGCGCGTCGAGGCCGAACGCGGGGCGACGGAGGGCAAACTGATGCTCGCAAAAAGGGCGAAAGAGCTCGGTTACGACGCCGTCCACGACACTGTGCACGAAATGTGCAAAGACGAAGCCCGCCACGGTTCTGCGTTTCAGGGGCTTCTATCCCGCTACTTCTGATTTGGCTAATGCTTTTGGCGAATAGCTCCGTTTCGGGGAAGGCCGCCACTGGTCACGTACCGTCCGTACGCTCCCACCGGCGGCCTTCCCCGAATACTCGCTCTTCATCCAAAATGGAGTCGCTGGCTTGGTTGCGCTGCGCGCAATCCGCGCTGTTCTCGGGCGCAAGGTGCGCCGGCCATTGAGGGGGATACCCCCTGCGGCGATTGGCGAAGCCAATGCGCCTACCCCCTTAAATAGCAATTGTGTAAGTATAATTCC
>DBGCYC010000093.1:0-1714 GCA_048390825.1 Candidatus Merdousia sp.
TGCCCTGCTTGAGCGGTTCCTTTTTATGGAAGGCTTCAGCCACGGCAAGGCAACGCTTGGCGAGTTCGGCGGAAGCGTCGGCAGAGACATAGCCTTTTTCCTCTCGGTCGAAACAGAAAATTTTGCCTTTACCGGAAAGCGCCTGCAATACTTTGTCGAGCCGCTTGGAATCGAGGTTGGTCAGCACGGAAAGCTGCGCGAGCTTCGCGCCGCGATTCCCGGCCAGCTCGATCTGCATACGGACGCGATCCTCGTCGGAAGCGTCCTCAAGGCCGAGCAGGGAGGCGACGCGATCGGGCGTGGCATCCCGGCGGCGCAATCCGGCGCTGATCGGGTCGAGCACGACGCCGCCCGCTACGGTACGTAGCGGCGAGAAGGCCCGTACGACGCAGTGGTCGCCGAATACGCCCACCAGCGGCTCGTCAAGCCGGACTTCGCACAGCGTAGTTTCGCCGGGGCCGAGCTTGTCGCGGTCGAGGAAATAGAGCCGGGCGGCGACTTCGCGGGCTTCGTGGTGGAAATGGATTTCGGCGCGGTGGCGCAGGGCGCGGGGCGAGGAACCAAGGCAGGTCAGCCGCACCAGCCAGCGATCGGAAGGGAACAGCGTTCCCGGCAGGGCCAGCACATCGCCGCGCTCCACATCCGCCACATCCAGCCCTTGCAGGTTGACGGCGGTACGGTGGCCGGATTCCGCCACTTCTACGGATTCCCCGTGGCTTTGCAGGCTGCGGGCTCGGGTAGCGAGTTTTTTCGGGAGCAGTTCCAACGCGTCGCCCACTTTGACCGAGCCTGAAATCATGGTTCCGGTAACGATAGTCCCGTGACCCTTCAAAGTGAATACGCGGTCTACGGGCAGGCGGAAGAGATCCGTCCGGCGGCGGGGTGCGAGTTCCTTTTCCTGTTTGACGATATAGTCGCGGAGTTTGTCCACGCCTTCGCCGGTCTGGGACGACACCGGGAACAGCGGCGCGCCTTCGAGGAAAGTCCCTTTGAGGAATTGGGAAATGTCCTCGACGGCGAGTTCGAGCAGTTCGGGATCGACCATGTCGGTTTTGGTCACGGCGACGAGGCCGTGCTTGATTCCAAGCAGGGAGCAGATTTCGAGGTGTTCGCGCGTCTGCGGCATGACGCCTTCGTCCGCGGCGACGACCAGCATCACGAAGTCGATGCCCGACGCTCCCGCGACCATATTCTTGACGAATTTTTCATGGCCGGGCACGTCCACGATGCCGAGCCGTCCGCCGCCGGGCAGGTCGCAGAACGCAAAGCCGAGCTCGATGGTGATGCCGCGGCGTTTTTCCTCTTCGAGGCGGTCGCAGTCGATCCCGGTCAGCTTGCGCACGAGCGAGGTTTTACCGTGGTCGATGTGACCCGCCGTTCCCATTACGATAGCCATAGCAATGCCTCCGGCGGCAAGGGGCTGCCGCCCCCTTGACCCCTGCCCGGGGGAAATGATTTTCCCCGGCCCCTCGGTGCCGCCGCGCGCTTTTCAGCCGAAGCGCCGCTTCGTCCGAAAACCGCGCGGCGGGCCTGTGGACGTCAGGAGTTTCCGCTTTTGAAAGTGAAAGAACGAAAAGGCCGCTCCGGGGAACTGCCGCCTGAAAGAAAGGAGCCACGCCGCCCGAAACGCCGCTTGCCCCGTTTAGGAAAGTCTTTGGAAGGAGGGGGATGGGGTTTGGGGAAGGGGGAGGGAAGCTTTTCTTCAGAAAAGTTC
>DBGCYC010000094.1:0-27600 GCA_048390825.1 Candidatus Merdousia sp.
TAAAAATGGTCAAATGTTTGACGCATTATATCAAACTCTTTGGCGCGATACGCAATAACGGTGCACACGGACTGAGCGTCAGTAGAACGCCATTGCAAAAGGGCGCACCCCGCCCGCATCACTTTTAACGTAGGCCGCAACCCTTTGAAAGCTTCCCAAACGCCTATTGCAACACTTTCCCGAAAACTTCCAAAAATGGGGAGGGGTTTAAACGTTCGGTTTCTTCCCTCAAATCTTGCGATGCGATGCGCGAAAGGTTTGTATATCCGTCCGATTTTTGTTGGTTTAATAAATTTTTGAGCGATATTGATGTTTAGATGAAAGTTATTAAAGAAACAGGATTTTATTTGTTGCTCGTGATTCTTGCAGTTTCGGGAGTGGTTTCTCTATTTCTTCTTCCTCTCGAAATAATGGGAACAATCGTTTCCATCATAATTGCCTCGGGTGTGTTCGTTGGATTTTGCTTTGTCTTGTATCTCATAAACAAATTCCCCACCAGATACGAACATTCAGATAATGTAAAACGTTGGCTGGGGTATTGATTTTACCCGTCGGCATATAAAGCTTCCGGTTTGCGCAAGGGTTGCGGAATTGCATTTTCCATTCCGTACATCTTGTCGGCCACGGCCTGCATATTGCCAGTTCCGAGAGATCGTCTCCCATGATGATTGTCGCCGGGTTGGACGACCGCGTAAACTCGCACGCTCCGAGCGGGGCTCCGTTTTTGCCCGGGAGCCGGCAGTCCACTGACGCTTTGTGTTCATGCGGGCGTAAACGCCATTCGCCACTTGTCGGTCTGTATTGCAGGCGCCCGCGTGGACGTGATGCCCGGGGACGCCGCATGTTCGCAATTCTGGCCGGGAGCCCGAGGGCGTCGAGATACCGCGCGAAGTGCGCCGGCTTGCCGTTGGCTATTTTCAAGCCGGCGCAAAATGAAAGCGTGTTCTTTTCCGGCAGGAAATCCCGGCTTGCCGTTGGTCGTGGCCGCCGAAAATCGCGCAGTAAGCGGCGTAGAATTTGCATTGCGCAGTGAAAAGTAAATTTCCCGTTTTCATAATGCAACCGCCCTCGCGCCGAAGGCCTTTACCGCATGGAGTTTGCTTTCTTCCGGAATATTTTGAGTCTCAATTTCAGGAGTATTTTTTTCAGTTGATTTTCAGACGGCTTTGGCCGATGTTATTTGTTGCCGATAGGAAGTGCAGTCAGTTGCGATACTTTCTATTTGGCGCGGTAACAGACTGAACCTGCGGGTGGCGGCTCCCCGACCAGCCGAGAAATCGGTAAATCGCCAGGACGCGGAATGAAAGTTCCGCGTCTCTTTTTATTGTTTGCATATTAGTTCGTCTTCACATGTATTCTCCGGAGATTTCAAACTTTTTGCGAAATAAAAACAAACCGCCATTTCGCCTTCTGCAACGGCGGCGGAAGAAAGCGGTCTCGGGGAATTTTTTTGCGCTGAAATCCGCTCATTGGCCGCGCGAATGCGCTTTCCGGGGAAGCCGCGCGGGAGAAAAATCGGATTTTGGGGCGCCGGCATGGCTAATTTTGTTGCCATTTCGCGCCCGGTCGGGCATAGTCGGCGCAAAAATCCGCCATAATGAGGGATACGAAAGAGAGAATAATGGAGGCCGCGTTTGCGCTCATGATAAAAAACGGCGCGGACGCCGTTTCAACGGGCGACATAACCAAGGCGCTGGGCCTTTCGAGGAGCCTTCCGTTCAGGTATTTTTCCACCAGGCGCGAACTCGTCTACGAGACATTCAAATTGTATTTTTGCGACAGGTTTTTCCCCGATCCCGGGGCTCCGGCCCCGTCCACGCTTTACGAGGCAGTTTGGCTCGTGGCGGAGCGGCTCTCGGAGCTGATGCATTCCCTCGGGAAGTCGGTGGGCGGGAAGATAGACGTGTTCGACTACAACGCGCTATACCTCGAAGCCCTGAAGCGCGAGCCGCGCTTTAAGAGGTACGCGGCGATGCAGGCCGCCAAATTTTCAGCCTGCGTTGACCGGGCCATAGCTTCCGGGGAAATCAGGCCGCTGTCGGCGGACTTCGTAAAGCGCGTGCTCCTCGACGTGTTAGGCAGGGGGTCCGACATTCTTTCGAGGAAGAGCCCGAAGCGTAACCTCGAAAACATAATTTCGGACATGCGCGACTTTTACGAGCTCGTGAGCTTCCGGAAACATTCCCGGTAACGGCAGGTTTTCGCGTCAGGCGTGAAGAATTTCTCCGTCTTCATCGGCTTCGATATTTTGAAATAGTCAACAGGGCCGATATTTCCCATAGCGCGGGCGGCCGCGCGGCAAAGCCCAATCCATGCCGCTTCTCCGCCGCATTAGGTTTCGGGCATGCCGGATTTTTTTGCTTGTTTTAACTTTGCGAAACTGCGCCTCCGGCGGTTTATCGGCGGAAGCATTTACCCACCGAATTTGGCGCGGAGTTCCCGTTCCTCCTCCGGGGTTATTATCAGGTACATTTTTGATTTGGAAATTTCGACCGAATAATTCTGGTTCTTGTCGATGCCGTAGGTCTGGCGCAACTTTTCCTCGTTTTCCTGCATGGCCTTTTCGGCGGCGGAAATGCTCGCGCTGATTTTCAGCTGCGTCTGGGGGTCCACGGTTTTGGAGAGCTCGCCGCGCAGCTTGTCGATTTCGTTCTTGCGCGATATGGTAAACCCGAGCATTCGCTGGAGCTGCTCGTTGGCGCGCGCGCCCGAAATGTTTTTGAGCACGTAAAGCGACGTGTTGCCGCGCGTGACGATTTTCAGCGGGTCGAGCTTCATGCCGCTTTTGGATTTGAGCCCGGACAGTTCCTCGTTCGTGAGCGGCACGCAGATGTTGGACTCGTCGTATGTCACGCGGTAGTCGCGGTTGGAGACGAAGCCGTAGAGCTTTTTCATAGCCTCCTCGTTTGTGGAGAAGTCCTTTACGAGCCTGTCGAGGGCGGCGGATATCTTCTTTTTGTCGGCCGCGAGCGATTCGAGCTTTTTGGCGTCCTTTTCAAAGGTCTTTTCCGCGTCTGCTATCTCTTTGAGTCGCAGCTTGCACTTGTCTATGGCGGTGGCGTGGCGGCGCATGATGTCGATGTCGCGCTGGAACGACGCGTTTTGCTCGGGGGTGGAAAATACCCTTACGAGATAGTATATGGAGTCGCCCTGGCGGACGATGTCGCCCGCCTGCGGTTCGCGCTGGGCCTGGGCGTACGCGGAGGCGGCGCACAGGGCGGCCGCGATGATGGTTCCGATTCTCATTTTTGCCTATTGCTTAAAGTCTTGTAGAGCCCTTCCATGCCCTTTGGCGGAAGTATTTTGTAGAGCTTGCCCTTTATTCCGGGCTGCGCGCCTTTGAGGGATTCCTTCGCGGATTCGGAGACGTCCTTTCCGTCGGTAGCCTTTCCGATGAAGTCGTTGGAGAATATGGCGTAAAATTCGTCGAGCTCCTCGGGCGAGGGCACGATGAACTCTATCGTCCTCGAATTCGTGGTCGCCGGAAAGATTTTCTGTATCTGCGGAATCGCGGAGGCGCCCGCCGCGAGCTTTTGGGCTTTCGACATGCGCTCCTTTATTGAATCGGGCGTTTGGGCGTACGGCTTAAGGGGCTCGGGGAGCTTTTCCCGCGCGAGCTTTTCGGCGGTTTTCGCGGCGTCGGCGGCGCGCGCGCAGTATATCCTAACCTGCGAGGGCGAGCCGAGCACGTCGATTACCACCTCCGTTATCTCGAGCGGCCCCGCGCAGTAGTTTTGGCGCGAAACCGAGACCACGGCGTCGGCGTTGGCGTAGTACGAGGTATTGTCCGGGAAGAGTATCCCGAACTTGGACTTGTTCTTTATCGAGGCGCTGTCGATTTCCACCGCCTGCGCCGGGACGGCCGCAAACGCCGCGGCCGCGGCAATAAGAGCCTTGAAATTTCTCATGGCTTCATTTAGCTTTAAAAGAAACGGGACATCAACACTAATCTTCGCCCCATCCATGCTCAGCTGCAAAAATCTGACCGTAGTTCCTCCGGGAAGCTCCCGGCCCATTCTCGATTCGGCGAGCGTTTCGTTCAAAAGGGGCGCCATGAACGCTGTAATCGGCCCGTCCGGCTGCGGCAAGACGACCCTCGTCAAGGCGATGCTGGGGATAATACCCTCGGAGGGAAAGTCGTTTTTCGAGGGCGGGGAGATAAATTCGCCCGACGGGCTCGTCGGCAGGGTGGGGTTTGCCCCGCAGTTTACGTGCGCGCATCCGATGCTGACCGTCGCGGAGGCCGTCGGGGGGGCGCTGGAAATAGCGGGGGTTCCGAAGTCCGCCCGCGCCGGGAGGCTCGCGGAGATTCTCGAAACCGTGGGGCTCGGGGAGCACGCCGACAAGCTGGTGGGTTCGCTTTCCGGCGGGCAGCTGCGCCGCATCGGCCTTGGCGTCGAGCTGGCCGGCGACCCGTCCGCCATGTGCTGCGACGAAGTTACTTCCGGCCTCGACCCGCTGTCCGAAAACTCCATACTCGACCTCCTCCGCGGCCTGTGCGATTCGAGGGGAAAAACTTTCGTCTGCATAATCCACAACCTCGCAAAGCTCGACTACTTTGACACGGTGACGGTAATACACAAAGGCTGCGTCGTGTTCAGCGGGACGCCGGGGGAGATGATGGCGCATTTCGGGATAGACTCGCCCCTCTCTCTATACGACAGGCTTAACGAATTCGACCTCCCTCACTGGCTCGGTTTGCGCGGAGAACCCGGGGAGGCGGAACCGCCGCCCCCTTCGGAATCCGCCGGCGAAACCCCGGAATCCGCGCGGCGCACGGGGTTTTTTGCCCAGCTTGCGATGCTGCTGCGCCGCAGGTATCTTCTGTTTTTCAGGGATTCCTCGTATCTGCTGCTGACGCTGGCGATAACTTTCGGCTTCCCGATAGTGGTCGTGATTTTCGCCATAGGCGGGCTTCCGCAGATAGAGAGCCTCGCTCTCGACCGCAGCCTCGGGGCGCTCGACGAGCTGCGCGAAAGCTTAAAAGTGCAGATAAGCGCGGCAAACACCTCCGCGATAGTGACCGGGCTCATTCTCTTCCAGGTCGTTCTGCTCGCGCTCATGGGCGCCAACAATTCCGCGCGCGAAATTGCCGGCGAGCGCGCCCTATACGAAAAGGAGCGCCTTCTCGGCCTCCGCCCCTCCGCCTACGCGCTCTCCAAGATAATATTCACGTCGTCCCTTGCGCTTTTTCAGGGCGTATGGATGTGCGCTTTCGTGAAATTCGTATGCAAGTTTCCGGGAGGATTGCCGGCGCAGGCGGCGGATCTGGCGATGTCGTGCGCGGCCATGACTGCGGTGTGCCTGGCGTTCAGCTCGCTGTTCAACTCCCCCGAAAAGGCGAACATCGTCTCGATATACCTCGTGGGCTTCCAGCTTCCGCTCTCGGGGGTCGTGCTCGCGCTTCCCGAAGCGCTGAAATGGGTTTGCAGGCCGTTCATATCGACCTACTGGGGCTGGGCGGGCTATATGTCGAGCATGAAGGACACGCGCGTGTACGACGCCTACGTCCAGACCCGCGCGATGTGGGAATACCTTCCGTCGGCGTCGCTTTCCGTGGCGGTCATGGCGGTTCAGACGCTTGCGGCGGCGGCGTTCGTTTTTTACGGCTGCCGCATGAGGAAGTGGCGGTAGCCTCCGCCCCCGCGCGAAATTCCGGCCGCGCGCGGGCCGCAAAAAAGCTTGCAGGCCGACGCCGGGCGGGCCAGAATGCGTCCGTAAAAATTTCCCGCCCGCCGCAACGGCGCATCCGGGCCGCAAAAAGCTTTTATGAAATCAAAGACGACTCCGATAATCATAGCGCTCGCCATACCGGCGGTTTCGGTTGCGCTGGCCATCGCGCTGATTTACTTCAAGAAGAGAAACGTGTCGGGGCTCGACGAATTTCCGTATTCCGCGTACGCGGCCTCCCCGGAGAGCCTGCGCGGCAACCGCTATGCGCTCGACGCGCAGATGGACGCGCAGCTCGCAAGCGTCGAAGGCGGGAGGGTCGTGGCGGCGCTCGGCGGGCGCGATGGCTTCCCGGTCGCGCTTCTCGTGCCGGATTCGCTGGGCGCGAACATATCCGCTAAGCAGCGCTACGCGCTGGTCGTGCGCGTGGAGGAGGGCGGGAGGATAATTGCCGAATCAATGGAGAAATATTGAGCGATGAATTTTTTTAAAGCAGCAGTTCCGCTTTTCGCGCTGTCCTCGGCGGCGGCGCATATGATGGTCTCCGGGATTCCCGGGGCTCCCGTTCCCGCCGAACCCGCCCCGGCAGCGGCTTCCGCGCCGGCCGCTCCCGCGCCGTCTGCGCGCCCGCAGAGCGCGGGTATTTTCGAGAGCGCGACGGCCGAACGCTTCGCCGACAGGATCTTCGACGTGAACTCCGACTCCGTGGACGCGGACGGCAACCTCAGGTGGAAGGGCAGGACTTTTTCCGTGGGGGACTCGAGAATCGTCCGCGCGAGGTTTGAGCGGTATTTGAGCATGCCGGAGGGCGGCGGGGATTTTGAAAAATACGCGGCGATACTCGCGGAGATAGAGGCGCAGCTTGCCGCCAACAACGACGGCATTTCCCCCGAGAGCGTAAGGCACGCCTGGAGCAGGCTCTTCGACGCCGCCGAATACCCGGTGGACGGCGATTCGTCGCTGGTGATAGCCAATCTCGTCTATCTTTCGTGGAGAATGCGCGATGAATACGATACCTTTAAGACGGCCGAGGCGGACAAGGAGCGCGACGTTAAGATGGCCAGGTCGTACGCAAAGGAGAGGGCGGAGTTCATGGAGTATGCGGCCGACAAGCTGAAGCGCAACTCCCCGTCGAAGTCCCGGAACAGCCAGTCGGCGCCGACGGTGGGCACGGCGGATTTGGGCTACCGCCTGCAGGAGCTCCAGAGGCAGGTGGCGGAGCTCGCGGCGGCGAAGGCCCTGAAAGAGTCCGCGGCCGCGAAGGCGGTGCTGCAGTTCCAGTCGCAGATACTCGCGTTCGTGCTCGAGCGCAAATTCCAGCAGGCCCAGATAGCGGCGATGTTCTACCGCCACATTTACAGGGGCAACGCGCAGGAGCTTCAGGTCGGCCGCGAGCAGATGAAGGACCTCGTGCAGGTTTCAAATTTCACGCCCACTTCCGACGCGCTCGAGATGATAGCCATCGACGCGCGCAAGGACGTCTCCGACGGAATGGCGGCGGTCGGAACCCTCTACGAAAAGGGCGACAGGTACGCCGCGCTCGAGCGGCTTCTCGAGACTTTTCTGATAGGCGAGCACGACGTGAAGCTCGCGGCGTTCCCGTACGAAAAGCGCGAGGTTTTGCGGAAGATATACAGGGGCGCGACCACCGCAAAGCAGCTCGCAGACGCCAGGGATTGGGGCGGTGTGGAGGAGGTTGTCGGGGAGATTTCCGACCTCGCCCCGGATTTCCCCGCGCGCGAGCTGCTTTCAAAGGTGAGAACAGCCGAGAGGGCCAGCGACATGGCGCTCATAGCGGCCAAGCAGGCCGCGGCGATAGGGGCCGCGGACGACGTGAAGAAGAATATGGAGAGGGCGGCGGCGATCTGGCCGCTGAATCCGGGCATACAGTCTTTCAACGACGAGCTTTTGGGGCTCACCAAGGGCATATCGACCTACGTCAAAAAATTTGACGAAAACCTCGAGCGCGGGAATCTGAGGGATATAATGGACGAGGCTCCGGAGTACGGCATGGCGTTCAAAAACGATCCAGGGCGCGCCAAAAAGCTCAGGGAAATCGTCGTGAAGATTTCGCAGATAGACTCCCTGATAGCGCAGGCGGCGGAGTTTGAGCGGCAGAAGAGCCCGTATTTCGCGTGGGACATTCTCGAAAACGCCTCGAGGATAGACTCGTCCGACCCCGTCCTTGCGCGCGCGGTGGCGCGGCTCGCGCCCGAAGTTTCGGACTACGTGAAGGCCCTCAACCGCGCAAAGGCCGCGGAGGATAAAAAGGCGTTCGCCTCCGCGCTCAACTATTACCTCGCCGCGCAAAAGATTTTCCCGGCCTCGCAGGCGTGCAGAATGGGAATCGAAAGGGTGGCGCCAAAATACTGATGGAAAGCCTGGCGGCAGCGGCGTGGGCGGTTGCCCGCGCGGGGGTTTCGTACGCGGTTTTCGCGGCGTTCGGAGGGCTTTGCGCGTTTTGCGCGCTCGCGCTCGGCGGCGGGGGCGCGGAATGCTCCCGCCCGTCCCCGGTTCTCGCCGATTTTTTCGCCGACCCGTCCGCGCGTGAAATCGAGCTGACCCCGGACGAGCTGTCGGCCGGCGCCTATTACATGCTCATCGAGGCCGCGCGCGCCGGGTCGCCCGAAAGCTCGACGGTGGCGGTTCCCGATCCCCCCGGTTTTGCGCTCTCTTCGGGCCTGCTGGAAGTCCGCTCAAAAGTCTCGCTCGGCGGGATTCCGGGACGGTTTTGCGCGCCGCTTTCGCTCGGGGTAGCCTTCGGGGATTCCGGTGCGGAGGTTAAGTCGGCGCGGATAGGAGGGGCGCGCGTGCCGCTTTTTATCGCCCGCAGGATTGCCGGCGGGCTCAGGCAGGCGTACGGGCTCGCGGAAGGCGCGCCCGGAAAAATAAAAGTTTGCGCGGGCGAAAAATCCGTCCGGATTCGGAAATGAAAAAAGTTTTGGCACTTGTTGCGGTTTTTTCCGCGGCGATTTCGTCGCAGGCCGAAATGAGCCTCGCCGAAAAAATCGCGCTGGCAAAGAAAATGGCCGACGCGGCGGCGGCCGGCAATGAGGAGAGCGGGCTCGTCGTAAACGGCGGTTTAGACTTCGCCAAAATCGTGGAAAAGTACAGGGGCGGCCGGGCCGAGAGCGACAAGACCGCTCTTCCAGCCCCGTCGGAGCCGGAGGAGCCCCGGGAGGTCGCCGCCGCGCGTGAACCCGCGCCCGCAGCTCCCAAAGCGCGGAAGCGGGCGGAACTGTCGCCGGCGGAATCTCCGAAAGGGGCCGCAAAGCCCCCGCGGGCCGGAGAACCTTCGGAAGTTGCCCGGAAGAGTGCGCAGGAGGGGAAAACCCCGCTCGCGGTTTTGCCCGACGAAATCCCGATAAAGCCCGTGAAGCCCCGGTATGTAGTGGACACCTCCGACTTCAAAAACGGCTACTACGCGCCTGGCGGAGATTCCGGGCCGATTCCGGAGCCTGAAAAACCGGCGCCCATTTTGTCGTGGTCGAACGGCGCGTTCTTTCTTGTCACCGACGACGGGCGTTCCATATCCACGGCGCGCAGGATTCTCGAGGAGGCGTCGGCGATGTTTGCGGAATTCGAGAGCGGCGGTTTGCAGGACGTCAGGCTTGGGGACAAAATCGTCGTGCAGCTCGTCTCCGACGCCGAAAAGTTCAAGGACGCGGCCGAATACGCGATGGACAAAAACGGCGGCGTCACCGTGACCGTCCTATGGAACGAGCGCCTCGGCTTCGCCCGCTTTTGCCGCCTGATTTCCGGGGCGCTGCTGCGCAAAATGATTTTCGAGAGAAACGGCTCCGCCGTGCGCGAATGCCCCATGTGGCTCGACGAGGCCCTTTCGGTGGCGCTGCAGTACAGGGCGAAATTCGGAATGCTCGGGGAGCTCGCGGACATCTCCTCGCGGACGCCCCCGAAAGGTCTCGCCGATGTTTTGAAAATCCGGTCGATCGCGTCGGAGACCGATTCGGCCGACTGCTTCTGGACACTGAAAACCGTCGAACGCCTGTGCGCAAAGAGCGGAAAATTCTGGCCTATGGTGGTATTCCTTGCGGAAGCGGACGCCCAAAAATCTTTTGCGGAAATATCGAAGCTCGCCCCGGAGAGGTTCGACGCGGTTTGGGGGTGCTATATAAGCGGCGAAGTCTGGTCGCGCGCGGGCGGCGTCCGCGGCACGGAGGCCTCGCGCGAGGAGATAGTCAGGCTGGCGTTTTTGCAGGCGGAGGACGCCTCGGGCGAGCCGCTCGGCCTGAACCCTTCCGACGTATGGGAGCACCGCGAAAACCGCCTCGTGCGCTACAACGCCGAGCGCAGGCTGGCCGAGATAAAAATCGCCCTTCCGCGCATAAATCCGCTGTACGCCGAGGCCCTTGTAGACCTCGGAAGGCTCTACGAGGCCGCGCTCGACGACGACCGGGACGAATTTGATGCGGCGTCAAAGGCGTTTGCCTCAAACCTCGAAAGTGCTGACAGGCTCTCGGAGCGCGCGCGGGGCATGCTCGGGGCGCCGGCAAAGCCCCGGAATCCGTCGCCGCAGACGCGCAAAATCCTCTGAAAACGCGGCGTTTTTGTCCCCGGGGATTTTGCCGATTATAAATGGCGGCCTTTCAACAAAACGCTTGACTCGCGCAAGGCCGGCTTTAACTTTTTTTGAATAACTCAAACGGAATACATATATGGAAAATATCTTAGCATTCGGCATGCCCGGCGGTTCGGAGTGGATGATAATCCTGTTGGTCGTCCTCCTGCTCTTCGGCGCCAAACGCCTTCCGGAGCTCGCAAAAGGGCTCGGAAAGTCCATACGCGAATTTAAGAAAGCCACGAGCGAAGTTGAGGACAATATCCGCGATGCCATGCGCGAAGAGGAGATCAAGAAGGTCGAAGCCAAGCCGCAGCCCGAGGTTAAGGGCGAGGAATCCGCGCAGAAGGTTGAAACCAAGTAGCCCGGGCCTTTAAGGCATTTAATGGGGCGCCGATCCGCAGGATCTGGGCGCCTTTTTTTTGAGGAAAATTCGCTGGGGAATCCCCGCGCCCTATTCCGCCCGGGATTTCGCCCGGAGGTATATTTCCCTCAGCGCGGCGTAGTCTTCGTCCTTTGACTTGGAGTCTATTTTTTTGTCGAAGGAATCCGCCGCCGCATACTCGGAAACCGCGGTTTCAAGACGCCTTTCTATCTCCTCCGCCGTTTCAGTGCCCCTGCCGGCAAGGCGTTTTTTGAGCTCTTCGGGCGACGCCGGGGCTATGAAGACGAACGTGATTTTCCCCCCGAGCCCGGAGTCGGATTCTGCGATTTTCCGCCACGTCTTCGCGCCCTGCACGTCTATTATGAGTATCAGGTCGTCGCCCCTTTCAAAGGCGTCGTAAACCGCCCTTTTTGACGTTCCGTAATACCTGCCGTGCACTTTCGCGTATTCAAAAAATTCTCCGTTTTCTATGGCGCGCGCAAACGCCTCCGGGGATAGAAAATGGTAGTCTTCGCCGTCCTTTTCCGAGCCCCTCGGCGGCCTCGACGTCGACGTCACAACCCTGCGCACCCGCGGGAATTCCTCCATAAGCCTCTCGGCGACGGTGTTTTTTCCGCTTCCGGCGGGGCCGCTTATGATGATCATCGCGGACTTCATCTCAATAGAAAAAGCCCGAAATTACGAGAGCCGCGGCGGCCGCGATCAGCGCGGCCCCGAAGGCCGCGGCCCGCCCGCGTCCGGCGTAGAGAAATTCGAGGAAGTCGCGGAACCTGTAGGGCAGGGCGCCCAGATAGAGGCTCGCCACCACGACGGCGTACGAGAGCGTCACGAGCGTCAGCCTTGAGGGGGGATCCTTCATAAAGGCCGAATCTATAAATTCGCGCGAGAGCAGCAGTCCGAGTATAGCGAGCCCCCTGACCGACAGAAAGTCGTCGAGGTATTTGAATGCGAGTATTCCCGCCGCCCCGAATAAGGCGATTAGGTATACTTTTATGTCTCCGAAGTCGGCCTCCCCGAGCTGCGAAAGTATGTAGAGAAACCACAGGCCTCCGCCCCCGAATGCGGCTACCGCCGCCTTTTTGCTCCGCGGGAACGCCGAGACGAGCGGCTTGAATTTGGGGACGGCGAACAGGACGCCCGCGGCGAAGAGAATCGCCGCAAAAAGGTATGTGGACTGGTAAAGGCTCATAAGGCAAAGATAATGTCCGCCGCGCGCGCCGAATCAAGCCTATTGAGAGGCCCATTCGACATTCGCGCGCGCGCACTCGCGGCCCGTGTCCGCCGAAAATATCGAGTGGGCCGAGACGCTCCCGAATACTTCGCACACCGAGCGGATTTCGGCGTGCGGCCCGACCTCTTCAAGGAAGCTTATCGAGAGCCTGCGCGGAAACTTCTGCGGCATGTCCGGAAGCGCGTCGAGCGCCCAGGCCATGTACACGGAATTGTTCACGTGCCCGTTCAGGTCGATGTCGCATATCCCGGCGTCGCGCGATATGCGGTGCGGTGCGCCTGCGGACGGCGCCCTGGGGCGCTCCGAAAAATCCTCCGAGTTCGCCCGCCTTCCGGGGATTCTCGCAAAGTCCCCGATTCTGTCCATGCGCGCAAGCCTTCTGGTGCGGAAGTCGAACAGCAGCCACTGGGAGCGCGCGGTAAAGAGGGGAGCTCCGTCCGGGGAGGCGGCCGCGAATTCGCGGTAAGTCGCTATCCTTTCCCTGTCCGACGCCCACGTCTTTATCCCGACCCGCTCGCCCCATTTGGGGAGCCTTTCGATTTCGACGGAAATTTTCGACACCGCCCACCCGAGCTCCAGCGGTTTGAGCGTCCTGAAGTCCACGCCGAGAATTTCGGCGTGCTCCGTCGCGGCCTCCTGGAGCATTTGCAGCAGCGACGGCAGTTTCAGAAACCCGTCGGCCCCCGCGTCGGCGACCCTCACCTTGTAGCTTGCGTCATGTTCGGTCATAATGTCTGCGCCCGGAAAAACGAAATCCCCGGCGCCGGCCGGGGATTTCCATTTTGCCGGCGGCTATTTTTTCACTTCGAGCTTTTTGCCGTTGTATTCCCCCGTCAGCGATTCGAGGAATTTTACCACGTGGTCTATTTCGCCGTCGGTGAGAACCGCGTCGCGCTGGTATTTGGCCATTATTTCCACGGCCTGCCTGAGGCTTTGAGTCGAGCCGTCGTGGAAATAGGGGGCGGTGAGGGCGACGTTGCGCAGGGTGGGTGTCTTGAACTTGTGCATGTCGCGCTCGTCTTTGGTGTGGGAGTAGCGGCCCTTGTCGTTTATCCTGCCGACATTGCCGCGGTCCTTGAAGTAGTCGCGGCGCAGGCCCATGTATTCAAAGGTCTGCCCGCCGAGGTTTTCGCCCGAATGGCAGACGGCGCAGTTGGCTTTTTTGAAGAACTCGTAGCCTTTGAGCTCCTCCTTCGTGAGGGCGTTTTTGTCGCCTTTCAGGTAGCGGTCGAACGGGCTGTCGGGCGTTATGAGCGTGCGCTCGAAGGCGGCGATGGCGTCCGTGATGTTCTTTTGCGTAAAGCCGTCGGGATAGATTTTTTTGAATTCCGCGCTGAACGCCGAGTCGGCTTCAAGGCGCTTGGCGATCTTCTCCCAGGACACTCCGTCCATTTCCACGGGGTTCATCGGGGGGCCGCCCGCCTGCTGTTCGAGGGTGTCCTCGCGCCCGTCCCAGAACTGCTTGGCGTTGAATGCGGCGTTAAATACCGTGGGGGCGTTGATGTCGCCCTTCTGCTTGCGTATGCCCGTCGAGGTTTGGAGGGCGTCCACGCCGGCCTTGTCGAGCGGGTGGCAGGTGGCGCAGGATACCGTGCCGTCGCCGGACAGGGCTGTGTGGTGGTAGAGTATCGAGCCGAGCCTGACCTTGGCGGCGTCCGCGTCGAGCGAGGAAGGAATCGGCCACACGGGCTCGTTCGAGAAGTCTTTGGATATTCCCGAGGCGGCGTTTAGCTTTGCGCGCTCGGATACTATCCAGTTGGCGACGGCCTTGCGCTCGGCGGCGGAGATGTTGCTCTTCCAGTGCACTATCTTGAAGCGCAGCGGCGGCATCGTCCCTTCGTCGACGGCGTACTCGATTTTGGCGAGGTCGGTGGAGCCCACCTTGGCGCCCGTTTTTATCGCGTCGACGGTGCCGGTGATGTCGTAGCTGCGCAGCCCCATCTGCATGTCGGCCTTTATGAGGGAGCCTGCGATCGGGAAATTTGCGTAAAACGGCGGCTTGGCGTTCTTGGAGTGGCACATGACGCAGCCGGCCTCTTCGAGAACGTAGAGCGCCTTTTGGCTTGATGTGCCCTCCGGAATGTTGGAGGAGTTGCCCACTATCACGTAGCCGGCAACCCATGCGGCGACTATGACGCAAAACGCTATAATTGTCTTTTTTTTCATGCGGAAACGGAAGGTTAGTCTGTACCGCGAATTAAGTCCGAGAGCCGCCGAAAAATCAAGAAAATAAAGCCCGGGATTGCCCCGGGGCCGGCCTCCCCGCGGAGTTTCTTGCGGGGGCGGCTCGCGGCGCGCCCGGGCTTATTGGGATACGGGCGCGCAGTCGGATTTCTTTATCCAGCCCGTCTTGCCGTTGGGCGCCTTTACGAGCTCGAAATCCCCGCGGGATTCCACGCGCCCGACCAGCTGGCCTTCGGAGGCGCGCAGCTCTATCGGCGCGTTCGGGGACGGGGAAAGGCGGATCGGGGCGTCCTGTTTCACGACTACCGCGAGAGACTCGAAGTCAGACCAGCCCTTCACGCCGCAGACGGCGGCGGCGAATCCCAAGGCCGCGACCGCTGCGACAAACCACGGTATTTTCCCGCCCCGGCCGTAGAGGGGCGGGACGAGTGCGGCTATCGCAAACACCCAAAAGAGGGCGGCCGCAACGGCGAACCATTCGCCTTTTGAGAGCTCGAAGAGCGGCGACGACATGTCGGGGGCCTGCAATGACGCCTCCTGCGAAAGGATTTTCAGGTTTGCGGAAGCCTCCCGCATTCTCGGGGAGATCGAGAGCGCCCGCAGGTAGTCGGCGAGAGCGCGGGCGGGCTCGCCCGTCTTGACGCGTGCGTTGGCCCGGTTGAAATACAGTTCCGACGTGTCGAGGCCGCCGTCCGCGGCGAGGTTGTAGTTTTCGGCCGCCTTTTTGTAGTCTTCCGCCTTGTAGGCGCTGTTGCCGAGCATGAAGTATTCGTCGGCGGTCTGCGCGGGCGCCGATTGCGCGATGGCTACGGCCGCGAAGAGGATTTTGAGGGCGTTTTTCATATTATTTGAGAATTTTTCCGACGGTTTCCGAAAGGCCTTTTGCGAGCTTTTCGCGGCCGTCCGCGCCCGCGCCTCCGCCCCCGAATTCAAGCGCGTCGGCGCCTTCAAATACGGCCCTTATGACGGCAGTCTGCGCTTCGTCCAGCCCTTTTTCCCCGGCGCGCGCGAGGGCGTCTTTGAGCGAGAGCGAGCGCGCCTCTTCGGCGGACTCCGCGGCGAGTGCGTATCTCAGAGACTCGCGCGCCGCCGAAAAGAATTTTCCGGCCTCCGCGGGGCCCGATGCCGCGATTGCTTCGCGCAGGGCCGCGCGGGCTTTGGCCGAGTATTCCGTCTTTTTGGCGTACGCGGGGTCTGTCTCGAGCCTCCTTATTTTGAGCCTGCGGGCGGCGAACGCCGCGACGGCGGCGAGTATGGCGGCCTGGGAAATCCAGAACCATTTGGAGGAAAATACCGCCGCGGAGTTTTCCGTGCGGACTCCCTCGGAGATTTTCGAGAACGCGGGCGCCGGCTTTGCGGCCTCCTCCTGCGCCTCCCTGACGGTCTTTGAGCGGATTGTCGGGGCCACGCTCACGGCGACAGGTTCCGAGAGCGTCTCTACGTACTTCCCGCTTTCGGGGTCGAAGTAGCTGAAAGCCACCCTCGGGGCGCGCGTCAGGTCCGGAACCTTGGGGACGGCCGTATATTCAAAAGTCTTGACTCCGATGTATCCCTGGTTTCCGCTCTCGTCCGCGAACGAGGACTTCGGCTTGTAGGTTTTCCATTCCTGCGCGCCGTCGAGGGCGGGGGCGTTCATTCTGTTAAAGTTGCCCGTGCCCGCGATTTTTGCGGCTATCGTGCAGGGTTCGCCCACCGAGAGCGCGTCGGGGCTTACGGAGACTTCGGCGAGCTCGAATTTTCCGATGGCCCCGGCAAAGCTTTTCGGCTTTCCCTCGGAGGGCAGCGGAAGGATTTTGAGTTTCATCGGCTTCATCGGGACGTCGAAGCGCATGCGCCTGCCCGAGCCCATTGAGAGCAGCCTGTCCATCATGGACATTCCCATTATGTCGTCTATGGATATGTCGCGGTTGAGGATTCCGGAGGCGGAAAATTCGAGATTGTATTCGCCGGCCTTGAGGGGGGTTATCACCGTGCGGTATATTACGAGGGCCTTGTCGGGGTCGCGGTGCATGTCCACGGCCGGCTCCTCGGCGAACGCGGGGCATTCAAAGGCGTCCATGTCCTTTATCTGCGGCACGACCTGCGCTATCCTGTACCCGTTTTCAAAAAGCGACTTGTCGCAGGACAGGACGAGCTCGCACTTTATCGTCTCGCCCACGTATATCTTTTCGCGCGGGAGTTTGAGCTCGAGGGTTATCGAGTTTTTGAGGGAGTCGTCGTACGCGTGGCTCTGCCTGCGCTGCGGCTGGGGAAAGGCCGGGAAGCCGCGCGCCTGGCGCGCCGGCGCGGGGGCCGACGCGGACACTTTCAGCTCCGCGGCGGGGGCGTCAAGCGTCCCGGATCCGAACGGGATTTTCCACGCCGGAACGGAGTATGAGCCCTCCCTGGCGGCAACCGTAGCGAAGTCGAGCGTCACGCTTGAGGACATTTTCCCGTTTACGAAGGAGTAGTTTTGCGACCGGCTCGTGCCCGCGATTTCGAGGCCGTCGGGCACGGGTATGTCGGAGGGGTTGACGGAGGCGCCGTCGGCGTTTTTGAGCGTGACCCTGTACGTGGCGTAGTCGCCCGGTCGGACTTCCGCCGGATAAAAGCCTGTTTCCACCGTCTGCGCGGACGCGGCCGCGCAGGAGATTGCCAAAACGGATATTGCCGTGAGTATTTTCATTTACCAGTCTTTGTAAGAGCTTTCGTAGCGTTGCTTTTGCGTTCCGAACCCGCGGAGGGGGAGGAACTTTTCGTCGTCTTTCATGGAGTCGAGCAGCTGCCTGGCCTCCGCGCGCGTCATCGCGCCCTCGGATTTTCTGGCGTTTTCCCGCTCTTCCGCGGCCTTTGCGGCGCCCGCCGCATCGTCCTTCGGGGCGGGGAGCTCTTCGCGCCCCTCGGAGGGGGAGGGCAGTTTTTCCTCCTTCTTGTCTCCGGATTTTTCGGAATTGTCAACGGCCTGTTCGCCCCTTTTGTCATCGGGCTTTTGCTGCGGAGAGTTTTGCGCCGGTTCTCCGCGTTTGCCGGATTCGTCGCGGTTGTCGCCGCCCCTGTCTTCGGATTCGCCTTTTTTGTTTTCAGACTCGTCCTTTCGGCGCTCTTCGTCCCGCTTGTCGCGGCCGTCCTGTTTGTCTTGATTGTCGCGGCTTTTGTTTTCGTCCCGATTTTGGCCGTTTTGCTTTTGATCCTGGCCGCCCTGGTTTTTGTCGCTTTGATTCCGGCTGTCCTGCTGGCGGTTGTCGTTCTGGCTGTCCTGCTGCTGGTTCTGCTGGTTCTGCTGTTGTTGCTGGTTCTGCCGATCCTGATTTTGCTGTTGCTGCTGATTTTGCTGGTTGTCGTCGCGCAGAAGCTTTTTGAGCTCCTCGGCGAGTTTCGTCTGGCTCTCTCGTATTTTTTCGAGAGCGGGCGCGGATTCCCCGGATATTTTCCCCACGCTTTCGGCTTCCTTCCGGGCGGCCGCCGCGGCGGACTTCGCGGCGCGCAGGTTGTTTTCGGCGTCGGCGTTCGACGGGTCGAGAAGCAGGGCGTCGGAGTATTCGGCGACGGGGGTTTCGATCATCTTTTCGAGGTCGTCCCATTGGGTTTTTGCGGCCCCGGCGGCCTGGGAGGCCTCTTCGGAAGCCTTTGCGGACGCCTCGCACGCGGCGATCGCCATTTTGAGCTTTTCCTGAAAGTTTTTGTCTTTAAGCGGGCTCTTTTCCAAAGCCGCTTTCCTGGCGGCCTCGTCGCCGGCCGCCTTGACTGCAGCCGTTTCCTCGTCCAGAAGTTTGAGGCCCTCGCGAAGGGTCTGCGCACCCCCGGAGGCCGCCTGCTCCGACTGGGTGAACACGCCGCCTATCCTTTGGGAGAGGCTTTGCGGGGACTGCATTTTCGCGCTCGCGGCCTTTGCGGCCGCGTAGTCGATGTTGCCTATGTTGTAGTACACCGCCGAGTGCAGGGGCAAGTCGTCCGGGGAGAGCTTCGCGGCGGCGAGGAAAAATTCGCGCGCCCCTTCCGCGTCGCCGGCCTCCCTCGCGTCGACGCCGAGGTTGAAGAAGTCGCGGGAATCCGGATTTTCCGGCACGGGGTATTTCGGCTCTTCCGGCTTTTGCAGAGGGGCGTCTGAATGCGCCGGCGCCGCGTCCGCGCTTTCGGGGGCCTCCTGCGCCCTCGCGTTTCCGGGCTGGAACGCCGCGGCCGCCGCGAGCAGCAGGGCCGCCGCGCCGCCGCCGGGGCGGGCGAAGAACTTGCGCGTCCCTACGAGCGACGAGAGCGCAAGCAGGAATATGGCGAGCCCGAGCGGAATCTGGAAGCGCTCGATGGCAAGCTGCCTCATGCGGGAGGAAAGCTCCTGCGAGGGGATTTTTTTGAGCCCCTCGTTGTAGATGGTGTCCATGCCGTCGGCGGTGAGGGGCTCGTAGAAGCCGCCGGTCGCCTCCGCGATTTCTGTAAGGGTTTTTTCGTTGAGGCGGCTGCGCACGGGGTTTCCGGACTCGTCTTTCAGGAGGGTCGTGCCGCCGGTTGCGTCGCGGACGGGTATGAACTCCCCTCCGGCCCCGCCGACCCCGAGCGTATATATCACAACGCCGTTTTCGGCGGCCTTTCCGGCGGCCTCCAAAGCGGAGTCCTCGAGCTCTTCTCCGTCGCTTATGAGCACTATTATCTTGCGGTTGGAGGTGGACGAGAAGGCGATTTCGGCCTCCTCTATGGCGGCGGAAATGTTGGTGCCACCGCGCTGTATGACATTTGTGTCGAGCGCCTCGAGCGACATTCTGAAAGCGTCGTAGTCGAGGGTGAGAGGGCATTGCAGGAACGCCTGCCCGCTGAACGCCACTATGCCGATCCTGTCGCCCTGCAAAATGTTCACGAGGTCGAGCACGGAGAGTTTTGCGCGCTCGAGCCTGTCGGGCTTGACGTCCTCGGCGAGCATGCTCTTCGATGTGTCGACGGCGAATATTATATCTATGCCGCGCGTCTTGGCCTCCTCCCAGCGGTATCCCCATTGCGGGCGCGCGAGGGCGGCGAACACGAGCATTATCGCGCAGAACGAGAGCGCGTTTTTTAGGATTGTCTTGGGCGCGCTCACGGTGCGCGTGAGCTCCGGCATGAGCCGCTTGGACGCGAATTTTGCGAGCGCCTCCCGCCTTGCGGCGCGCGCGCGGAAGGCCGCAATCATGATAACCGCGGCGGCGGCCGCCGCCGCCCAGAGGCAGATTGGCGAATGGAATGTCATGGCAAAGTCCTGAATCTTGTGTTTGCGAGCAGCATCTCGAGCGCGAGCACGCCGAGGGCGGCGGCCGCGAACCACGGGAAGAGCTCGTCGTATGAGGTGAAGTTGCGCAGCTTGACGGTCGTCTTTTCGAGCGCGTCTATGTCCGAGTATATGTTGCGCAGCTCCGCCATGTTTTCGGCGCGGTAGAATTTGCCGCCGGTTATTTCGGAAATTTTGCGCAGGGTGGACTCGTCGACGCTGCTGCGCATGTCGCCGGCGTAGACGGGCCGCCCGTAGGCGTCGCGTATGACGCGCTGGTTTTCGTCGAGGCGCGCGGCCGGGACTATGCCGCTCCTGCCGACGGCTATCGTGTAGACCTTCGCGTTGAAGGACGCCGCGGCCTCGGCGGCCGCAACGGGCGTTATCTGCCCGGCGTTGTTTTCGCCGTCGGTCAGCAGTATGACCACGCGGCTCTTGGCGTTTTTAAGCTCTTTGAGCCTGTTTACGCTCATTGCCAGCGCCGTGCCTATCGCGGTGCTGTTTGCGTCTATCACCCCGATGTCCACCCTGTCGAAATTCTTTCTCAGCCAGTCGTGGTTGAGGGTCATGGGGGAGACTATGAAGGGGTTGGAGGCGAAAGTAATCATGCCTATCCTGTCGTTGGGGCGCCTTTCGACGAACTCCCGTATGACGGCCTTGACGGCGTCCATGCGCGTTATGGGGGCGGCCGCGTTGGGCGAGAAGTCGAGGGCGGCCATGGAGCCCGACACGTCTATGGTCAGGACTATGTCTATGCCGCTCTCCTCGCGCTCGCTGTACCCCCTGCCGAGCCTCGGCCGCGCGAGGGCGACTATGAGCAGCGCGAGCGCAAGCAGCGCGAGGAGAAACCTCCACATGCCGGGGCGCGCCCTGTTTTTCCCGGACGCCTCCTTTGCTATTGCCACGCTCGAAAATATTATCGAGCCGCTCTTGCCGGAGGCCGAGCGCAGCGCGGCGATCGCCGGCAGAAGCAGCAGCAGCCACAGCAGGTTCGGGTTTGCGAAGTCGAAATTCATTGCGTTATTCTTTTTTCGTTTTCGGGGCGTCCGCGATTTCCACGCTGATTTCGCCCGGTTCGGCGGCGCCGTCGGAGAGCTCTCCGGCTATGTCGCAGCGGATTTTGTCGGATTCCAGAAAGCGCCGCGCGAGGGCCGCGAGCTCCGCCCTGCGCCCGCCCGAAAAGCTTTCCCGCGCGAACTTTGCCATGTCGGAAGAGTTGAGCATGCCCGCGAGGGTCTCCCGCTGGTCCCTGTCGAAAACCGCCGATTCCGACGCTATCTTCAAAAATTCCTGGGTGGTCTTTGCGGGCGCAGGAATGGAGTGGCGCGCCTCGATGTACGCGCGCACCGCGGAACTCACGCGGGCGGCGAACTCCTTTGCTTCGAGGCTTTCGGAATCCGCCTCCGCGGCGTTGACCGCTTCGATTGCGAGCTCGTAGGGCGTCTTGGGCGGGAGCTTTTTCGGCCTCAGCAGGAAGTATGAGGCGATTCCCGCGGCGCACAGAGCGCCGAGCGCCCAGGGCCAGTATTTCTCCCAAAAGCCTTTGCCGATTTTCCCCCTGTCGGGCGAAATTTCCGGAAATATGCCCTCGTAGGAGACGGTTCCGGGCAAAGCGCCCGCGGGGGCGCCGGCGTTAGCGGGCGGGATTTGCGGGGAGGGGACGCCCTGCGCCCCGGCCGTAAGGGCCGCCGCTGCAAGCGCGGCCGCCGCAAGCGCGCCCCGGATTGAAACTGTGCTGGGAAAATTCCTCATTGTCTTGCGGCGCGCCTTTCAAAAAACCTTCTCAGGGTGGAGATGTAGGGCCTGTCGGTGAATGTTTCGAGCAGGTCGATTTTGGAGCGCGCAAGCGCGCGCTTGAATTTTTTCATGCGCTCCGAATTTATCTCTTCGTATTTGGCGCACACGGCGGGGCTGTTTGTGTCGAGGGCGACGATTTCGCCGGTTTCCCCGTCTTCGAGCGTGATTGTGCCCAGGCCGCGCGGCATGGAGAGCTCGCGCGCGTCGGAGACCGAGAAGCACACGAGGTCGTGGCGGAGGTTGGCCATGTCGAGCGCCTTAAATACGGGGTCTGAAAGCTTTTCGCCGGGGTCGGGCAGCCTGCCGTCGGGGCCTTGCAGGAAGTCGCTTATCAGAACAACGATTGCCCTGCGCTTGAGCATTCTGTTGATTTCGCCGAGGGCGGCGGCGATGTCGGTGCCGGTTTTTCGGGGCTCCCACGCGAGTATGTCCCGAATGAGCCTGAGTATGTGCCTGCGCCCCTTGCGCGGAGGGATTATGTGCTCGACGCCCTCGGTGAAGAGCGCGAGCCCGACCTTGTCGCCGTTGCGGGCCGCAGAAAACGCGAGGGTGCTGGCGAGCTCCGCGGCGAGCTCCCGCTTGGAGAGATCCCCGCTGCCGAACTGCCCGCTCGCCGAGAGGTCGACGGCGATCATCATGGTAAGCTCGCGCTCCTCGCGGTACTTCTTGACGTGCGCCTTGCCAGTGCGCGCGGTGACGTTCCAGTCGATGCTCCTGATTTCGTCGCCGGGCTCGTATTCGCGCGCCTCCTCGAAGTCCATGCCGCGCCCCTTGAAGAGGCTGTGGTACGCGCCGGCGAGCGCGTCGCTGACGTGCCTGTTGGTGCGGATTTCGATTTGCCGCACCTTTTTGAGCATATCTGTAAGCTTGTCGCCCATCGGAAGCTTTCCCATTACGGCACGGCGACTTTCCCGAGGACGCTTTCGACGATGTCCTCGCTCGAAACGCCTTCGGCCTCCGCCTCGTAGGAGGCGATGATCCTATGGCGGAGCACGTCGGGGGAGATGTCCTTGACGTCCTGCGGGACGACGTATCCGCGCCCTTCGAGGAACGCCCTCGCCTTGGCCGCGAGCGCGAGCGCTATCGTGGCGCGCGGGCTGGCGCCGAACTGTATCATGTTTTCGAGGTTTTTGAGGCCGTATTTTTCGGGCTCGCGGGTGGCGAACACGATGTCCACGATGTAGTCCTTTATCTTGTCGTCGAGGTAGATTTCGTCAACCACCTCGCGCGCCGAGAGAATCTGGGCGGGGTTGACCACGGTGTTTACGCTCTCGCCGACTTTGGTCTTTGCCATGAGGTCGAGGATTATGCGCTCCTCCTTCCTGTCGGGGTAGCCGATTTTCAGCTTGAGCATGAAGCGGTCAACCTGCGCCTCGGGGAGCTGGTAGGTTCCCTCCTGGTCTATCGGGTTCTGGGTGGCGAGCACGAGGAACGGCTCCGGCAGGGCGAAAGTTTCGCCGCCTATGGTGACCTGTCGCTCCTGCATGGCTTCAAGGAGCGCGCTCTGGACTTTCGCCGGCGCCCTGTTGATTTCGTCGGCGAGCACGATGTTTGCGAAAATCGGGCCCTTCTGCGTGAGAAATTCGCCCTTTTGCTGGTTGTAGATGAGGGTTCCGACTATGTCGGCGGGGAGCAGGTCGGGGGTGAACTGGATTCTGCTGAACTTTGAATCCATGGCGGAGGCCATCGTCTTGACCGCGAGGGTCTTTGCGAGGCCCGGGACGCCCTCGAGCAGGACGTGCCCGTTTGCGAGTATGCCTATCAGCAGGCGGTCTACCAGGTATTTCTGCCCGACTATGACCTTGCCGATTTCCTGTTTAAGCAAAGAGGTCCACTCGTAGGCGGACTTTACCTTGTCGTTGATTTGGGTTAGGTTTGTGCTCATTTTTTACGGTTTGTTTTAAAGTTGCGCAAGTCCCGCCGGGGCGCGGGGGGACGCGGGGATTTTCTCTCTCGGCCCGCAGGGATATATGACAAAGCGCGCGGGGCAAAGTTCATTTTTTCGGAGGCCTTCCGGCGCTCCGCTACGGCCCCGCGGGTTCGACCGTGCGGACGTGCTCGAAAGTGATTTTCGGGCGGCGGTCGCCTTCGCCCCGGGCGGAGGCGGAACCCTCCCCGCTGTCGCCGCTGTCTTCATTTTCCTCAATATCGGCGGCCTGCGGGCCGGGTAAAGCGGAATCGTATCGAATTCCCGATTCTTCTATGTATTTGCGCATTTCATCGGAGGTGTAGAGGAATTTTTCGAGCTCGGCGCGCATTTTTTCCGGCGGAAGCTTTTTTATTTCGGCAAAGTCGTCGTCGGATTCGGGTTTTTTCTCCCCGTCCGTTTTTCCCCCGTCTTTCGCCTCTTCCGGATCCGCCTGTTTTTCGTTCTCCGCGCCGTCTTCGCCCTCCTCCGGCCCGGCGGGCTCCCCGCCGGAATCCGCCGAGTGGAATATGACCCCGCGCTCACCGCTCTCCTGTTTGAGTATTATCGCAAAATTCTCGATTTTGCCGAGGTGCGAGCGTATGTCGGAATGCAGCTTTTGCGCGGAGTTTATGCCGTATGCGAAATTCATGAAATCCGTCAGTTCCCTCGATTCAAACTCGATTTTATCGCCGTCCCCGTACTCGTTGCGCCCTATGTCGAGTTCGATGGTTCCGAGCTTGAACACCCCGGCCATGTCTATGCGCCCGTCCACGGGGTCGTGCTTGGGCGCGGGGGCGTCGTTTTTCCCGTCCCAGGAGACCCTGAAAGCCCTGGAGTTCGGCTCGAACGCGGGGGTGTCCGCGATCCCGAGCACGGATATTCTTATAATGTTCTTTTCTCCGCCGGAATTTTCGGCGTCTCCTTCGCCTTCCGCGCCGGCGGCGAGTTCGGACGCGGTTTTTGCGCCCGCGGCGGCGGGCCGGGTTTCAGGGGGATTTTCGGCGCTTTCCGGGGAATTTTGCCCTTTCCCGGATTCCGCGCCCTCGTCCGCGGAAAAGAGCGGAAGATCCCTTATATAAAGGGAGAGCGACGCAGACATGATTTTGTCCGTCCTCTCGTCGAGCCCCGCGTCTATTCCGCGGGCGGTGAAGGGCAGGTAGGCTATGGCCCTCTCCGACTTGAACCTCGAAACCGCCAGCACTTCGGAAGACGAAAATTCCTCCGACTTTGCGGCCTCGAATATGAAGGTGTCGGAGCGGTTTGCAAACAGGTCGACCGCGCGCGCCCAGCGCGCCGAAACGGCCAGCGCGAAAACAACCGCGGCGACTGCCAATCCCCCTTTCATCGTCCTTTTCATATCACAAATGCCGCGCCCGTGTCCACAATAATCGGGCGCATAGTTTGTCCGCGGAGTTTTTGCGGGGCGAAATTGCGGGCGTGGCGGCGGAAACGGCAAAAAAAATCCGCCCGTATTTTAACGGGCGGACGGGGAGCCTGTATTTGAGCTTGCAGATCAGGCGCTTTTCGAGAGCTTTGCCGGAGCTTCAACCACCTTGCGCTTTATGCGCTCGAGCCTGTGGCGGCGGCGGATTTTTCTGGCGAGCTTTACCAGAAGCTCGTCGATGGACTTGTACATGTCGTCGCTGGCGACGCTGACTACCATATCGGGGCCCTGGATTTCAAGGCGGCCTTTCGCCGTAAACTCGTTGTGGTGGTGCTTGTTGGGCTGATACGCGAGCTCCACCCTCAGCCGTATGATGCGCTCGTCGTGCACAAAGAGCTTCTGCATTTTATTCACGACGTTTTCTTTTAGCGCATCGGTGAGTTCGAGGTTTTGTCCCGATATGATGATTTCGTTGTCGCTCATGTTTTCCTTCTTTCGGTTTTTGTTTTCGGCAGGCGCTCCCGGAAACCGGGGAGCCTCCCGTTTTTAAGTCGCAAATTTTATATCGTCGCCTTTCGGATTTTTGTTAAGCGCACGTTTCCCCGGCCGCTTCCCTCATCCTATCCAAAAAGAACGCCGCTTTGGAGTTTCCGCTCCCAAAATATATCGAAATTTTTCGATTAGTTTCTTGGAAATGTCTCCCGAACCGTTTACAGATTAGAAAAAATTTTTTTCAAAGGCAAGCCGAAAATATGAAAACCCTGGACAAGTCCGCGGCCGCCGAGCTGGCGAAGTACGACGCCGTCTTTGTGACGGGCGGCTCTTCCGGCATAGGGGAGGCCTTTTTGCGCGGAGCGCTCGAGCATTCCGCCGCGCGGGTTTTCAACATTTCGAGGCGCTCGCCCTCCGCCGCGCTTTCCGAAATCCGCAAATTCGCGCACATCTCCTGCGACCTCTCCGACGCTTCGGCCCTCGATTCGCTTTCCGCCCGCGTCCGCGAAGAAATGTCGGCCCTCAAAACTTCCGGGCCTCCGCGCGTGCTGCTTATAAACAACGCCGGATTCGGCCTATACGGAGAATTTCCGTCGCCGGATATTCCGAGAAACATGGAGATGATCAGCCTGAACGTCTCGGCCCTCACCCGCCTGTGCGCCGAGTTTCTGCCGGCGATCAGGGCGGGCGGGGGCTCCGTGATTAACGTGTCGAGCCTGGCCGCCTACGAGCCGTGCCCGTCGCTCGGGGTCTACGCGGCTACCAAGGCGTACGTTAAGAGCTTTTCCATGTCGCTTTCCTACGAGCTGGGCAAGTCCGGCTGCAAATGCCTCTGCGTATGCCCGGGGCCGACGTCGAGCAACTTTTTCAGGGCGGCGGGTTTCGACGCTCCGCCGCTTCCGGGAGGCTTCGGGCACACTCCGGGGGAGGTTGCTGCCGCCGCCTATTCGGCTTTGGCGCGGGGGCGCACAGTGGCGGTCGTGGGATTCTGGAATTCGGCCGCAGCCATTCTGGCGCGGATTGTTCCGGAGCGGCTTCTGCTCGAAATCTCCGGCCGCGTGCTCGGGCTCATACGCCGCCCGCGCCGCGCGGACAGGCCAACTTGAATGTTGCATTCACGCCGCCTTTGTGATTTCATAACTCCGATTTTTTATGCTGAAATTTATCCGAAAAATAAAAAATCCGAGCGCCGGGCCGCACAATATCGCGCTCGGACTGCTGTATCTGGCCGTATTCGGCTCGATGCTCGCCTATTCGCTTTGCCGGCACTTTTTTGCGAGCTCCGGTTCCCTCTAATTTTCCGTCCGCGATATGAAAACTTTTAAGAAAACGGCCGTAATCGGCGCGGGAGCCTGGGGCACGGCTCTGTCGATAATCCTCTCAAAAAATTTCGGCGAGGTGTCCGTGTGGGCCCGGGAGGGCGAAATCGTCGGCTCCGTGGCGGATTCCCGTGAAAACTCCGTATTTCTGCCGGGCGTGAAAATCCCCGAAAACGTCGGGTTCTCGCAGGACGCGGCGGAAGTTCTCAAAGGCGCCCAGATGGTCGTGTGGGTGGTTCCGATAAAGTACCTGTCATCGACGGCCGAGGCTTTCGCCCCGCACGTCGAGGACGGCGCGATAATGGTGAACGCCGGAAAGGGAATCGAAGTCGGGACGTGGCGCAGGCCGTCGGAAATCCTCGAGGCCGCGGTAAGGCAGGCTTCGAGCGTGGGTTCCATAATGGGCCCGAACATCGCCTACGAAGTCGCCCAGGACAGGTACGCGGAGGACATCGTAGCCCTAACTTCGCACTCCGACTCCGTGCTGGCGGCAAGGGCCTTTTCAACTCCGTCCTTCATCGTTCGCCCGTCGGACGACGTCGTGGGCGTCGAGATAGGGGCGGCCCTCAAAAACATCGTGGCCCTCGCCGCCGGATTTTGCGACGGAATGAACCTCGGGGCGAACACCAAAGCCATCGTCATGGCGCGCGGATTCCAGGAAATATACCGCGCCGCGGCCTCCCTCGGGGCGTGGAGCGGTTCGTTCGTCAAAGAGTCCGCCATTCTCGGCGACGTTCTGACCACCTGCATAAGCCCAGATTCCCGCAACCGCACGACGGGCGAGCACCTTGGGCGCGGCCTAAGCGTGCCCGAGGCGCTGAAGCTTTTGAAGGGCAGGGTCTGCGCGGGCCTCGAGACTATTCAAATTTGCAGAATGTTTGAAAAACTCAACGTAAAGCTCCCGATAATGACGGCTCTTTGCGACCTCTCGGAGGGCAAAATAGACCGGCAGGAGTGTCTATCCCGCATTCTCAAGGGCGCGTGAGGTTGGGCGCGTGAAACTGCCGCTGATGCTCCGTTTTAAGTGATGCCCCCCCTTGATTTGGCGAATGCTTTTGGCGCGGGGCTGCGTTGCTTCGGAATAAGCCGCACCCTCGCGTACCACAAGTACGCTTCGGCCGCGCCTTTTATATATTTATAAAGGGATAGCCTAATCGTAAATCTATACGGGGATAGCCCTATTGCGTGAGCAATGGGCGTAAGGGCGATTGCCCCCTTCAATGGCCGGCACGCCTCGTGCCCGTAAGGGCGCAATCCTTCAAAGGAAGCGGCACCGCCGCCCTTGTCTCGCATCCAAAATCATTTCGCCAAATCCCGGAAACCGTGGTTTTCAGAACGAACTCTGTATGTGTTAACGAACCTCCCAAAAGGTTCGTTTTTTGTTGGGATTGGGAAAGGGGATAGGCGAATTGCGTAAGCAATCGCCGTAAGGGGTTTA
>DBGCYC010000095.1:0-13009 GCA_048390825.1 Candidatus Merdousia sp.
AGCGGAAATTGCCAATCCCCTCCCAATCGCCCTTTGTTTCCGGGGTTAGGTTAGGTTCAGGCGAGTATAGTAAAACCCCTGAGGGCGCGTGGCATATTTGAAATACGCGAGCGCTCTCATGGGCTTTTTTCCATAACTAAGCTATTCCCCAAACCCCCGGGCGCGTCAAACTGCCGCTCAGGCGAGTATTTAAGCGAGGCCGTCGGTGGGAGCGTACTGACGTACGTGACCAGTGGCGGCCTCACTTAAAACGGAGCATCAGCGGCAGTTTCACGCGCCCGAAGCCAAAATCAGGAGGGAAATCCGTCAGGCAGCGTTCTGGAAAAAGCATCTTTGAGAATTTGAGATTTCGCCTCCTCGAAGCTCTTCGTACCCTCGAAAGCCTTGCGGATTCTGCTGCGCACGGAAACGCTTCCTGATTCGGCCTCCTTGCGGCCCACTACAAACATGTGCGGGACGCGCTCGGTTTCGGCCTTGCGGATTTTTGCGCCGAGTTTTTCGGCGGAAGCGTCGATGCCGACCCTCACGCCGCTGTCGCGCAGGTCGGCGTACAATTTGTCGGCGTAGTCCATCACGTCCCCGCCGAGCGGGATTATGCGCACCTGTTCGGGGGCCAGCCAAGTCGGGAAGTTGCCGCCGAAATGCTCTATGAGCACGCCGGTAAAGCGCTCGAGCGAACCGAAGGGCGCGCGGTGGATCATTATCGGGCGGTGCGGCTTGTTGTCGCGACCGATGTAGGAGAGGTCGAAGCGCTCGGGGAGGTTGTAGTCTACCTGAACGGTGCCGAGCTGCCACTCGCGGCCGATGACGTCCCTGACTACGAAGTCGATTTTCGGGCCGTAGAAGGCGGCTTCGCCGATTTCCTCGGTGAAGGGGACGCCCAGCCCGCGGGCCGCCTTGCGTATGGCGGCCTCGCTCTTTTCCCAGTTGGACTCGTCGCCGACGTACTTGTCGCTGGCGGGGTCGCGGAGGGAGATACGCACTCGGTATTCGTTCATGCCGATGGTCTTGAATACGGCCTTAACGAGGTCGAGGCAGCCTTGGATTTCGGCGTCGAGCTGCTCGGGGGTGCAGAATATGTGGGCGTCGTCCTGCGTGAAGCCGCGCACGCGGGTGAGGCCGTTGAGCTCGCCGGACTGCTCCCAGCGGTAGACGCTGCCGAATTCGGCGAGCCTTACGGGAAGGTCGCGGTACGAGTGCGGGTCGCTCTTGAAGATTTCGATGTGGAAGGGGCAGTTCATGGGCTTGAGCAGAAAGCCCTCGGCCTCGCCGGATTCGACCTTCCGCTCGAACTGCGCGACGTCCAGATGCTCTTCGGCCATCTTTTCGAGATCCTCGCGCTCGACTATCGGGGCGAACTGGGAGTCTTTGTAATACGGGAAATGGCCGCTCGTCCTGAACAGCCCGAGCTTGCCGATGTGCGGGGTAAAGACCTGCTGGTAGCCGCATTTGCGCAGCAGCTCGAGTATGAAATCCTGCAGGCTCTGGCGTAGAATCGCGCCCTTCGGCTTCCAGAGTATGAGCCCCTGCCCCACCCTGTCGGATATGGCGAACAGCCCGAGCTCCCTGCCGAGCTTGCGGTGGTCGCGCAGCCTGGCCTCCTCCATCTGCCTGAGGTAGCCTTCGAGCTCCTCTTTAGAGGCGAACGCGGTGCCGTAAATGCGCTGGAGCTGTCTGTTGTTCTCGTCCCCGCGGTGGTATGCGCCCGCCACGGAGAGAAGCTTGAAGGCCTTTATGCGCCCGGTGGAGTCCGCGTGCGGGCCGGCGCAGAGGTCGCAAAATTCGCCGTTGCGGTACATCGTGATCTTTTCGCCCTCCGGAATGTCGGCAAGCCTTCCGAGCTTGAATTCCGCCTGCCCGGAATCCCTTATCGCCTTTTCCGCGGCGGCGCGGTCGAGCTCTATCCTCTCGAACTTCTGGTTTTCGGATACGATTTTCCCCATCTCGGCCTCGATTTTTTCGAGGTCTTCGGCCGTAAACTTGTGGTCCAAATCGAAATCGTAGTAGAAGCCCGTCTCGGTCGCGGGGCCGATGTCGAGCTTGGCGTCGGGGAAGAGACGCAGGACGGCCGTTGCGAGAACGTGCGAGGCGCTGTGCCTGATTTTGAGTAAGTCTTCGTTCATAATGCGGATTTCCTTTCGCAAGGGACGGCGGCGCGAGAGACGCGCGCCCTTAAAAGTCAAACAATAGTGGATTCCGCGCGGGAAATGTAAAGTTTTTTTAAGCCAAAATCCGCGGCGGCGCGGGAGCGGGCGGTCAGAGAAAATCCGCGGCGGCCTCGGCCGCGACGCAAAGGCCTATGAGCGCGAACACGCAGACGCGCAGACGCTTCATCGCCGCCCAAAATTTGCGGGACTTGAAAAGCCGCGCAAACGCGGACGCCAAAAACGCCACGCAGATGAAAATCGGAAGCGCCGAAAGCATGAAGACGAGCCCGAGAACCGACATCTGGGCCCACGCCGGCCACCCGCCCGCGGTCAGAAACTGCGGCAAAAACGACAGGAAAAATATCGCAACCTTGGGGTTGGAGACGTTCATCAGAAACCCGCGCAGGAAAATCCGGCCGCCGCGCGCGGGGGGCCCGCCCGCACCGAAGCCGGAATCCGCCGCGCCGGAGGGCGCCTTCTCCCGGAATGCCTCGCGCGCGAGCCACAGCAGGTACGCCGCCCCGGCAAAGCGTATGGCGGAAAACAATACGGGGCTCGCGGCCACGGCAAGCGCGATTCCGCTCGCGCAAAGGGAGGTGTGCACGAGAATCCCGGAGCACAGGCCGCACGAAAGGACGCATCCGGCGCGCCTGCCCCCGGCGAGGCTTTCCGAAATCACGAACGCGATGTCGGGCCCGGGCATGAAGGTCAGGGCGACGCACGCTGCGACATACGCTGCGAGGATTGAAACGTCCACGGGGCTTCCTCAGGAAAACAGGTCGGGGCGCAGGGCGCGTATTCTGCCGGCGGACTCGGCGAGCCCCCCGACCGCCGCGCGCTCGAGCCACAGATCCTCGTACTGGGCGGCTATGAGCTTGAGGGATTTCCTCTGTTCTTCGGAGTCGGAGGCGAAATCGCCGCGCGCCCTGCGCATCGCCCACTTTATCATCTGGACGCCGAGGGAGACCTCGGCGCGGCACACCCCGGCGTCGGGGCAGCGCGGGGAGGAGTTTTCGGAAAGCGCGAACGCGAAATCCGCCGCGCCTTCGACGGCCCCGAAGTCGTGCCCGCACTCCGCCGCCAGCCTCTCCGCATCGGCCGGAGAGGCGAAAAACATCTTGTGGTAAAAACAAAACAGCTTTTGCACGGGATCCACCCTGCCGAGCTCGCACAGCGCGCGGGAAAATTCGCCTGTTGCGTCTATGAAAACGAACCTGTCGAGCGCGTCGCAGACGCGCTCCTCGGACGGCGGCGCGCCCCACGCGCAGGCGGCGGCCGCCGCGATCGCCGGATACATCGCGCACCACGGCTGGTGGTTGCCGCCGTCGCCCCACTGGGTGAGGATCATTCCCCGCGCCCCGTATTTTTTGGCGCAGCCGCACGCAACCCTGATATTTTCAAACGCGCAATCCCAGCGCGAGCCGAAAGAGTTCCATGTGCTCGTTCCGGGGGCGACCAGAAAGTTTCTGCCAAGCCCCTTCATGTACGAGCACTGCCGCTCGTAGGGGTGGTCGAGGTAGTAGCCCCAGAGGATAGGCGTCATGTCGTCGGGGAAGAGCCCCGCGCATTCGGGGCTCTGCATCAGCACGTCCGCCCAAAAGCAGACTTTTTTGCCGTACTTTGCGGCGCGCTCCCGCAGTCCGAGCATGTGGGCGGCGTACACGCCGTACTTGCCGCCTTCGGCCTCGCACCTCGCCCTGCTCCTGCCCATGCCGAGCTCCCACGGCTCGTCTCCGCCTATGTTGAAATTCTCGCCCGCAAAATTCGGCAGGAGCTGCGCGTAGAGAGAGTCCATAAAGTCGAGCGCGCGAATGTCCGGGTAGAGGGTGGTAGGGTATTTCCTGACGGTCCCGAGGGGGTCTACGAACGGAGCCTCGCTCTCCGCCAGATATTGGTACTCGGGGTATCGCAGCCACCGCTCCATGTGGCCGAGCCCGTTCATGTTCGGCACCAGCTCCACGCCCGCCGACGCGCAGACCTCCCCGAGCCTGCGCACCGCCGCGGGCGACAGCGGAGAGGCGCCCGCCCAAACCGTCTCGTGCCCCTCGAACGCGAAAGTGTGCTCCATGTAGAGCTCGAGCCTGTTGTATTTGAAGAGCGCGAGCATGTCCACGAGCCGCGAGAGCTCGCCCAGCCTCGGAACCTTGCAGCGGCTGATGTCGAGCATAAACCCGCGCACTTCAAGATCCGGCGCGTCGGAGATTTCCGCGAACCTGAACCCCCTGCCGTCGGACTGCATTCCGATCTGGCGCAGGGTCTGCATGGCGAGTTTCGCGCCGCGCTCCGAGCCCGCCCGGATTTTTATTCCGCCTTCGGAAATTGAAATATCGTGGGCCTCGGGCGGCATGTCCGCGAACTCGACCGAGAGAAATTCGCCGACGGGCAGGCCGTCCTTCCCTATTTTGAACTCGGCCCTGATCCACGGAAGAAAGCCGTCCCCCCAGCGGGCCGACTTGGGCTCGGGGAGGACCAGCGGGGCGTCCGGGGGCGGGTTTTCCATCGCCGTCAGAAGGTGTGCACGAAGAGCCCCGAGCGCAGCTTCGGCTCAAACCACGTGCTCTTGGGCGGCATGATTTCCCCGGCGTCGGCTATCGCCATGAGCTGACCGACGGTCGTGGGGTACATGGAAAATGCGACGGCGAACCCGCCGGAGTCCACGAGCCTTTCGAGCTCTTCCGTTCCCCTTATGCCGCCGACAAAGTCGATCCTCTCGTCGGTGCGCGGATCGCCGATTTTAAGCAGCGGCGCGAGCACCCTGTCTTGCAGGAGGGAGACGTCGAGGCCCTCGACCGCCCCGAGCGATTCGGCGTTTTCAAACTTTAGCGCATACCACTTCCCGCCCAGGTACATGCCGGCGCAATTCGGGGCCTTCGGGGACTTTTCCGCGCTCTCGGAAACCTTGCAGGCTTTCGAGAGCTCCGCGAGAAACTCCTCCTCCGACATTCCCGCCAGATCGCGCACCACGCGGTTGTAGGGCAGTATTTTCAGCTGTCCGGCCGGGAACACGACCGACAGGAACCAGTTGTAGTCCTCGTCCCCCGTATGGTTCGGATTTTCGGCCCGGAGGTCGCGGGCGCAGCGGGCGTTGCTGGCGCTGCGGTGGTGACCGTCGGCAACGTACGCGCAGGGGATTTTTCCGAAAATTTCGGCGATTTCGGCGAGGCGCGCGGGGTCGGAGATTCTCCAGCCCGTGTGGCGGATCCCGTCGGGGGCGGAGAAGTCGAATATCGCGTCGGAGTCCTTCTTGTCCTCCACGATTTTGTCGAGACCCGTGCCGTCCCTGACCGTGAGAAACACCGGGCCAGTGTTCGCGCGCAGGGCCCTGGTCAGCCGGTAGCGGTCGTTCTCCTTGGCGGCGCGGGTCTTTTCGTGCTTCCTGATGACGTCGGCGTCGTAGTCCTCCGCCGAAAATACGGCGACCAGCCCGGTCTGCGAGTGGCCGCCCATCTGCTGGCGGTAAAGATACATGCACGGGGAAGGCTCGCGCCCGAGGATTCCGCCGGAAACGAGCTTTTCAAAATTCCCCTTTGCGTGCGCGTAGACCGCATCGGAATAGGGATCCGTCCCCTCGGGCAGCTCTATCTCGGAGCGCACAACCCTCATGAAGCTCAGCGGCCTGCCCTCGGCCTGCTCCTTCGCCTGTTCAAAATTCACGACGTCGTATGGGAGGCTGGCGACGGCTTCCGCCTTTCCGGCGACGGGGGTGAGTCCTTTAAAACTTCTTATTTTCATACGGGTAGAAAAGATTCACATTTGCGCGCCTTTTTCAAGATTTGCTTTGCGGAATTTTGCCCCGGCGCCCCCCTCCCCGGCGTGCGGCCCCTGGGCGAATTCCGCCATGCCGGAGATCCGGACTTGCGTTTTTCCGCAAAAATCGCAATAATCTTGAAAACAAAAATCGTTTTCCCGATACTTTATAAAAATACACCGAATATGAACGCAGAAAAAATTCCGACAATTCCGGCGGCCCGCAACGGCGGCTGCATATTCTCCCTCGTAAAACTCGCGGTTCTCGCGCTCGTGATAATAGGGGCCGCCGCGTACTTCGCCCTCAGCTACACCGGCTATGTGGCCGACTACGCGCTCAAAACCATAACCAACGGCACGGGCATAGACGCGGGCGTGGGCTCGATATCTTTCAGCCTGTCCGAGCAGAAGTGCGACGTCAAAAATTTCTACATCACCAACCCCCCGAACTACCCGGAAGGCAACGCCGTGGAATTTAAGACCGCATACGTGGACGCCGACATCGGAGTTTCGGACATACTCGCCAAAAAGCTCGTCAAAATCGAGGAGGTGCGGATAGAGGGGCTCAAAATTTCCTACGACATGAAGACGAAAAAGGGGATTGCCTCCCTGCTGTCGTCGCCCGACAACAATCTGAACGAAATCGTCGAAATCCTCGTGGGAGCCCAGAAGAAAAAGGAGCAGGAGCCCGCGGCGAAAGCCGAAGAGCAAAAGGAGCCTTTCAGGATAATCCTCGACAAGCTCGTGTTCGCCGACGGCGACGTGAAGGTGGGCCTCAACGACAAGATTTTGAACATAAAGCTGCCGAGCTTTACCGTCGAGGATCTCGGTAAAAACGGCGAGGGGCTGACACCCTCGCAGCTCGTGACGGAAATACTCGGAAGGCTCGCCAAGCAGGTGACGGTGGACGTGGCCTCGGAGCTCGCCAAGCAGGGCCTGAAACTGGGAACCGACGCGGGAAAGGAAGCCGGTTCTGCCACGGAAGGCGCGGCGAAAGACTTGAAAAAATCCGTGGAAAGCGCGCTAAAAGACTTGTTCAACTGAGGCCGCGCCGCGGAAAAAAAACGCGCCTTCCTGCGCGGTTTGCTACCGGCGCAGAGAATTGAGCCGCGCCGAACGCGAATCGGGCTGTCAAACGGCCTGATTCGCGTTTTCCGTCCCCTGCACCCCCGCCTGCCCGCTTCGCGCGCCGACAATTTTTTGGGAGCGCCCCGGATAAGAGACGGAAATCTGATTTGCATGGTCTCATGAAATGCTTCAGTCCCCATTTTTTTAGTGACAACTCCGGCGCCTGCGAAAATAATTGCCGGATATGAATGCGAGAGATTTTATCCGGCTGGCGTTCGCCTTTCCGGCCGCCGGAGCTGCGGCGATGCTCCCATGCTCGTGCGCGGGGCGCGAATCCCCTCCGGACGCCGTCCGCGCGGCGGGCCTCTCCGGCTGCGCCCCGAAGCTCCCGGCCGGCGCAAAGATAATATGCGCCGAACAGAAGTCAAAAAGCGCGATAGTATTCGACGCCTCCGCGCCCGACTGGAACCGCCCCGAGGCCAGGGTTTTCACATGGAGCGCAGACTCTGCGCCCGAAATACGCGATTCCGACAGGGAAAAATTCGGGGCCCTCACTGACTGCAAAAGCGTCGAAAACGGGTCGAGAATCCTAATCAGCGCCTCTTTCGGCGGAATCGCGCTGGTGGAATTTCCGGGCGGTAAAACCCTGTTTTACAGGAGCGTCGCAGCCCCCTCCGAGACGTGGAGGGACGTAAACCCCCACTCCGCCGAACTACTGCCCGACGGCAACGTCGCGGTGGCCTCCTCGTACGGCAAAAGGAACATAATACTGCTTTCGGTTCCGGAAAACTTTGAGTCGCCCGAAGACGTTGGGGAATTCCCGTTTCCGCACGAGTTCAGGGGCGCGCACGGCGTTGTCTGGGACGGGGCGAACAAAATCCTCTGGGCTGTCGGACTGGACGAGCTGGCCGGCTTTGAATACAATTTTGACAAGAAAAACCCGGCCGTAAAAAAGGTGTTTTCCGCGCCGATGACGGAAGGCGGAAAGCCTTTCGGCGGGCACGACCTGTGCTTCGCCGGCGGAACGCGGTGGCTTTTTGTCACGGGCGACCGCGGGCTGCGAATGTTCGACACCATGACGCGGGAGTTTCGCACTGTCGAAACCGCCCCGAACCATTTCAAGAGCATATCAATGCTGCCGGAGGGATCCGGCGGGGCCGTCGCCGTCCTGAAACCCTCCGAAAGCTACTGGTCGGACGCTGTGAGGCTTTACGCAAAAAATTTCCCCGTCCTGGGAAGGCTCGACGGGGCGAAATTCTACAAGGCGCGCTGGTTCCCGGAACCCGCGCGCGAATGACAGCGAACAGCCATGCCGCAGCGAAGCAGAACGGGCCCCCGCAGGCCCCCGAAATACGCCGAACTCTTCAACGACATCGTGGAAAAGATAAAGTCCGGGGAGTTTTCCGCGGGCGACCGAATCCCGTCCGAAAACGAGCTCATCGCCGGGTTCGGCGTCAGCAACACGACGGCGCGCCGCGCGCTGCTCGAGCTCAAGTCGAACGGCTGGGTCAGAAAGGTCAGGGGCAGCGGCACGTTCGTAGCGGAACTTGCGCCCGACAGGAGGCTCGTCAGGCAGCTCGGCTCATTCGGCGCGATATGCGGCAGCTTTTCCGAAAACCTCGCGCGAGAGGGGTACAGGCCGTCCGTAAAAATCGTGGAAAAAAAGACAGTGCGCGGCGGGGCCGTTGCGAGGATAGGCTCGCAGGCCTACGAAATAAAGTCCGACGCGCTGAAAGTCAGGTGCCTGCGCTACGCCGATTCCGTCCTCCTGAAAGACGAGACAAAATACCTTTCGCTAACCCTCTTCCCCGGGGCGGCCGAAATCGACTCGGACGAAATTTCCGCCATATTATGCCCCGGGGCGCGCGGGCCGAAAATAGCGCGGGTCGTGCGCGACATATCCGCGACGCTCTCGACGCTCGCCGACGGCGGCGGCAGGTTCGGAGCAAAGCCGGCGGCGCTCGTCACGCTCGAGGGGGCGGCGGTGTGCGCGGGAGGGGAAGTGGCGGAAATAGAGTTTTCGCTCTACCGCGCGGACAGATACAGGTTTTTCGTCGAGGCCGAAAACCTGCCGCGGGGCGGAGATCGGTTTTGACAACGAATGAAGGGAACGGAAACATGAAAAAAACGGCAACGCTTTTGTGCGCGTGCGCGGCCCAGTGCCTCTGCGCCGGCGGCGGGCAAATCCCGCAAAAAATGCGCGACCTCTGGGAAAACCCCGTGACGGAAGCGCGCATAGAGACCGGCATACGCGCCAACCGAATGGGCGAATTTTATCTGGAATTCGACAAACCCGTGGAGGATTTGAAAATAAGGCTCGACCGCCACGAATTTCTCTTCGGCGCGTACGCCTCCCGCTCCGTCGCAGACGGGCAGCCCGCAAAATACCCGCAGGAGCGGGTCGAGGAATACGCCGGCCTTTACAGGCGCATTTTCAACTACGGCACGGTCGCCACCGTATGGCGCAGGGTCGAGCCCCAGCGGGGCAAATTCCGCTGGGACTACTCCAACGACAAAAACATCGACCTCTCCTACACGAGCAACCCCACGGTAATGCAGCCGGACGCCGCCCTCGCCTTCTGCGAAAAAAACGGCATAACACCGAAGGGCCATACATTCGCGTGGCCGATAAGCGTCTCGCACTTCATGCCAGCGTGGGCGCTCGACCTCAAAGACCCGAAGCTCGTTGAAGCGGCCGCAAACCGCAACGTCCGCAACATCGCCGAACGCTACCGCGACAGGATAAAAATCTGGGACGTCGTAAACGAGGCCGCCGACTATGTCGACAACGGCGCGGTTCTGTACGGGGACTACGTCTTTAAAACTTTCAAGCAGGCCGAGCGCATGCTGCCGCCCGACGACGTGTTCCTAATCAACGAGACCACTTCGGCGTGGTACCAGTATATAAAAGACGGCGAAACCGGGAGGTTCTACATGCTCGCAAAAAGCCTCATCGACCGCGGCGCAAAGCTCGACGGCATAGGGCTGCAGTTCCACTTTTTCTCCGACAGGGCCTTCGGCGACGTGCTGGAAGGGAAAACCTTCACCCCGCGCGACATGTCGAAGGCCCTCGACGGCTACGCAAAACTGGGTAGGCAGATACACGTCACGGAAATCACAATCCCCACGAGCCGCGGAGAGGAGGCGCAGGCGTACTTCGCAAGGCAGGCGTACCGCCTGTTTTTCAGCCACCCCGCCGTCGAGGCGATCACCTGGTGGAATGTGCGCGACGGGCAGGCGGCCTACAACGAGGCGCACCTCATGGGCGGGCTGATAAGAGACGACCTGACCCCGAAGGCCTCGTACAGGGCGCTTGAACAGCTCATAGCAAAAGACTGGCAGACGAGCGTATCCTGCGGCAAACCGACAAAGTCCGCGCATTTTGAGGGCTTCTACGGAATGTACGAGGCCTCCTACAAGTTCGAGGGGAAGGAATACAGGCAAAAGGTCTGGTTCGGGAAGAAATCCCCGAGAACCCAGAGGCTCGGGGCCGTGCCCGCGGACTGGCGCAAGCGGTTCTATTGAGCCGCCGCCTTCCCCCCGCGCATCCGCCGCGCGCATTCAAAAAACTTTCAACGTTCAACCCCGCGGCGCAGGCGCCGCAAAACAAAAACGGGAAAACATCATGCTAAAAACCCTTCCAATTCCGGCAATTTTCGCGCTCTGTGCGTGCCAGGCGCTGGCGGCGCCCGCCACGGCCGAACTCTTCAAAGAGGATTTTGAAAATCCGGACTCCGCAAAACTCGCCGAAGCCGCAAAGTTTGCGCCGGCGTTTGCGAAAAGCGCGGAGGGCAAAAACGCCCTGTCGGGGAATCGCTCGCTCGAAATCGACGCGATGCAGGCGGACGGGTGGACGCCCCTGCTGACAATCCCCGTAAATTCCGGCGGGGGGTACAAGTTCTCATTCAAATACAAAATCGCCGAAAAATCCCCGGCGTCCTCCGTATTCGCGGCGATGCGCTCGATATCCCCCGGCGGCGAAAAGACGCGTCTGTCGGTAAAAACTCTGTCGGAATCCAAAGGCGCCAAGAGCGTGACGATGGGGGCTGTGGTGCCTTCGTCCGGCAAGGGGGAAATCGAAATAATCTCCAACGGCGGCGCAAGGATAATCCTGGACGACATCTCCGTCGAAAAGCTCGAAGTCGACCCGAAGGGCGCGTGGATGTACGGGGACGGCGCGTTCATAGGCATGCGCTACAAGCCGACGAATTTCGATTTCAGCGGATTCGACGCGCCGTTTCTGAGCTATACGAAGGAGGAGTTTTTCCCGTTCATAGACAAATACGGGCAGTTCAAGCACAAGGAGTGGACGGGCAAAATAAAATCCGACGACGACTTCAAAAGGCGCGCCGAAGAGGAGAGGGAATTTTACGAAAAGATCGGCGGCATATCGGGGCGCGACAAGTATCTGGGGCTCGAAAGGGAGGGCAAAAACTACGGCGCCACCGGCAGGTTCCGCGCCGAGAAAATCGACGGCAGGTGGTGGCTGATAACCCCCGAGGGCAACCTCTTTTATTCGTTCGGCATAACCTGCGCCGGCAACCTCGACACAACCCCCCTCACCGACCGGGAATTTTACTTTGAGGACGTGTCCGACAACCGCTTCCGGAAAAAGAGCGGCTACGGACTCCACTATTACAAGGGCAAAAAGTTCGACTCCTACGGGTTTCTCGAGAGGAATCTCGTCAGAAAATACGGCGACGACTACCGCGCGGCCTACGGGGAAGTCGCCGACGAGCGCATGAAAAAATGGGGTTTCACTACATACGGGGCGTGGACGCAGCACTACATTTTGAAGCGCGGCAGCGTGCCGTACACGCTCATGACAACTTCCGGAGGCCGTAAAAATTACGACACGAACGTAAAAATGTACGCCTACTGGAGCGACTTCCCGGACTTCTTCACGCCCGGATTCCGCGAAAAAACCATGAAGAGCGTGGCGAAGAGCGCGGAACTGATAAAGTCTCCCATGTGCGTCGGGGTATTTGTGGACAACGAGCTCCCGTGGCAGGAGAAAACCGTCGTCACGATAAAGGCGCTTCTCGGATGCCCCGCCGACCAGCCGGGGAAAATCGAATTCCAAAAGGACCTCCAAAAAAAGTACGGCGAAATCGAAAAGCTAAACGCCGCGTGGAAGGCGGGCTACAAGAGCTGGGAGGACTTCCTCGAAAAGAGGGGCTTCGCCCCGAACGCCCCAGCCGCGCGGGCCGACATGCTCGCGTTCGAGGAGAAAATGTACGCGCATTATTTCAAAATCTGCCGTGAGGCCGTGAAAGCGGTCTCCCCGGACGCCATGTACATAGGCTGCCGGTTCGCGTGGAGAAACCCGCTCGTTGAGCGCGTGGCGTCCCGGTACTGCGACGCGCTCAGCTACAACGTATACTCCGACAACGCGACGAACTTCTCCGCCGCAAAGGGCGCGGAAGACAAGCCGATCATCATAGGCGAATTTCACTTCGGGAACACCGACAAGGGGGTCTACGGCGGCGGGCTCAACGCGCGCGCGACGGCGGAGGAAAGGGCGGAGGCGTTCCGGGAATACGCCGTCAGCGCGTTTGAAAATCCGAACGTCGTCGGGGCGCACTGGTTCCAGTGGTTCGACCTCTGCACGACCGGCAGGTTCAACGAAGCCAACTACGCCATCGGATTTGTGGACATCTGCGACACGCCTGACTACATAATCGCAAAAACCGCCCGAAAACTATCCAAAAGAATGTACGACATCCGGTTGAGGGGCGGCAAAAGCACGCGCCAAAGCGCCGAAGCCTCCCGCAGCGTAATAGACGACTAAAAAGGCGCGCCAACAGGCATGGGCGGCCCAAGCGCCGATACGAGGGCAGGCGCAAGGCGCGCCGGCCAGCGGCACGGGCCGGTACGAGGCGCACTGCCATAGAAGGGGGGCGCAAGGTGCGCCTGCCATATAAGGGGCATAGCCCCTTACGGCGATTGCTTACGCAATACGCCTATCCCCCGCGGCAATGTCCGCTTCCATAGAAGGGGGCAAGCGCCCTTGCGCCCATTGCTCACGCAATAGGGTTATCCCCCGT
>DBGCYC010000096.1:0-16891 GCA_048390825.1 Candidatus Merdousia sp.
ACCCCGAATCCTGGGGCGACGTCCAGTCCAACGTAGGTTCGTCCTCGACGACTGTCGGCGGCACCACCTCTTCCTCGGCGGGCGTCACCATCACCCCCGGTACTCCGCAGGACTTCACCTCGGTCGACGTCGGCGTCTCCATGGAAGTGACCCCGAACGTCGAAGAAGACGACAGCATCAACCTCGTTCTCAACCCCAATGTCACCGAGTTTGAAGGCTTCATGGAATACGGCGGCGTTGCGGTAGCCATCTCCTCCGGCACGACGGTCACCGTCCCCTCCGGCTTCATTCAGCCCGTCTTCTCCATCAGGGAAGTCAAGACTACTGTCACGGTGTTCGACGGCGCGACGGTTGTCATGGGCGGCCTGACCCGCGAGGAAGTCCGCACTGTCAACGACAGCGTTCCGGTTCTCTCCGACATTCCGTGGATCGGCAGGCTCTTCCGCTCGAAGGGCGAATCCCGCCAGAAGAGGAACCTGCTCATATTCGTCACCGCCAACAGGATTTCCCCCGGAGGCAGCGTCGGCCGCGAGCAGTTCCAGGATATGCGCCCCGGCAGCGTCTATCAGAACCCGGTTATCGTATCTCCCGGCGGCGCGGTTCACCGCATCCTCGAAGACGAAGCCGAAACCGGTTCGACCCGCTAATATCGGTACGGCTATCGGCTGAAAATAAACGCCCGCGCAAATGCGGGCGTTTTTTTTTGCGCCATAGATAACCCACCGATGTTTGAAATATGAGGCTGGAAACGGGAAATGCGGGGAAATAATGGGAAATTGCGGGAATTTAAAGGCATTGGGCGGAGCCGCCGGCCGGATTTGAGTTTGGAAGCTTTTTGCGCCGGCGCCGGCAAATGAAGCAAGATTTGGCAATGTTTCCGCCCTGCTCCGAATTTTGGCGTCCAGCCCGCGATTACGCGCTCGGTGTGAAAAAAACGCCATTGTAGCGTTCCTTCCGGAAACTTTTTTCCCAAATCCTGCTTCATTTTTCCAAAATCAAACTTCAAGATACACCACCCCCCCCCCTTTTTTGCAGGGGAGACGCAAATGGACCATTCCCCGTTCCGCATGTGGATTTGCGGTATTCATGGTTTGCCGCAGGCGCAATCCAGATTGCGCGTACCGCATGGAGATGGCTTTTTCCCTTATCTGGGCGGGTTGGTTTTCCGTCGTCGGTTGCGACGTCCGATAACCGCTTCCATTCCGCGCCGCCGCCAATGGAAATTTCCGGGCATTGTAGAAAATTGTGTCGCATTTGAAGGGGCGGGTTGCGTTCGGATAAAATATTTTGGAAAGACCGCGCCCTGCTGACTTTTTCATTTATCCGAAAACCTCCCATAACCGCTTCGCCAACCTTTCCGCTCCGCGGCGCGCGGCTTTCGAGGGAGGGAATAGGCTATGGACTTCACGTAAGCGCAGGGCGGCGTCACAAGGCCCCCCCTCCATTCGTCTACGCGTAATAATGCGCTGATAATTTCGGCTCCATTTACGTAACCTTCCCGAACGCCCTTGTGCGCTTCTGCCATTTGACCACCGGCGCATAACCGGCTTTCTTTGTCGTTTTTGATTTTACCGTTCGTTCCTTTTTGTTTGTCGTCAGAAAAGCATACCCGATAGCGTTGCTTGCGCCTGCCCGCGTCACGCGCAACGCCGCTATCGCAGACATCAGCGCGCCCGCAGTCTTCCACGCCTTCGCGCGGCGTTGCGCTTTCAGTTCCGCAAATAAGTCGCATGCGCCGTAGTTATTCATTGCGCCCTATCCCCTTCCGGGCTCTTTTCCCGGCTCTCCGATATTTGCGCCAAAACGTCGGCTACAACGCCATATTGGCGTTCGGGCGAGGCGTGCGCTTCCTCGCCAGCGCGGCGGGCGAGACTTCATCGCCGCTTCGTCGCGTCTTTAAGCGCGGGCCCAACGCCTGTTATCACCACCGTTCGGCGTTCCTTTCGCCCTCGAATAGTCGCGCAACTCATGCCCGTGCGCCTCCCTCCCCGCAAGCCACATGCGCGGGCAAAAATAGGCGTATTTTTTCGTCTTTTTCAAAGGGCCGATTGTTTGTCTAAGTATATTTTTATAGTTTTATATGACTTAGACTTCCGCCTTTTTAACCCTCTTATCCGGCCCAGACCCGATATTTTTTTCCGCGCCCTGAAATGAAATTTGGAAGGATTTTTCGATTTTTTGGAGTGGGGAAAGGACAACTTTATATGGCGTATATGATTATCGGAAAGGCGTTCGATTTTTTTGCGCGCGGAAGCGGAAAGGGTCAAAAGTTGCAGATTCATTACATCTCCTAAAACGTTTCCGTTTCGGCGACCATCGGAAATATGCGGAGACGGAAACGTCTTCAAACGCCGCTTTGTTTTCGCAGAATCAAATTTCGCGGTACATGTATTGCGAAATTTGATTCTGGAAAAAATGAAATAAGGTTTGGAAACAGATGTATCCCGTTTCCAATTTCATTTTTCAAATATCAGCATGGAGGATTGGGGCTTTTAGGAAGCCGGGGCGGATTTCCCGCGGTTTTTGCGGGGTGGCGCGTTAATGCGCGTCGGTCGTCTAATGACGGGGCCTTCCCGGGTTTCGGCAAGTCGGCTGATCTTTGAAAGATGAGATTGGGAACGGGAGATTATAGGATTATATTTGTCAGATAAATGGATTGCGATCAATTTGCGGCGCGTTTATGCCTTTGGGAGAAGCCGCCGAGGAAGAGGCGGCGCCGGCGACAGTCGTCGATGACGAACCTGTGTTGGACTGGACGTCGCCCCAGGATTCGGGGTGCCTCATGCGCTGCGAAACGGTGATGGAAGCCGTGCTGCCGGAAATGACCGTCACCTTCGGGCGCAGAGCAGGTCGGAACCCTGGTGCTGTTCGGGGGTGTCGACGAGCAAGCCCACGTCGTAACCGTTGATGACGCCGAGAACCGTGTTGGCCGCCTGCGCCGCCCCGGAGGTCATATTTATGATCGAGGGGAGAACCGGGACGACGGGATCCGCCGTGTGCGGGTTGGGGGCAGTCCCGTCGACTTCCGCCGCGGGCTTGAGAATGGTGATGGGCGTAGGGCCGGCGCTCGCGCCGGTTATGGTGCTGCCGAGCGTGCGATTGTTGAAGGCGCTGATCGTGCCGGTCGTGTTTCTGCCGGTGGTCGGGAACAGCGCGCTGTAAGTGCCGTCCGCATTCTGCCTGAAAGATTTTATGTGTTATTTGCCGAAATGAGGTAAAACTTGGAACGTTTTTCGCGCGTGGAGTTGCCCGCGCAATCACGCGCTGGAGTATTTGAATCGCAGAAAAAAGGGGCTTCGCAATTATTTTACAAGTCTCCTTTAAATCTAAGCATTATGGCAGATGGTCGGTATGGACGCCGTCGTCGGCAGCGCGGAACGGATAACCTTGATGAGTGGAGAACTCTATCATGGCAAGGCAATATCGGCGAGATGTTCGCGGTTATATTAAACCTTTTGGCGCTATACACTGTTAGAGCCATTATATTTGCTCCGCCTTTAAAGTGTTAAACGGCGGCGCATTGCATTAGAGTGCGGATATGACGCTGAAACCGACGTCGGGCCGCATGATGTGCGCGTACTCGCTTCCAGGTTTTAATAAAGGTTGCAATCCCCTTGCGGCTTTCCATTGCGCCTATTGTATCGTGAAGTTTGATTTTGGAAAAATGAAGTAGGATTTGGGGAAGCAACTGCATTTCAATGGATGCCCGCGACTGTCTTCGCGCCCGTTTACTCCGACAGGCGGGCGTTTTGAACCCGCCTAACTCGCGCCAAGCCTCGACACTATCGCCCGCATCCGGCATTGCCCGCGCTTCGAGGAGTAACGCAAAAACCAAATGGCTATTGCCGCTTTCGCTACGGCTCATTACAGTCCCAGATAGGCCGCGCAAAATACGGCAATATCGGCTCCATTGAAAAACGCCTCTTATCTATATAGAGAGGATCGCAACCTCAACACCCCGCAGACATCGCAAACCTCGCCATGATAGAGTTTGCGGCACACTTTGGGTATCCCTTCCGCCGGCGTCCGCGCCGCGCAGAAACGATGACGCCGCAATTCCTTTTAAAGGCCCTTGCAAATCCGTTGCCGGGGCCTTTTCCCAATCCGGCGCGTGAATAGCATGGACGCAAAAGCGCGAAACATTGCGAAAAACCTTTACAAATCTTACTTCATTTAGGGGCGCCGGCGCAAAAAGTTTCCAAACTAAAATCCGGCCGCCAACCCCGCCCCAACGCCTTTAAATTCCCGCAATCTCCTCCCGGCATTTCCAGTTTCCAATCTCATCTTTCAAACATCGCTATCTTTCCGAAAACGGGTATTCTTGCGATGCGATGCGCAAGTTCTTTCCCGAATACTGTTTCATTTTTTCAAAATCAAGCTTCGCTATACGCGGCGATTTGCCGCAAAGCCTCCGAAAACATCTTTGGGGCCAGCGATTCGCCCTCTACGCCTTTCCGCGCGTGGCGCGGTCTTTCAAGCCGGCAATGGCGCCTCCCGCAACCTCCCACAAATAGAGGCTTGCCACGCTGCAATGCGGGGAGAAGCGCCTGCGGTATTTTTCAAACAGCCCACGGCTTATCTCGCGGTGCCCGTAGAGCATTCTCAAACCGCGCCGGAGCGCGTAGTCGCCGTAGCTAAGCACGTCCGGCCTGCGCATGGAAAATATCATCAGCATCTCCGCAGTCCACTCTCCAACCCCGTCCAGTTCGCAGAGTCTGGCGCGCACCGCGGCGTCGTCCATGCTTTTCAAGGCATTGATATCGAACCTCCCGTCCAGGATTTTCTGCGCGGCGGATTTCATGTAGGAGACCTTCCTGAACGATATGCCGAATTTCTTTATCTCTTCCGGCGGCAGGGCGGCGACGGTTTCGGGGGTTATGCGGCCGAGGGCTTCCCTCATTCTGAGCCATATGGTTTCGTGCGCTTTGGTGGAAATCTGCTGGCCGACGATGCAGTTTGCCAGCGCCTCGAACAGGTCGGGAATTACGCGCCTATTTACGCGCCCGATTTTCTCCACGGCCTCCGCCATTTTGGAGTCGGCCTTTTTCAGGTGCGCGATTTCGGCCGCGCCGTATTTGAAGTATTTTTCCATATTTCACTCCGCGAGGTTGGCGGGCGGCGGCCGCCGGCATGTTTTGCGCCCAAAGGCACGATACGCTTTCAGTCCCGGCGTTTGCAACGCCTTTTTGCGGCGCCACCCCGCCCTCCGCGGCGCCGCAAAAAACGGGAGCGGACATTCCGCTCCCGTTTTTATCCGCCGTCCGGGGGATTGCCGCCCGGGGGTTTACTTGCCGGCCGTGACGTTAACGCACTCTATTCCGAGCGCCTTGGCGACCTTCTGGATTTCGTCCGCATGGTGGCCGACGCCGAGCGCGAAGTGGTGCGTCGGGCCTTCAAGGCACCAGCTGCGGAGGAATGTGCGCACGTCGGGCTTGAATTTTGCGTGGGTGTTTGTGTTGCCGGTCGGCGGAATCGCTCCGGCCACGGATTCGCCCTCCGCCACAATGAACTTGAATTTGCCGTCGGCCTTCACGCCTATCGAGAGGATCGTAATGGGCCCCTCCCTTATCTTGAACTCGACCCCGGCGCCGGCGCCGGGCTTGCCGTGGTACTTTTTCAGCGACCTCAGCACGGGCTTGCCGTCGGCGATATTGAGGTGGTGAGGGCCGTCGTGGCCTACGAGCACCGTGTCGGTGTTAAAGTCTATCGGGTGGAATTCCGCAAAGCTGCCGCCTATTTCGAGCCTGTCCATTATCATCATGGCGACGCAGTTTTTGATGTCGAATTCGCCGCACATGGGGAAGCCCGCCGCCGTCAGCAGCGAATTGCCGACTATGAGGTTCGTGACAAGCTCGCGCATTTTGGAACCGGGCAGCGCCTCGTAATAGTACGCCAGCCCGTCGAGCTTGCGCTCGGCCGCGAATTTCTCGAGCGCCACCGCCGCCCTCGCCGCCACGTCGAGATCCTTTTCGGTGAGCTTTTGGGTGAGCGGGTCGGATACCGGGTCGGGCGTGTCGAAGAAGGAGAGAATGCGCTTCTTCATGTCGTCCACGGCTTCTTTGTCGTCCTCTATATAGTGCTTGAGAATTTCGTCGGGCTCGCAGAGGGCGACGTGGCATCCGAAGGCGGCCGCAACGGCGGTCGGGTCGGTCTGCATGTCGTACATGGCTTCAAGCACGTGCCCCATCAGCCCTATGCGCGCGTTCCGCAGGTCGTGCAGGACTTTTGCCACGGAACACCATTTGGCGATTTCCGCGTCCGCGAGCTTGTCCCCGCGCCGCATGCCGATTATGATGTCGTCAACGGGGTTGCCCATGCGTATCGCAACGTCCGCGAATTCCGGAACCGCGCATAGGTCGTCGTTGCAGAGCTGTATGAAAGTCGTCGCCTTTTCGTACGGCATCGCGCTTTCGGGCTGGAGGGCGACGAGAACTATCGGCGCGCTGATTTCGCGCGCGACGGCCGCGAACGTCGCGGAAGTCGCGTAGGTCACCATGTCCACGAAGAGCAGGTCGAGGTTGGCGCGCTTCATTTCGTCCACGGCTTTGCGCGCGCTTTCGGCGTTGTCCACCAGCCCGAACGACACGGTCTCCACGCCGTTGGCCTTTACCTTGGCCTCGAACGTGTCGAGCTTTTTGAGCATCACTTCGCGCAGGCCGTCGAACTGTTTCCAGTAGGTGTCGAGGCCCACGCCGACTATGCCGACTTTTGCGGAGAGGGGCTTGCGCCTCTCTACCGGGTTTTGGGGGGCGGCGAACGCCCAGCCGCACAGGGCGAAGGCGCATATTGCAATGATTGTCCTTTTCATATCCTTAGAAAATACGCGGGTTGTAAAACGCTTCAAACAGTTAACGCACTAACTTGGCCGCAGTCAATATTTTTATTCAAGATGGCGGCGCGCGGGAGAGCGCCGCAAATTTCCGCGCCTGGGGCGGGAGATGGTTCCGGCGGGCGCCAGGGCTTACGCGCTGGCGGCACCCCGCGGGAGAAAGGCGCGTATGCGGCAGGCCCGGCTGCCGCGGGGCGGATTTGCGCCAGCCGGTTTGCCGCGCGGAAATTTTCGGAGCCTTGCCCAGGCGAAAAATTTTTTCCGGCCCGGGCGCGGGAAGGCGTCCGCTTCCGCCGCGCCCGGAACCGGAGCCCGCATTGCGCGCGGCTTCCGCATTTGGGCTGGGCGCCCCGCCCGGGGAAGGCCGGATTCCCGCGTTTTCATTTTGTTCTTTGCGCGCCGGGGAAAATCTGTTAGATTCTTCCAATCAGCTGGGCGCGCGCCCGCTGAAACAGGAATCAGGAGGAAAATATGAAGTCTGCGTTATTGCATATTCTCGCGCTCGCGGCGTGCGCGTGCGCTTTCGGCAAACAGTATTACGTGTCGTCTTCGGAGGGCAGCGATTCAAACGACGGCTCCCGGGCCGCCCCGTTTAGGACGATAGCGGCCGCCCCGTCCGAAAATGCGGAGATTTTCCTGAAGCGCGGCGACGTCTTTTACGGAGCGGTTTCCGGGTTCAAAAACTGCAAAATCGGAGCTTACGGCGAGGGTGCAAAGCCCGTCATAAGCGGCCTCAAAATCGTGAAGAATCCCGGGGCGTGGGAGAGGCTCGCCAACGACGTCTGGCGCATAGACCTCTTGAAGCACGAAAATTTCGAGGGTTGCCCCGCCGATGGGAAGCGCAACAATATCGGGGCAGTGTACGACATGGCCAAAGACAAGGTTTACGGGCACCTCGTCAGAAGGTACAACGAACTCAACGCCTACGGGGATTTCTGGGTGTCGGGCGACGTAAACAGGGTGAACGTCCAGGACAAGTCTGAGAACTTCCGCCACCTCTATTTCCGCTCAAAAGAAAACCCGTCGTCCGGCGGCGCGAAAATCGCATTTTCCACGAGCGGCGTGGGAATTTCCAACCTCGAAAACTGCGAGGTTGACTCCGTCGCCGTAAAGGGCTTCGGCGTCCACGGAGTCGCCCGCGCGTGGGGCTGCAAGTTCAGGAATATGGACGTGGATCTCATAGGCGGGTCGGTGCAGCTCGGCTACCCGCACTGGGTGAGGCTCGGCAACGGATTTGAGTTCTGGGTGTCGGACAAGAGGCCGTGTTCGGACAACCTCGTCGAAGGGTGCACGGTTTCGCGCACATACGACTGCGGCGCGACCATACAGGGGATCGCCGACGGCGACATGCTGATAGAAAACGTGAAGTTTGTCGGAAACACGTTCATAAGGTGCCGCCAGGCGTTCGAGCATTTCGTGCGCTCGCGCAAGGGGTCGGCGAAGTATTCAAACTGCGAATTTTCCTCCAACAGGAGCTTTGAGGCCGGCGAGAACGAATTTTCCACGCCCGAGGCGCGCGACGCCGCCCTGCTGTCCTACGAGAGGAATCCGGTTTCGGGGCTCGCGGTAAGGGGGAATTTCTTCTGGGGTTCGAGCGTGTACAGCAACCAGACGCATACGGCCAAGATGGAGTCCAACACGTTTTACGTGTTTGCGGACCAGTATCTGGTTTTCAACCGGTACAGGCCGGAAGAGGCCATATTCGCCGACTCCGATGGCGCCGTGGAGAAAATGCGGGCGTTTCTCGGCAACGACACCGACGAGATTTTCATAGTCGGCAGAAACGATACCGCCCTGCGCGACAGGATAATCTCCGAGCATTTCGCGGGTTCGGAGGGCGACATAGCCAGAATCTGCAAGCTGCCGAAAAAGTCTTTTCTCGACTCCCTTGTATTCTGGAAGTGAGCCGGATATTTGGGGTTCCTGCGGGGTGAGAGTGGAAAACCCCGCCGGAAAAAATTGCCGAATTGCCGGTTTCTCGCCCGGCGCGGCGCCTTTTACGGCGCGCCGGAATGGAGAATAGTTTCTCCGCGGTATCCGGGTATCCGCGGGGTTTTGGGAAATCTGGCGCCGGAGCGGGGGGTCGCATACTTTTTTGCGCCGCCCGGCGGCGCGGTTTCCGGGCGTAAATTTGCGGCGCGCCCGCGAAGCGGGTAGATTTGCGCCGTCTTTCGTCCGGGAATTGCCGTGCAAAATGCTAATACTGGCGGAAGCGCGCCAAATTCGCGTATTATTTTATGGGATCTTTAAATCAATAGTCAACCAAAAAATCAAGTAAAATCCTTAAAAGTGCTTGACAAATTTATTTGGATTGTACATTTAAACGTCCGTTTATTTTTTATATTGCTTTTTGTTTTTTGTAGGTTTTGTCTGTTTGTAAAATTTCAGTGTTATCTGTTTATCATTCGTGCGGTTAGGTTTTCCGCGTCGCGCGCCTTCCGAGAGAGGCCCGGGTTGTAAAAATAAACGGACGTTTAATTTTGTCCGTTTGTTGGAAAGCGTGACCAGCAATGAAAAAGGGAAAACTGATAAGGGCGTCGTTTCTGGCGCAGCTGTGCGTTGCGGCCGCCTGCGCCGCCTTTGCCGCTCCGGATTCGTACAGGAATGTCGGCGCGCCGGGCGTCGTGGTGGAAAACCCGCAGCTCGACAAGAACACCGGGTACATAGTCTCCGCCGGCGACGGCAAGGCCGACAAGACCGTCGTTTCAGTAGATTCGTCGGGCAATGTCGCAATGAACGGCGGCATGTCCACCGGCGAAACGTCGCGCGCGCAGTTTGAGGTGACAAATTCCGCCGGAACCGCCGACGGCAAAGTGGGCATAACCAACGGCAAATTTCAGGAAAACGCCCTCGAACGCCCGTACGCGAGTGTGCAGGGCGGTTTGGTTTCGGCTATCGGCGCGGATCTGACGGTTTCCGACAGCCATTTCAAGGGCAATTTTACCGCCGGGGAATGGGGGCCCGGCGGCGTCCTCTACGCGGAGGGCGGGGCGAAGCTGGCCGTAAAGGGTTCGGCGTTTGAATCCAACACGTCTTCGGGGACGAACGCGCCCGCGTCCGGCACGGGGGCCGCGGGGGCGGCGGTGACGGCCAGAAACTCCGAACTGTCCGTTTCCGATTCCTCGTTTGTCGGGAACAGGGCCGATACCGCGGGCGCTGCCACCGGAGACGGCAAATGGGCAAATTCGCAGGGGGGCGCGATATATTCGGGAGGCGCGGGGCAGAAGCTCACGGTTTCAAACTCCGAATTTTCCGGAAACGTCGCCGAGGGCAACGGGGCCCAGGGCGGAGCCGTCGCGCTCTTCAACGGCGCGACTTCCACGCAGAACGCAATTTCCAACTCCTCGTTCGAGGGCAACAGCGCCGCGAGCAAAAACGAGGCCAGCTCCGGCGGCGGGGCGGTTTACGCCTCGGGCGAAAAATGGTCGGCGGACAAGGCGGCCGCGAAGCTCTCCGTGAGCGATTCGACTTTTTCCGGCAACTCGGCGGAGGGTTCCGGCGCTTTTGGCGGGGGCGTGGCGTTCGTGGGCGTGATAGACGACGGCGCGGGAATAGCGCGCAACACAAACAGCCTGTCCGTCAAAAACGCGATTTTCTCGGACAATTCTGCGTCCGGGAGCGAATACGCCCGCGGGGGCGCGCTCTATATAGCGGGTTCCAGTTACGGCGCGAACGGGACTTCGCTCTTTGAGGGCAACAGGGCCGCATCCTCAAACGGAAGCGCCCAGGGGGGCGCTATGTATGCCGACAACGCCTATTCCACGAACATGGGCTCCCAGACTTTCAGGGGCAATTCGGCGGAGGGGGCGACCGCCGACGGGGGCGCGGCCTACATAAATAATAGCGGGCACATGTGGTTCAGAGGGGACACTGTTTTTGAAAACAACAGCGTGTCCGCCGGCGGAGAGGGCAGGGGCGGCGCGCTCTTTGTGAAGGGGGACAACGGGGGCCAAACCGTGCTCAACAAGGACGGCGGCGGCTCAACTTCCGCGGTGTTCTCCGGCAATTCGGTGACCGCCGCGGTCGGCAAGGGCGGGGCGGTATATTCCGAAAACGCCGCCGTACAGCTTGTGGACGCGGTTTTCACCGGCAACCGGGTAGCCGCCTCCGAAGACGGCAAGGGGGGCGCGATTTATACGGAGGGCAAGTCCGTGAGCCTTTCGTACAGCAAAGACGCGGTCATTTCGGGCAACCGGGTTCTGGTCGGCGGGCAGGCGAGCGACGCCGGCGGGGGATTCGCCTACATCGGCGACAAGGGCGGAGTGTCCGTAAACGTCAGGGAAGGCGCGAATGTCGTAATCGGCGACGGAACCGCGGGGAGCGACTCGATCGCAAGCGGCGGGAACGGATCCTTCTCCAAGTCGGGCGGCGGCGTCCTCACGGTGAACTCTTCGATGGAATATATGGCGGGCTCCTCCGTTTCCGCCTCCGGAGGGACGCTGAACATAAACAACACGCTCGGTTCGGCGTCGCTTTCCGCGGGCAATTCGGCCGTCGTAAACGTGGACAGGTTTACGGGCGAAAGCGTGAGCGCCGGCGGGACGTCTTCGGTAAACATAGGCGAATTCCGCTGGGAGGGGCAGAACAGGACGGCGGGCGCAACATGGGGCGGAACCGGAAGCGTTGCAATCGACAGCTTCAACCTCGTCGACAACGCCTCCTCCTCGCGCTTCCTGCAAATCGGCAATTCAAGCCTCCATGTAAAGGGCGGGGAAATTTCCGGCAACTGCGTTTCGCAGGGGGGATATATACAGGGAGGCATCCTGTTCCTCGCGCAGGGGAAGGGGGCGGACAGGGTTTTTGAAAACCTCGTCATCTCAGACAACAGCGTGGCAATTGACAACGGCGCGATGCAGGGCGGCATCATAAAGGCGTACGAGTCCTCGGCGTCTTTCAAAAACCTCTCGGCGGGCGGCAACAGTTTTAAGACGGGCGCGCTGCTCTACGAAGTCGAAGGCGGAGTGATGCTCGTTGCGGATTCCGACGTGGACATAGAAGGCGCCGTGTTCGATGGCAATTCCGTCGTGAAGGGAAAAGGCGGCGCGCTGGCGGTGACCCGCAACGTCAAGACGGGCTCCAGCCTTTCGGTGAAGGACGCGGAGTTTAAGAACAATTCGGCCGATTCCGGCGGCGCGGTGGCGATATACCACCATTCAAAGGACGACAAGTCGCTCTCTTCGTCGACTGTTATGACGGACGTCGAATTTTCCGGCAACGGCGCGTCGAAACAGGGCGGCGCAGTCTACATGAGGGACAACGCCTCCCTCGAAATAGTCGCCAACAGGGACGTCCTGCACTCCGGCAACACGGCTTCGGAAGGCGGCTTCATGTACATCGGCTCCGCTTCCGGCTCCTCGGCGGTGACGCTTACGGCAAACGGCGGCGCGACCGTGACAATAGGCTCGGCCGGCATGGACAAAGGCGACGCCGCCACGGATTCCATCGCAAGCTACAATGAAAAGCAGGGCATAGTAAAAAACGGCGCCGGGGCGCTCGTCGTCAATTCCTCGATGGCGGGCTACAAGGGCTCTCTCTCCGTCTCGGGCGGCTCCATGTCCGTCAACAACACGCTCGGATCCGAGAGGGTGTCGGTCGAAAACGGGGCGTCGCTCTCGGTCGACGCGCTCGACGTAAATGTCTCCTCAACCCGCGACCAGCTGCGCGTTGCCTCCGCCTCGGGCGAGGGAAGCTCGCTTAAAATCGGCAGGATCGACGTAGGCATATCCTCCAAAATCACGGCCCAGGTTCCCGAGACGCTCGCGCCCTATTCCGAGGCCGTGCACATTGTCGACGTCGCCGATTCCGCGAGGGTCGAGACGGGCGAGATCAACCTCGGCGTCTCCGGTTCCGGCGCGTCCGTCGAAAACAAAATCACCACAATATTTTCTACGGGCGGGGAGGCCGTCGTGAACGGCGACATCAACGTGACAGTGGAAAACGGCGCCTCCGTGAAGGCCGTATACGCGGGCGGCTACCATTACGGCAATGTCCGGGTAAACGGCGACATCAACACCGTTGTGCGGGATTCGACGGCCACTTCCGTCGTGGCTGCCGGCGGCGTGCAGGGCAATTCCGGCGGGGCGTCGAGCCTGTCGTACGGCGGCGCGACGGTCTCGATTGAAAACTCGTCGGTCGGCGACATCTACGGCTCGTACCTCTACAACGGCGAGGCCTACAAGCAGAATTCCGGCGTTTCGGTGTCCGGAGATTCCGTGAAAATCTCCGTTTCCGGCGGTTCGACGGGCTCGATATACGCGGGCGGCTACGCCTATGCGGATTCCGCCGCGGGGTTTGCCGCGGACGCAAAAGTCTCCGGCGTCTCGGTGACGCTTTCAGGAGCCTCGGTTGCGGGCGACGTGTACGGCGGCGTCTACGCCGAGGACGGCGCCTCCGGAACCGTCGGCGGCGTGAGCCTGTCCGTTTCGGGCGGCAGCATATCGGGCGACATTTACGCGGGCGGCCGCGGGGCGGGCTCCGTGGTGGACGGAGACGCGGAAGTCGTGTTCTCGGGCTCCTCGAATTTCGCGGGCACGGTGTACGGCGGCGGCGCCGACGGGGCGTCCGTAAACGGACTCAGCAAGGTCGTGTTCGGCGCGGACGGCGCGGCGTACAGGGGGGTGTTCATGGGCGCCGTCTCCGGCGCGGACGCCGTGGAGATCTCGGACGGCAGCTCCGTGTTTTTCGCCAACCCCTTTGAGGTCGACATGCTTTCGGTCGATTCCTCCTCCACAGTTTATCTGGCGGACGGCACGTCTTTCGCCGGGCTCTCCATATCCTTTGGCGACGGGGAGTTTTCTGCGGGTGAGGCGTTTGAGTTCGACATGTCGGACGTGTTTACCGACGACTCCGTGGTCGTGGCCGCGCTCGACGGCGGTGCGGTTCTGACGGTTTTCGACAAGACTGGCCAGGAGTGGGCTGCCGCCTACGACGGCGCCGGAATCATGCATGTCGGCGGGCAGATTCCCGAACCCGCCGTCTATGCGGCGGCTCTCGGCGCGCTCTCCCTCGCCGCCGCCGCGGCGCGCAGGCGCGGAAACTTTCGCGGATAGCGGACGGGGCGGCGGGGCCTGCGCCCTCCGCCCTTTCCCGAAAAAGGGGAGCCCGTTGTGCCCAAAGATATTTTTGAAGATTTCGATTTCCTGCGGATCCTGTTTTCGCCCGGGGTCGCGGTTCCGCTGTTGCTGGCGCTTTTCGCGGCGTTTCTGATGCGCCGGTTCTACGTCTTCAATTACCGCTCCGACGACATGGGCAAGTTTATCGCCGCGGGCGGGAACAAGCTCGACGAAGCGGAGTTCCGGAGGTTCGCGCGCACGCGACGGCTCTTTGGGAACGCGCTGATAATATCGTCCCTCACGGCTGTTGCGGCGGCGTACGCCGTTTTCTGCGCGGTCTTCGTATTTTAAACCTGCGTGCGCGAAAGCGGCGGGGAGAAAATCCCCGCCGCTTTTTTGCGCCGCCGCCCTTGCGTCAGAGGACGTTCAGGCCCGCGCCGCGCAGCTTTTCGAGAAATTCGGGGTCGGCGGCGGAATCGGTTATCACCGTGTCGATCGAATTGAGGTCGCAGAAAAAGCGCAGGCTGCGCACCCCGAGCTTGGAGGAGTCGCACAGCAGGATTTTTTCTCGGCAGACGGAAAGGGAATTCTCCTTGAATTCTGCGTGGATTTCGGCGACTTCGCTCGCGCCGCGCTCAAGGTCGAGCCCGTTGCAGGAAAAGAACGCCTTGTCTATCGAAAACCTCTTCATCAGCGACAGCGCGGAGATTCCGCAGTAGCTGTGGCTCACCCTGTCGAGCTTTCCGCCAGTGGTTATGACGTCCACATTGTCCTTGGCCATCAGCGGCACCACGCAGTCGTGGGCGTTCGTAATCACAGTGATTGCGATGTCCGGCAGCGACTCCGCGAATGTAAGCACCGTGGAGCTCGCGTCGAGGAATATCGTGTCGGACTCCCCGACGAGCGACACCGCCTTTTTTGCGATTTCCTGCTTGGCGGCGCGGTTTTCGCTAAGCCGCTTTTGGAGCGGCAGCTCCGAAGAGCGCTTTTCGATTCTAAGGGCCCCGCCATGCGTGCGTATGAGCTTGTTTTCGGCGTCGAGGGTTTCGAGGTCGCGGCGGATTGTTTCGTCCGTCACTTCAAAATATTTTGCAAGCTCGATTGTCCTGAGGCTCGGGGAGTTTTCGAGCATGTTGAGAATCAGTCGTTGTCTTTGGCGGGCTAACATAATATATTTATTGTCAATTCCGGATAATTGGCGTCAAGAGAATTATTGGGCGCGCGCCAAACCGGGGCGGGGCGGAGCGCCCCGGCAGTCCCGAAGAAAATCGCGCCGATGCGAGTCTTCGCGCTCTTTACAAAAATGAACAAAAATGTATGTTTATCGCTTTTTGGAGGATTTTATTCGCTGAAAAACTTTCCGGCGGTTCAAAAAAAATGAACAAAAATGTAATAAATATGTTTTTTTGGGGAATCTATGTTGACGGCTGGCGGGATTTGCGCCACTTTCGCGCCATTGTTTTTTTATTTTAAGTCAACCAATAAAAAGGAATATTCAAATGAATAAGTATGTACAGAAAGTACTCGAAGACCTCAAAGCCAAACAGCCCTGGGAAAAGGAATTCCTCCAGGCCGCCGAAGAGGTTCTCTCGTCCCTGACGGCGGTTCTCGACTCCAACCCCGTGTATGAAAAGGAAAAGATTCTCGAAAGAATGGTCGTTCCGGAAAGAGTTATTCTCTTCCAGGTTCCGTGGGCCGACGACAAGGGCGAAATTCACGTAAACCAGGGCTACCGCGTCCAGTTCAACAGCGCCATCGGCCCCTACAAGGGCGGCCTGCGCTTCCACCCGTCGGTCAATCTCGGCATTCTCAAATTCCTCGGCTTCGAGCAGGTCTTTAAGAACTCCCTCACGACCCTCCCCATGGGCGGCGGCTAGGGCGGTTCCGACTTCGACCCCAAGTGCAAGAGCGACAACGAAGTCCGCAACTTCTGCAACTCCTTCATGCGCGAGCTCTACCGCCACATCGGCCCCAACACCGACGTCCCCGCGGGCGACATAGGCGTGGGCGGCCGCGAAATAGGCTACCTATTCGGACAGTACAAGCGCTGCAAAAACTCCTATGACAGCGTCCTGACCGGCAAGGGTCTCGAATGGGGCGGAAGCCTCATACGCCCCGAGGCGACGGGCTACGGCAACGTCTACTTCGCGCAGGAAATGCTCGCCACCAAAGGCGTCTCTCTTGAAGGCAAAAAGGTTCTCGTCTCCGGCTCCGGCAATGTAGCCCAGTACACCGTTGAAAAGCTCGTGCAGCTCGGCGCCAAACCCCTCTCGATGTCCGACTCCAACGGCTCGGTCATCGACCCCGACGGATTCGACGCCGAAAAGCTCGCCTATGTCATGGAGCTTAAAAACGTCAAGAGGGGCCGCATGAGCGAATACGTCAAGAAGTTCCCGACCGCCAAGTACTACGAAGGCAAGCGTCCGTGGGGCCTCGCCAAGGCGGAAATCGCCCTCCCCTCGGCAACCCAGAACGAAATCGACGGCGAAAACGCCAGGGCTCTCGTCGAAAACGGCTGCATATGCGTTTCCGAAGGCGCGAATATGCCCTCCACCCCCGAGGCCATCGAAGTCTATATGAAATCCGGCATTCTCTACGCGCCCGGCAAGGCGTCTAACGCCGGCGGCGTCGCCACGAGCGGCCTCGAAATGTCCCAGAACGCGATCCGTCTGAGCTGGACCCGCGAGGAAGTCGATGAAAAGCTCCACAATATCATGCGCAATATCCACAAAAACGCCCTCGACGCCGCCGCGGAATTCGGCACCCCCGGAAACTACGTAAACGGCGCCAACATCGCAGGCTTCAAAAAAGTGGCGGCGGCCATGATCGCCCAAGGCTTCTAATCACTTGGGGGCGCGTGAAACTGCCGCTGATGCTCCGTTTTAAGTGATGCCGCCACTGGTCACGTACGTCAGTACGCTCCCACCGGCGGCCTCACTTAAATACTCGCCTGAGCGGCAGTTTGACGCGCCCCCAAGGGTTTTTCTATGCTCGCCTGAACCTAACCTAA
>DBGCYC010000097.1:0-19354 GCA_048390825.1 Candidatus Merdousia sp.
TAAAGGCAAAAGACATCTACCCGATGTCCACTTTTGCCAACGACGAAATTTCAGAACTCGCCAATCAAATATTGGAGAAATAACAGATGTGATGGACGATGAACTTGTAATCCTACGAGGAATAAACAACGAATTCTTAAAAGAGGATTTTGTCTTTCTCTGAGAGTTTGTTCGATTTGTTTCTTAGCTTGCCGGGCGAATTTACCGCCTTGTTTATCGAACGCTTTCAACCCGAATCGATATCCTACAATTTTCGACAACGCTTCTTTGCAATATATAAATATCCGACATGAATCCGCCGAAAGCGACCGTTATGCAATTCTGCCAACGGGCGGTTCCGTCTCCGGCGTTGTCGAGGGCAACGACCGTTTCGGCGTTCATTATGTCGCCTGCCGCCTTTGCGGACTTTTATTGAACTAAATCATTAATTGAGGCATCGGGAATCCCTATAAATAGGAGGGATTTTTTCTGTTCAAGAGTTTTGCTTTTAGGAATAATGTTGCCTAATTTTTATTATATTCAGGATATATGTAACGTTCGTGATAGACTATGCAAAACAGTATTGTTGCCTATTGTTTCCGGTCTCTGAGAAAATCCGAGAGAAAGTATATTTTTTGGCTCTTTTGTGTGTTCGCATATAGGTAGGCGTTACAAAATGGGTAACGAAATTGAGAATTTTGAATTGGCAGAAGCTTGGCGCAATAGTCGCGTAAGGTTTTGATTTAGGGCGGTTGTGGGCGGCGGACGCAAATGTATGCAGGCGCAAAAAAAGCGCCGAATTGCTGCCTAATTTTTAGGCCAATTCGACGCCTTTTTAAAGTTTGGGGTGGTAAAAGGGACTCGAACCCTCGACCCTCGGAACCACAATCCGATGCTCTAACCAACTGAGCTACTACCACCGTATTTGAAAGCCTTTCAGTAAATGCGCGGCCGCCGCGGTTGTCAAGAAGCTTTTGATTTTTTGTTTAGCCGGGCGGCCCGCCTTTCGCGCTTCGGGGAGATTTCCGCAGCGCCGCGGGCGGGGAGGATTTTTTTCTTGCGGGTTTTCGCCCGCACGGGAAAATCCGATATTATAAAAAAGCGGAACGGTATGGGCAGAGAGGACAGTCGGCAGATGTCGCTGGGCGGAGGGGAGGCTTCGGGGCCGCTCGCGGCGCGCCTGAGGCCGCGCAGCCTCGACGAGTTCGCGGGCCAAAGGCATCTGCTCGGAGAAGGCGGCATTTTGCGCGGCCTCATCGAAAACGACAAGATTTCCTCAATGATTTTCTGGGGGCCTCCGGGCGTCGGCAAGACCACTCTGGCGCGCATAATCGCCAACAGAACCCGCGCGGAATTTATAGACTTTTCGGCTGTGACCAGCGGCATAAGGGAAATCCGCGACGTCATGCGCAGCGCCGAGGCAAACGGCGGTTTCGGGAGCAAAACCATACTGTTCGTGGACGAAATCCACCGCTTTAACAAGGCGCAGCAGGACGCCTTTTTGCCGTTTGTCGAAAAGGGCAGCATAATCCTCATAGGCGCCACCACCGAAAATCCGTCGTTTGAAATCAACGGGGCGCTGCTTTCGAGGTGCAAGGTATTCGTGCTCAAGCCGCTCGGTACCGAAGAGCTCGTCGGTTTGCTGTCCCGCGCGCTGGAGGACGACAGGGGGTTCGGGAAGGTTCGCGTGAGCGTACCGGGCGACCTGCTTTCGGCGATTGCGGCCTTCGCCAACGGGGACGCGCGCAGCGCGCTTTCGACGCTCGAAATGGCCGTGCTCAATTCGCCTCCGGATCCTTCCGGGCGGATAGCGGTGTCGCGCGAAATCGTGGAGCAGTGCGTGTCGCGCAAGTCGCTGCTCTACGACAAAACAGGCGAGGAGCACTACAACCTCATATCGGCGCTGCACAAGTCCATGCGCAATTCGGACCCCGACGCCGCCGTCTACTGGCTCGCGCGAATGCTTGAGGCCGGAGAGGATCCCCTGTACGTGGCGCGCCGCGTCGTGCGCTTTGCGGGCGAGGACGTCGGGCTCGCCGACCCGAAGGCCCTCGGCGTGGCGGTGGACGCCTACCAGGCCTGCCACTTCATCGGAATGCCCGAGTGCGCCGTGCATCTGGCGGAGGCTGTCGTATACATGTCGGTTTCCCCGAAATCCAACTCCGTCTATCTCGCCTACGAAAGCGCGAAGTCCGACGCGCTCAGGCAGCTTGCGGAGCCCGTGCCGCTCGTCATACGCAACGCGCCTACTAGGCTGATGAAGGAGCTCGAGTACGGCAGGGGTTACAAGTACGCGCACGATTTCAAGGACAAGCTCACGGACATGCAGTGCCTGCCGGACTCGCTTGCCGGGCGGGAATATTACGTTCCCACGGAGGAGGGAACCGAAAAGAAGTATAAGGCCCGCCTCGGGGAAATCAGGGAGTGGAGGAGGCGCGGCAAATAGGCTTGGCCGGGCTTTCGCGCCCGCTTCCGGGGTTCGCGGAGGGGCATCTCTTGCGGCGTTTTCGCATTCGGACGATTGTCTTGACACGCCGCGCGGCATTTTGAAAAATTTTCCCCATGAACGCGTCCGGAATCTATTCGCAGCTTAAAAAGGCGGTTTTGAAGCGGCTTCCGCGCCCCGGCTCCTGCTCGTGCGCGGTTCCCGGCCTGGAGTTTTTCAGGGTCGACGAATCCAAGCGTTCGGAAAACTGCTTTTACAAGACAAAAATCGTCCTGATGCTGCAGGGGCGCAAGAGGGCTCTGATAGGCAGGGACGAATATTCCTACGGGCCGGGGCAGTACCTCGTTTCCGGCGTGGACATTCCGGGGACGAGCTATGTGGCCGAGGGCAGCCCGGAAAAGCCGGCGCTTGCGATTTCGCTGGCTCTCGACATGGGGACGGTCTCGCGCCTTCTGTCGGAGATGCCCACGCTCCCCGTGGGCGGCGGGCCGTGCCGCGGAATCGCCGTCGCCCCCGCCGACATCGGAATGCTCGACGCTTTTTTGAGGCTCGTGAGGCTTCTCGACGGCGGGAGCGACATACCGATATTTGCGCCCATAATAATAAGGGAGATTTACTCGCGCCTGCTGGTCGGCCCGCTCGGCGGGCACGTTCGCGGATTCTGCACGTACGGCACCCAGAACAACCGCATTATGCGGGCCGTGGACTGGCTCAAGGGCAACTACGACAAGCCTGTCAAAATAGAGGAGCTCGCGCGGCGCGCGAACATGGCGCCGACTACATTCCACAGGCATTTCAGAAAGGTGACTTCCGTAAGCCCCATCCAGTACCAGAAGAACCTGCGCCTTCACGAGGGCAAGAGGCTGATGATAGCCGAAAACGAAACCGTCGCCGAGGCCGCCTACGCCGTAGGATACGAGAGCCCCACGCAGTTCAGCCGGGAATACAAGCGCCTCTTCGGCGTCTCTCCCAAGCGCGACGTTTCGGCGTAGCCGCGGCGCGCCTCGCCAAGGGGCGGCAGGATTGGGCAGTTTTTCGACAGGAACGTGTATTTACGCGTTCCAAATTCTGCGTATAATCCCGGTCGCAAAAATTCAAACCAAAGGAGGACTGCCATGAAAAAAATAGCGCGCATTGCGGCCGCCGCCGCGATTTGCATTTTAAACGCGGCGGAGGCAAAAGACGGGGCGGGCGCCCTCACCTCCAGAGAGAGGGGCATAGCCCTCGGCGCGGCTTACGCCGCGAAGGGAGACCAAGCCGGGTTGAAGACGGCGCTCGCCGCCGGGCTGGACTCGGGCGTGACGGTCAACGAATACAAGGAGGTTCTCGTGCAGGTCTACGCCTACTGCGGATTCCCGCGCAGCCTCAACGCCCTCTCAACATTTATGGAGCTCCTGAAAGACCGCGGCGGAAAGGACGCCCAGGGGAAGCTTCCCGGACCTCCCCCGGAAGGCAGGAGCCTGGATTTCGGCGCGGCCAACCAGACCATGCTCGCAGGCGGCGAAGTAAAAGGCCCGCTTTTCGAGTTCGCCCCCGCAATAGACGAATTTCTCAAGGCGCACCTTTTCGGCGACATATTCGCCCGGGACAATCTCGACTGGCGCACCCGCGAGATTGCGACAATCGCAATGCTCGCCGCGATGGACGGGGTCGAGAGCCAGCTGAAGTCCCACATCGCCATCGGAAAGCGCAACGGCCTGGACGACGCGCAGGTCGGCGAAATCCTCGGTCTCGTCAGGGACGGCCCGCGGGGAATGGCAAACACCGGCCCGTTCCCGCTCGGGGAAGAAAACGAGGCGTACTCGAAATATTTCAGCGGGAAGTCGTACCTCGCGCGCCTGACGAAAAACGGGGAGCTCGGCGTTCCCGTAGCCAACGTGACGTTCGCGCCAGGCTGCCGCAACAATTGGCACAGCCACACGGGCGGCCAGATCCTCATCGCAGTCGGCGGCGTCGGATATTATCAGGAGAAGGGCAAACCCGCGAGAGCGCTCAAACCCGGAGACGTGGTCGAAATCGCCCCAAACGTCGTGCATTGGCACGGGGCGGCGCCGGACAGCTGGTTTTCCCACCTGGCCATAGAATGCAATCCCAAAGAAAATAAAAATACGTGGTTTGGCCCCTCCGATTTGGCGAATAATTCCAAGCGCCGGGCGCGTCAAACTACCGCTGATGCTCCGTTTTAAGTGAGGCCGCCACTGGTCACGTACCACTTGTACGCTCCCACCGGCGGCCTCACTTAAATACTCGCCTGAGCGGCAGTTTGACGCGCCCGGGGGTTTTGGTGAATAGCTCCGTTTTGAGGAATGCCGCCACTGGTCACGTAGCGTTTGTACGTTCCCACCGGCGGCCTCGCTTAAATGCTCGCCTGAACCTAACCTAACCCCGGAAACAAAGGGCGATTGGGAGGGGATTGGCTATTTCCGCTTGCGGAAATGCCAAAGGGGGCGACAGTTAAGCCCCCTTTCTAAGCGACGCGCCCGGGGGAGGGGTGAAAAATAATTCCGTTATGAAAGCCCCTGAGAGTGCTCGCGTATGTCAAATACGTTACGCGCCCCCAGGTGCTTTCCTATACTCGCCTGAACCCCATTTTCGCGCGCCCGGGGGATTTGGGAAATGGCTCCATTTTAAGTGAGTCCGCCCCTTGATTTGGCGCAATGCTTTTGGCGCGGGGCAGCGTTGCTACGGAATAAGCCGCACCCTCGCGTATCACAAGTACGCTTCGGCCGCGCCTTTTATATATTTATAAAGGGATAGCCTAATCGTAAATCTATACGGGGATAGCCCTATTGCGTGAGCAATGGGCGTAAGGGCGATTGCCCCCTTCTATGGAAGTGCGCCTCGCACCGGCCCGTGCCGCCTGAACCTCCCATGGGAGGTTCGTTATTTGTTGGGATTGGGAGAGGGGATAGGCGTATTGCGCAAGCAATCGCCGTAAGGGGCTTGCCTCCTTCTATGGAAGCGGCACTGCCGCCCCCCTTCAATGGCAGTGCGCCTCGCACCGGCACTGCCGCTGGCTGGCGCACCTTGCGCCGTTCAGATTGAGACCGCTATGCCTTACCAACAGCTTTTTTGAAGGCGCGTTCGGCTCCGCGATGTTCGTGACTATCCGCCGGAATCGTTCATGAGCACGACAGTCGAAAGCGGCGGGATTACGAGGTCGCAGCCGTATGGGCGGAAGTTCGCGGCCTTCTCCTCCTGCGCAAAAACTCCGCCCATATTGCCCCTGCCTCCGCCGCCGTAGCAGGCGGCGTCGGTATTCAGGACTTCCGCCCACTTACCGCCGCGCGGAAGGCCGAGGCGGTAGGAGCGCAGCTCCACGGGCGTAAAATTGCTTATTGCCGCATAGCACCTTTTGCCGTCGCTGCCGAAACGCAGGAAGGAGAATACGCTGTTGTCCCCGTCGTCGGCGTTTATCCACTCGAAGCCGACGGGGTTGAAGTCGTTTTCAGCGAGCTTCGGATCGTCGAGATAGAGCTTTGCCGCGTCTGAAACCGTCCTGCGCACGCCCTCGTGCTGGACATATTTCAGCAGCGACCATTCGAGGGATTCGTCGTACCTCCACTCGTGCCCCTGGGCGATTTCGTCGCCCATGAAAAGGGTTTTCTTTCCGGGCCACATCCACATGTAGGCGTAGAGGGCGCGGAGGGTCGCTATCTTGTCGTCCCAGTAGCCCGAGCCCATTTTCCCGACCATGGGGCTCTTGCCGTGCACAACCTCGTCGTGCGAATAGACGAGCATGAACTTCTCCGTAAACTGGAACATCGACGGGAATGTCATTTTGTTGTGGTGGTACTTCCGGTTTATCGGATCCTCTTTGAGGTAGTCGAGCGTGTCGTGCATCCAGCCGAGGTTCCACTTGAAATCGAACCCGAGCCCGCCCTCGGCAACGGGTTTGGTGACGCCGGCGAAAGTCGTGCTTTCCTCGGCCACGGTGATCGCCCCCGCGCATTCGGAATGGACCACCCCGTTGACGTGTTTCAGGAACTCTATCGCCTCGATGTTTTCGCTTCCCCCGTATTTGTTGGGTATCCAGCTCTCGCGCGAAAAGTTCAGGTACAGCATCGAGGCCACGGCATCGAAGCGCAGGCCGTCCACGTGGAAGCGGTCGAGCCACGCGAGCGCGCTGCCGAGCAGGAAGCTCGCCACCTCGCCCCTGCCGTAGTTGAAGCATAGCGTGCCCCAGTCCGGATTGGCGCCGAGCCGCGGATCTTCGTGCTCGTAGAGGCACGACCCGTCGAAGCCCGCGAGCGCGAAGTCGTCGCGCGGAAAGTGCGCGGGCACCCAGTCCATTATCACGCCGATTCCGTTCTGGTGGAGTATGTCCACCATACGCATGAATTCGCGCGGGGTGCCGTACCTGTGCGTAGGCGCGTAAAAACCCGTCACCTGGTAGCCCCACGAACCCTCGAACGGATATTCCGAAAGCGGCATGAACTCGACGTGCGTAAAGTGCATTTCCCGGCAGTACTCCGCGAGCTGCTCGCCGATTTCGACGTACGAAAGCGGCCGGAAGCCCTCCTCGGGCACGCGCTTCCACGAGCCCAGATGGACTTCGTAGACGGAGACGGGGCTCTTCGCCCAGTCGGTTCCGGCGCGTCGGCGCATCCACTCGCCGTCCCCCCATTCGTATCCGGAGAGGTCGCAGACGACGGAGGCGTTGTTGGGCGGCGGCTCGAACCGCGCGGCGTAGGGGTCGGATTTCAGGAACGGCGCCCCCCCGCTTGCGGCGAGGATTTCGTACTTGTACTTCGCGCCGTCGCCGAGCCCGGGGATAAAAATCTCCCACACGCCGGACGAGCCGAGCGGCCGCATTGGGAAATACCTGCCGTCCCACTCGCAGAAGTCGCCGACGACGCTCACGCGGCGCGCGGTTGGCGCCCACACGGCAAACGCGACGCCGCGAACCCCGCCGAGCTCGGCGATGCGCGAGCCGAGATGCTCGTATACCTTTCTGTCGTCGCCCTTGCCGAAGAGGTACAGCTCGTCCCCGGACAGGGTCGGGGGGAAGGAATACGGGTCGGCGAATTCGTCGATCCGGCCGCCGTACCGCTCGACCTTGAACCGGTAGGGGAACGGCTTGCGCGCGCCTTTTATGAAGAGCTCGAAAAATCCCGACCGGTCGAGCTTTTGCATTTCGGCCGGCTCCGCGGACGGATTGCGCAGATCGACGAGGCGGCAGCTTTTGGCGTCGACAACGTACGCGCGGACGACTATCCCGCCCCTGCACTTGTGCATTCCGAGCAGGTCGTGCGGCCGCCCGCAGCGAGCGGATACGATTTGCCCGAGCTCCCCTTCGGATATCACCATGACGGCAGCCTTTCTTCCCGCGGCCTCAGCGCGAGCGGTTTTGAAATTATTTCCGACAGAACGAACGCGCGGCGCAGATCGCCGCGCCCGCCGAGCGGCACGCTGAACGCGGCGCGCGCTCCGGGGGCCCCGCCCCCGAAATCCCCGCGCACTTCAAACGAGCCTCCGCCCGCGGAATCCTCCGAATCCGCCGGGAAGCGAACTTTCATATTGTACGCGTCGGCGTCGGGCTCCCCGGCTTCCCCGGCATCCCGGCGGCAGTCCGCGCGGAGTTCCGGGCCGGCTCCGGCGAAACCGCCCGGTTCCGGAAGCGGCCCGCGGGGCGCGGAAAGTTCGGGGCGCGACGTTTCCGCAGGCCCTTCAAATACCTCCGCAAAAATTTCGCCCTGATCGCCGAATGTTTCGCCGGGCTCGAAAACGGGAGACCCGTCCCCGGTCCCGCGCGGGAAATCCCCTCCGTCTGCCTCCGCGCGCCGTTTGAGATCCTCGACCATTCGGCGCGCGGAGGCAAAATCGTCGTCCTCCGCTTCCGGCCCGCCCTCCGAAGATCGCGGGGCGGGCCCGCCGGCGTCCCGCTTCGGGGAGCGCGCAAAATTGGCCACCGCGAACAGCAGGAAGAGCAGGACGGGCAGGAGATCGAAAAGCGTTTCCATTCGCGGCTACTTTTTGGGCTTGTCGGAGGATATGTTTTCCCGCATGGCGGTGTCGGCCTGAATGTTCTTCATTTTGTAGTAGTCCATGAAGCCCATGTTGCCGCTGCGCAACGATTCTGCGAGCGCCAGCGGAACCTGCGCCTCGGCCTCGACGACCTTCGCCCTCATGTCTACCACCTTGGCGCGCATTTCCTGCTCGGCCGCGACCGCCGCCGCCCTGCGGATTTCGGCCTGCGCCTGCGCCATGTTCTTGTTGGCGATGGCCTGCGCCTCCTGCAGCTTGGCGCCGACGTTTTCGCCCACGTCGACGTCGGCGATGTCTATCGACAGGATTTCGTAGGCCGTTCCGGAATCCAGGCCGCGCTCGAGGACGACCTTTGAAATCCTGTCGGGGTGCTCGAGGACGAACTTGTACGTGTCGGCCGAGCCGATTGTCGTGACTATGCCCTCGCCGACGCGCGCGATGATGGTTTCCTCCTGCGCGCCGCCCACGAACCTTTCGAGGTTGGTGCGCACCGTCACGCGCGCGCGAACCTTGACCTGTATGCCGTCCTTGGCCACGCCGTCTATGGATTTGCGCCCCGAATTGGGGTTGGGGCAGTCGATGACCTTCGGGTTGATGGAAGTCCTGACGGCCTCGACAACCGTCTTGCCCGTGCCCTTTGTCGCAAGGTCTATGGCGCACGCCTGCTTCCACGTAAGATCCATGCCCGCCTTCTCGGCCGCGATGAGCGCCTGTATGGTGGGTATCAGCGAGCCCTCCGCCAGATAATGCTCTTCGAGCTGGTTTATCGTGAGATCCAGCCCCGCCTTCACGGCCATTATGCGCGAATCCACTATCATTCCGTACGGAACCCCGCGCAGACGCATGGCAATCAGGGTGAGCATGCTCACGGGCGCCCCCGCAAGCAGCGCTTTAAGCCACGTGTTTATGAACGACAACACCACGAAAAACGCGATTATCGCCGCGACTATTACAACTATCATTATTATGGTCGTTATGGGCATATTCATAAATTTTTTCGGATTTTTCTGACTTTGAGGCCGAACGGCGAGGACGCCGCTACGGAAATTTTTTCGCCCGCCTCGCAATGTCCGTCCTCGCAGGAGGCGTCGAACAATTCGCCGCCGACTTCGACGACCCCGGAGGGGCACAGGGGGGTTTTTGCCGTCCCCTCGCGCCCGGCGAGCCCCTCCGCCGCGCGCGCGGGCGATCTGCCGCTCTCGGAGGATTTCAGATAGATTTCCCCCGAAAGGCGCGTCTTAGGGATTACCCTGGACCAGAACAGCAGCGCGAGCGCGCACGACAGCAGAAACGCCGCTCCCGCGCCGGCCGAAGCCCACGCGCCGAAGTCGAAGAACGCCACGGCCGCCGCCCCCGCGAAGGCGAGCGCGCCCGCCGCGAAGAACACGCCCCACATCACCAGCGTCTCGGCGAAAATCAGTATGGCGCCCACTATTATCAAAATGGCAACGGCCGTCATTTGGTTCCAGAATATTTTTTCACCGTTAAATTGAAATCTTTTTTTGAGACGATTTCGACTTTCTCGCCGCGGGCTATCGCGCCGAAATCCGCGCGCACGTCGGCTATCGTGCCTCCGAAGTCCGCCCTGCCCGACGGGGCGAGGTCGGTAATGCACTCCCCGACGTCGCCGGCCTTCAAGGCGCGCACTCCCGAACGCGCGGGCGCCGCCGCCGCGCGGGAGCCGGCGGCGCCGTCGGCGCACGGCTTCAGCACGAGCCTCCCGAAGAGCGGCGCGCTTTCAAAATACCTGCCCAAAACCGCGGCGCAGAGCGCCGCAACGCACACGCTTATCCCGAGCCGCGTTATGCCGGCGAATACGCCCGGAAGCGCGGCCTCCCGCCAGTTTTCCCACCGAATTTCCCCGGCGGGAACCCCGCCGAGCGTCCAGACGGCGGCGGCGATTATCGCGGCCGCCCCGAGAATCGACGGGAAGAGAGTCCCCGGGAAAAACGCGGCTTCAAGGACGATAAGCGCCGCGCCCGCGACAAAAATCAAAACCCCCTCGTACCCCGCAAGCCCCGACATGTTCATTCCCAGAAACGCGCATGCCGCTATGCCGAACCCGGCCGCCGACAGTATCCCTATCCCCCCGCCTTTCAAATCCATAACGACGAGGAAAATCGCCACGCCGAACAGCAGCGGCGCCGCCGACGAAACGAATATCGCCGAGGAATCAGCCCAAGTCCTTTCTACGGTTTCAATCTTAAACGGCCTGCCGACGGAAATTTTTTTCACTACGGCTTCAAGGGAGGGTTCGGTGCCGTCGGAAAGCAGCGGCGCCCCGCCGACCGACTCCGCCGCCTCCGAAGCCGTAAGGGTCAGCAGCTCGCCCTTCTTTTTTATAACCCGCCCGCCGATTTCGAGCTCGAAATCCGGGTCGTTCATCGCGCGCTGAACGGCCGCGCGCCGCGGATTTTCGGGCGGCCCAACGGCGCGCACCTTGGCTCCTACGAAAGACGTCACCTTGCGCTTCATCGACTCCTGAATGTCTCCCCCGCCGGCCCCGACGGCCTCGGCGGCGCCCATCACGCCCCTGGGGGAAAAGAAAATCTTGTCGCACGCCACGGCGATGAGCGAGCCCGCGCTTATCGCGTCGGGGTTTACGTAGCAGACCGTGAGCCCCCCAAAGCCCGACAGCTTCTCCATTATTTCGAGGGTCGAGCCAAGGTCGCCGCCGGGGGTGTTCATGTCCACTATAAGCGCGTCGGCCTTCTTCGCGGACGCCACGGATACCGCCCGCGCTACAAACTCCGCCTGCGCCTTCGACACTGCGCCCTCGAGTTTGAACGCGCACGCAAGGTACGTTCCGCCCGCCGGCGTCCCGCCGCCGCGCTGCCACCGCGAGCCTTTCGATCCCGGGGGCGCCGAAAAAAATCCGCGAGCCCCGCCGGCATTCTCCGGCGCCGCCCCGCCCGCCTGCCACCGCGATCCGGGGGATTCGGGCACCGCTCCCGGCGGGTTTTCGGGGAGCCCGGCCCCGCCTGGGCGGGTTGCGGAGTTTTCCGAAGCCCTCTGCCAGCGCGAGCCCCCCGAACCGCGTGAGGCGTCCGCCGCCGCGGGAAACGCCCCTCCGCCGGACGCGGACAGCGCCGCAGAAGCGGCAAAAAACGCCAAAAGTCCCCAAAAATTTCTCATGCGAAGATTATACCGACCCGAAATCCCCGGTAAAAGTTTTTTCGTACGGCGAAAAACGGCGCCTAATCGAACAGCCTTCCGAGCCATTTTTCGACGAGGGCCCTGTCGGAAATTTTTTCAAAGCTCGTCTCCGCGAAGCCCCGCACGATGAGCGACTCCGCGTCCCTAAGCCCCAGGCCGCGCTGCATCATGTAAAACGTCTGCTCTTCGGAAGGCCTGGAAACCGTGCAGCCGTGCGAACACGCGACGTCGCTGCACGATATTTCGAGGACCGGGGAGGCCTGCGACTTCGCGGTGTCCGAGAGCATCAGCGACCTGCACGACTGGTACGAGCGCGTCTTTACCGCCTTCCCGCCGACCCTTATAAGGCCCGTGAACGCGAGGCCCGCAAAACCCCCGAGGGCGGCGCGCACCTCTATATTGCTCTGCGCGCCGGGCTCGCCGTGAATTTGGGACGTGCGAATGTCGCGGACGGCGTCGGACTCCGCGAGCGCGAAAACGCGCGAGTCCGCGCGCGCGCCGCTGGAAAGGGAAAAGTTGCGCTCCTGCCGCGCGCCCCCCTCAAAAGCCAGAGCCGCGGCGTCCGCCGCCTCCGCGCCCGCGCCCAAATCGAAATCCTCCCTCTCGTAGCAGAGCGCGTATTTGCTCGAATATTTGAGCGACGCGAGCTCGAGTTTCGAGCCTTCCGCGAGGAAATAGCCGCATTTGAGAACCGAGAAGCTCCCCCCGAAAGCGAGGTTTGTCTTGCGCAGGGCCAGCCGCGCGCCCCTGCCGAGCAGGACGCAGACGCTCGCTATCGAGACCGGGAGCTTGGAGATCACCCTGAGGTCCAGCTCCGCCTCCGCGCCGTCTTCGACGCGGATCAGAATGCCCGCGCCGGGGCGCGTGGAATTGAGCACGTCAAACTTTCCCCCGCCCAGCGAGTGGAATTTCCCGAAAACCTCCGGGAACTTTTCGGCCGCAGCCCCCGCGGAACAGATCTCCGCGTCGCGCGGGGCGGCCGCGTCGACGAGCTGCCCGTCAAAGAGCGCGGCGAATCCTCCGCCGTCCGGGACGGTCTCCAGATCCTCGAAGGCCCCGTTGCAGCCCTCCTCGGTCGGCCTGCCCGCGAAATACGGCAGCAGGGAATCCGCCGACCACGCCGGAAGATCCGCAAAGCGCCAATATTCGTCCCTGCGCGACGGGAACGGAATGTCCTGAAACTTCGCCTTCGCCGCGGCGGAAATTCTCTCGAGAAGCCGTTCGCTCATCCCACGGAGCCCTCCATTTCGAGTTCTATGAGCCGCCTGAGCTCCACGGAGTATTCGAGCGGGAACTCCTTGACGAGGTCGTTTACAAACCCGTTCACGGAAAGGCTCACGGCGGCCGCCTCGCCCAGCCCGCGCTGGCGCATGTAGAAGATCTGCTCCTCGTCGAGCTTGGACACGCTCGCCTCGTGCCGGACGCTGTTGGTCGAGCCGGAGCACACTATCGCCGGATACGTGTCGGTCCGGGAGTTTGAGTTTATCAGAAGCGCGTCGCACTCCGTATTGTTGCGGCAGTTCTTCGCCGAGCCCGACATGTGCACCAGGCCCCTGTACGACGCCCTGCCGTCGGAGACGCTCACCGACTTGGAGAGAATGTTGGAGGTCGTTTCGTCGGCGAGGTGTATCATTTTGGCGCCCGTGTCCTGGTGCTGCCCCGAATTTGCGAGGGCGATGGAGACAACCTCCCCCCTCGCCCGCTTCCCGCGCAGGACGACCGCCGGGTACTTCATGGTGATTCCGCTTCCGATATTGCAGTCAACCCACCTTATCTGCGCGTCCTCCTCCGCCACCCCGCGCTTGGTGACGAGGTTGAAAACGTTGTCGGACCAGTTCTGAACCGTCACGTACTGTATCTTCGCGCCCCTGAGGGCGACGAGCTCGACGACCGCCGAGTGCAGCGTGCCGGTCTCAAACCGCGGCGCCGTGCAGCCCTCCATATACATCAGCTCCGCGCCCTCGTCGGCGATTATGAGGGTGCGCTCGAACTGCCCGAAGCTCTCGGCGTTTATCCTGAAATACGCCTGCAACGGCTGTCTGACCTTGACGCCCCTGGGGACGTAGATGAAGCTGCCCCCCGAGAACACCGCGGAATTGAGCGCGCTGTATTTGTTGTCGGAAACCGGAATTACCTTTCCGAAATACTTTCTGAAAATCTCAGGATATTTTTTCAGCCCCTCCGTGGAATCGACAAAAATCACCCCGTCCTTTTCGAGGTGCGCCTTCATGTTGGAGTACGCCGACTCCGAGTCGAACTGCGCCTCCACCCCCGCCAGAAACGCCCTCTCCTGCTCGGGCACGCCGAGGCGCTCGAAAGTCTTCTTGACGTCCTCGGGGACTTCGTCCCACGACTTGCGCCGCCCCTCTCCCTTGGCGAGGTAGTACCTGATTTTTGAAAAGTCGAGCTCGTCGAGCTTTTCCGACGCCCAGTGCGTCGGGTTTTTCATTCTTTCAAACTGTTCGAGGGCTTTCAGGCGGAAGTCGAGCAGCCACGGGTCCTCGCCCTTGACTTCCGAGATGTAGCGCACCACGTCGGCGCTGAGCCCGACGCCCGCGTTGTAGGCGTAGTTCTCGGCGTAATGGAAGTCGCCGGAAGACCTGTCGAGGTTCAGATCCCCGCGGTTTGCGCGCCCGTCGCTCATCGCCCAGCGCCCCTGATCCAGTCGTACCCCTTCCGCTCGAGCTCCACGGCGAGCTCCGGCCCGCCGCTGCGCACGATTTTCCCGCCGCTCATGACGTGCACGGCGTCGGGCCTCACGTATTCGAGAAGCCTGTGGTAGTGGGTGATGAGCAGCATTCCGCGCTCCGGCGAGCGCGCGGAATTCACGCCTTCGGAGACTATTTTGAGCGCGTCGATATCGAGCCCGCTGTCGGTTTCGTCGAGTATGGCGAACTTGGGCTCGAGCATGAGCATCTGGAGTATGTCGCACCTCTTCTTCTCGCCGCCGCTGAAACCGTCGTTGACGCTGCGCGTCGTAAACGCCCTGTCCATTTTGAGCTCGTCCATTCTGGCGTGGAGCCGCTTGTAGTACTCGACGGGGTTGAGCGTTTCGCCCTCGGGCAGGCGCGCTGAAAGGCAGGCGCGTATAAAGTTGGCTATGCTGACCCCGGGGATTTCCACGGGGTACTGGAAGCCGAGGAAAAACCCCCTGCGCGCGATTTCGTCGGGCGGAAGGCCGGCTATGCCCTCGCCGTCGAGCAGAACTTCGCCGCCCGTTATCCTGTATTCGGGGTGCCCCGCGACCGCCTTGGAAAGGCTGCTCTTGCCCGTGCCGTTGGGGCCCATTATCGCGTGGACCTCGCCCGCGGGCACCGACAGGCTCATGCCGTCGACGACCCTCTTCCCGGCGACCTCGACCGTGAGATTTTTTATTTCCAATCCGCGCATGTCAAACTTTCCCTTTTTGCGGCAAAAACGGCGCCGCGAAAGCCTCCTTGAAATCGTACCCGCCGGCGAAGTCCTCGAGCCTGTCCTCCTCCGTCTTTGTGAGGGCCCGGGCGTCGACGAGGTTGAACACTATCTGGCCGAAGTCGAGGCACGAGCGCACCCCCCACTCCTCAAAGAGCGGCAGCGCCATCGGCCCGAACGTCTCAAGGGCGAACAGCCTTATGCCCTCCAGAAGCTCCTTGGAGGATACGTGCCTCTCCTTGCGCGAAGGGTTCATCGAGCACAGCCGCTTAACGGTGAAGTCGAGCGCCATGCGCACGAACACGTAGGCGCCCGCCGCATACCGGGAGTCGTCCTTCAAAATCGACTCCAGAGTCTTCTGAAATTTTCTCGCATTCATTCCGTTAAGTTATCGGCACAGCCGCCGCGCGGGCAAGGCCGCGCTAAATGTCCCCGAGGCCGGCGCGCTTTTCCCGCATTATCCGGCCGTACTCCTGCAAACTCTTTACGTTCAGGGGCTGCTCTTTGAGCGCCCTTATGCCCTGTATGGCCGCGTACGCGCCCATTATGGTCGTTATCATGCAGACGCGCCCGAGCAGCGCCTCCTCGCGTATCCTGTTCTCGTCGAGGCGCGGATTCATGCCGGAGGGGGTATTGACGATTATCTGCATCTGCCCGTTCTTTATCATGTCGACTACGTTCGGGCGGGCGCCCTCGCTGAGCTTGAAAGTCTTGGTGACGGGAATGCCCTTCGAGGCGAGGAACGAAGCGGTTCCGGCGGTGGAGAAAATTTTGAATCCGAGCTCGTGGAAAGACTTTGCCACGGAGGCCCCCGCCTCCTTGTCGTGGTCTTTGACGGATATGAACACGTTGCCGGAAGTCGGCAGGCCCGGCTGCGCCGCCATCTGGCTCTTCGCAAAGGCCATGCCCAGCGACGTGTCGAGCCCCATGACCTCCCCCGTGGAGCGCATTTCGGGGGTGAGCATTATCTGCGAGCCCAGGAAGCGCACGAACGGGAACACGCTCTCCTTCACCGCGATGTAGTCGGGCTCGACCTCCCTGGTGAACCCCAAATCCTTCAGCTTTTCGCCCGCCATCACGCGCGCGGCGAGCTTCGCCAGCGGCACGCCTATGACCTTCGATATGAACGGAATCGTGCGCGACGCCCTCGGGTTGACCTCGATGAGGTAGAGCTCTCCGCCCTTTATGGCGTACTGCACGTTCATCAGCCCCACGACCTTCAGCTCTTTGGCGAGCGCGTACGTGGCGCTCCTGACCTCTTCGAGAATGTTCTTTTGGAGGGTGTGCGGCGGAATGACCATCGCCGCGTCGCCGGAGTGCACGCCCGCGTACTCTATGTGCTCGAGCATTCCGCCTATTACGGTCGTCTCTCCGTCGCTTATGGCGTCCACGTCCAGCTCTATGGCGTCTTCGAGAAACTTGTCGAGCAGAACGGGCTTGCCGGGGGCGGCGTCGAACGCCTCGCGGATTACGCGCTTCATTTCCTCCATCTCGTAGACGATAAACATTCCCCTGCCGCCGAGCACGAAGCTCGGGCGCAAAAGTATCGGGAAGCCTATCTGCCCCGCGAGCTCGTAAGCCTCCTCGGGGGTTGTGGCGGTGGCGTTGACGGGCTGCTTGAGCCCGAGCTTTTCGAGTATCTTCTTGAAAATCTGGCGGTCTTCGGCCGCGTCTATGGACTCGGGGGAGGTGCCGATGATGTTGACGCCGTTGGCCTTGAGCTCGGACGCGAGGTTGAGCGGAGTCTGCCCGCCGAACTGCACTATCGCCCCCCAGCACTTTTCCTGGTTGTAGACCTCCAATACGTCCTCGAGCGTGAGCGGCTCAAAGTACAGCCTGTCGGAAGTGTCGTAGTCGGTCGAGACGGTCTCGGGATTGGAGTTTATCATGAGCGTCTCGTAGCCGGCCTCGCGCAGGGCGAAAGAGGCGTGCACGCAGCAGTAGTCGAACTCTATCCCCTGCCCGATCCTGTTGGGGCCGCCGCCGATTATCATTATCTTCTTTTTTTCGGAGGGCATTATCTCGCCCTCGGCCCCGTAAGTGGAGTAGTAGTACGGGGTGACCGCCCTGAACTCCGCAGCGCAAGTGTCCACGAGGCGGTAGACCGTGTTTATCCCGAACTCGCGGCGCAGCTGCTTTATGTTGCGGATTTTCGTGCCGCAGATCTCCGAGATTTGCAGGTCGGTAAACCCGGCCTCCTTCGCGCGGCGCAGGAGATCCTCGTCGAGATCCAGAAGCCCCTTTTCGGAGAGCTCCTTCTCAATATCCACGATTCCGCGCAGCTGGCGCAGGAACCATATGTCTATGCTCGTGCACTCGCGGATTTCCTCGTCGGACATGCCCGCGAGCATCGCGTAGCGTATGTAGAACACGCGCTCCGCCGTCGGGCGGACGAGCCCTTTGCGGATTTCCTCGACGCCCGGGCACTCGCCGCCGCCGAACTTTCCGCCGCCGCCGAAACCGCGGCAGCCGATTTCAAGCGACCTCAGCGCCTTCTGGAACGACTCCTTGAAAGTCCTGCCGATCGCCATTGCCTCCCCGACGCTCTTCATGGAGGAGGTCAGGGTGTTGTCGCTGCCGACGAATTTTTCAAAGGTAAAGCGCGGGACTTTTGTGACAATGTAGTCGATGGTCGGCTCGAAACTCGCGGGGGTTTCGCGCGTGATGTCGTTGCGCAGCTCGTCGAGCGAGTAGCCCACGGCGAGCTTAGCCGCGATTTTGGCTATCGGGAATCCCGTAGCCTTCGACGCCAGCGCCGAACTGCGCGAAACGCGCGGGTTCATCTCGATGACTATCATGCGACCCGTCTTGGGATCCACCGCAAACTGTATGTTGGAGCCCCCGGTCTCCACGCCTATTTCCCTGATGACCGCAAAGCTGGCGTCGCGCATGAGCTGGTATTCGCGGTCGGTGAGCGTCAGCGCGGGGGCTATCGTTATGGAGTCCCCCGTGTGGACGCCCATCGGGTCGAAATTTTCTATGGAGCAGATTACGACGCACTGGTCTTTATGGTCGCGCATCACCTCCATCTCGAACTCCTTCCACCCGAGCAGGCATTCCTCGACCAGCACCTCCGTGACGGGGGACGCGCTCAGCCCGAAGGACACCATGCTCTCGTACTCCTCGCGGTTGTAGGCGATTCCGCCGCCCGTTCCCCCGAGGGTGTAGCTCGGCCGGATTATCACCGGGAACTTGCCCCACTTTTCTATCCAGTCAGTGGCCTCCTTTATGTCGTGGACGACGACGCTCTGCGGAATGTCGAGCCCTATTTTGAGCATCGCCTTTCTGAATTTTTCTCGATCCTCGCCCTTCTCGATGGCCTCCTCCTTCGCGCCGATTAGCTCAACGCCGTACTTTTTGAGAATCCCGAGCTTCGAGAGCCTGAGCGAAAGGTTCAGCCCGGTCTGGCCGCCGAGCGTCGGCAGGAGCGCGTCGGGGCGCTCCCTGGCTATGATTTTCTCGAGAACATCGGGCGTCAGGGGCTCTATGTAGGTGACGTCAGCCGACTCGGGGTCGGTCATAATCGTCGCGGGATTGGAATTCACCAGCACCACCCTGTACCCCTCCTCTTTGAGGGCCTTGCACGCCTGCGTTCCGGAATAGTCGAACTCGCAAGCCTGCCCGATTATAATCGGGCCCGAACCGATAATCAATATCGTTTTTAAATCTGTGCGTTTTGGCATGATATGCTGAATGAATTTCGCGGCGTCGCCCGCCGACGGCTGTATTTATATAAAAATCCCGGAGACGATAGGAACTTCTCCCCCCGACCGCAAGCAAATACTTGCGGCGGGGCAAACCCGCATTTGGGGGGCACGGCGGCCGCCGGGGCCGCAATATTTCCGTTCCCGCGCCAAAATGCGGCCGGCCCGCCTTCCCGACGAACGCGGCGTTTTCGCCGGAAATGGAAAACCTTCTCGCCGCCGGTGAGATGCCGTACGGCAAATTGTCCGCCCCCAAAGGGGCGCAAAGCGCGGGCAACTCGGGAAATGCCCGGCGTTCCCACCGCGGAATCCGGGTTGCAATAACCGCGGAGTTGTTGCCAACTGATTTTACTCAAAAGGTTTTAGGAGCCGCCGAAAGTCGCCAAAACCCGCCGAAAGCCTCCAAAACAGGAAGCTTGCGGGCGATCGGCGTTTTCGGGACCGGTTTGAGCGGGAAAAAACTCCGGCCGAACCGAAAGTTTCCCGCAACGCAGGCAACGGCGCCTGCGGGCTGCGCGTCGGGGAAGCGCCATGCCCGCGTCGGACTGCCGCGAGTGCACCCCGAGGGTCATGTGCGCAATCCCGTCGCGCCCCTGCGCCGCGAGCGCGGAAGCAACCTTCCTCTCAAACAGCGCCTCTTTGGGGTCGCGGTCGTTTATGTTGAACAGGC
>DBGCYC010000098.1:0-9612 GCA_048390825.1 Candidatus Merdousia sp.
GGAATTTCTTAAAGAAGTCGTAAATATTCATTGGCTTTTCTGATTTTTATAAGACCACTCTAGCAGGACATTTTGGATAGTCAAGAAAAATTTGGCTAGTTAAATATATAAATCCCAAACATTTGGAAGGTCAGATTTTCTTCGTCGAAGAATAGGCTCGTGTCTCAAAATTCATGTTTTGGGAACACTCAAAGTATCGCATACATTTTATCCATATCTAAGAAGCAGTAGAGGTTTTTTCTGGTACGACTAAATATTCTAACTGGTTGTCTTTAAATGGGATTTTCGTCAACGTTTGAGTTATAGATTTCGAAATAAAGCTGAGAAAGTTCGTAGTAGCGTTTCTACCGCTCAGCGTTTGACGAATGTATTTCCGCTAAAATTGTGCCGGTGAAAAAACGGCAGGATTGCTTCGCGCGCGCCGCCCCACCCCCCTGCCGTTTTTGCGTCCCAATTTTATCTCGAAATCCGGCGCGTCAAACAAAAATGGGAAAGTTATGAATAACGTTCTGGCCGCCCACCGATTTGAAGGGCTGAACCGTCTTGTGGGAAACGCGGCAGTTCTTTTTTGTATATAGCGCCAGTTTTTCTTCCTCTAAAAAACGTTTTATGAAGATACGCCGCGTTTCAAAATAGACGATAAAATGCGCAATAGCCGCGAAAATTTTCGCGCTGGCAATCGATTTGTATTCTTATAAAACTGGCCTAAATGCAAAAATGGAAGAGAAAACGACAATTATTGGGAACGCAAAAGCGGCCGAAGAAGCTTTGCTTGAGATTGCGTAGTTCAAAAACCACATATCCGGGGCGATAATCTCCTATTTTACGGCTATCCAGTAGTCGTTCATGTTCAAATCTCTTTCCGGCCGGAGCTCCGAAGAAATCGCGCGCGCATGTTTCGGGCGCTTTTTTTTTGGGGGGGGTACACAAACCGAACGAACGCATGAAATGCGCCATTTTCGCGTCTACGAGACGCCGTACACATATGCGCTGCGGATAGGCGAATTGCGGAAGTTCCGCAGGGAGTCCGTTCTCCTTCAATGTCGCCGCCCGCAACATTCCGGCATGGCATGCATATAGCCAAATTTTCGCCCGTTTTACATACTGGATCCGGCAATTCGATGAAACCCCGCCACCCGCCCGGGCGACCGGTTAGGTTTAATGGTACGCCCCAAGCCCACTGTTGCGGCGGCGCTATGAGGGCTGGGGAACTGTTCTTATAAAGCCCATGCCCGCGCCGTTACAGTGCGAATTTTTCCATCAGATAATTTTTTAGGACGAGTCCGTTGCGCTTTGCGCCGCACTCGCGCGCAACCGCATATCCGCGCCCCTCGAAAAACGGGCGCGCGGTGACCGATACGAACGCGAATATCCTCCGGCAGCCCGAACGCCGTTCGAGCTCTCCGCAGAGGGTCGACCCTATCCCCAAGCGCTGGAGATCCGCGCGGACGAAGAGCCTGTCCAAATATCCGTCCGAAGCGATGTCTCCGAATCCAGCAATCTCCCCGCCCGACTCGGCGACGAGCGACAGATGCGACATCAGAGACCCGTTCCACTTTTCCCGGTCCTCATCGCCGCTGGCCCAGGCGTCCAACTCCTCCGGGGAATAGTCACGGGCGTTGACGGAATGGACGGTACCGTAAAATAGCCGGAGAACCTCCTCCAAATCTCCGGGCGCGTATTCCCTTACCGTGACCATTTCCCAGAAGCGCGGCGCGCCCTATCCGCCGCGCGAAAACGCGCAAACGAGCCGGGCGGCCGCCTCCACGCACTTTTCGCACGGAGTCTTGCAAACCGCCTTTATCTCGCGGCAGAACTGCGACCCTGCGGCTTCCGCAAACTTGGCGCGGACTTCCCCTTCGGAATCGGGGCAAAGTTTCAGAGCCGCGTACAGTGCGCCGCACGCGCCGCCAGGGGCCCTGCCCGCCCCGCACCCGGCGAGTCCGGCAATCCCCCCAGAATCTTCGGGACGGAACGCCGCGTAGACGGTCTGGCAGCAGTTGTACGGCTTCCTGAATTTTGAAAGCGCGGCCTCAATTTTTTCATTTTCCATATCCGCCCTCCTACGCGTTTGAAACGGCCTGGCTCTGGAGCGCGCAAATGCGGCTTATCCCGGAGCGCGCGAGCGATATCATCTCCGCGAACTGTTCGCCGCCGAAAGTCGCCTCTTCGCCGCTCGCCTGAATTTCCACAAACTTTCCGGAGCCCGTCATCACGATATTGGCGTCGACGTCGGCGTCCTTGTCCTCTTCGTAGGGCAGGTCGAGCACCGCCCGCCCCCCGAGAATCCCGACGCTCACCGCGGCAACGGAATCCGCAAACGGGTCTTCGGCAATCTCCCCGGCCTCCAAAAGCCTCTTTACGGCAAGCTTCGCCGCGACGTACGCGCCGCTTATCGAGGCCGTCCGCGTCCCGCCGTCGGCCCTGAGCACGTCGCAGTCTATCCATACCGTCATTCCCGGGATTTTTTCGAGGTCGGCCACCGCCCTGAGAGAGCGCCCGATGAGCCTCTGAATCTCCACCGACCTGCCGTCAAGCTTGCCTGCGGAAACCGGGCGCTGTTTGCGCGTCAGCGTGGAATACGGCAGCATCGAGTACTCGGCGCTAAGCCAGCCTTTCGGGGGAACGAGTGAGTTCATCCACGCCGGCACCCGCCTCTCGACGGTCGCGGCGCATATCACCTTCGTGTTGCCGAAGGACACGAGCGCGGAGCCTGTCGCGTTTGGCGCGATGCCCGGCTCGAATTTTATCTCGCGCAATTCGGCGGGCGTCCTGCCGTCGAACCGCAACATTATTTCGTCGGAATTTTCCATTTGGAGGAAAAGTTTGGACAATCCGCAAATATTCGCCATAAAAAAATTCGCGCAACCGTCGAACGCGCGCCCATGAAAAGGGTCTAATTAAAAAAAGGCGAAAAACATGCATTCCATACAATACCAAAACGCGGCGTCCCTTGCGTCGGAGCGCTCCGAATTTATAAGAAAAGTCTACATAAACCTCGCGCTCGGCTTTGCCGGGTTCATCGCCCTGGAGGCGTTTCTGATCTCATGGCAGCCGGCGGTCGATCTGGCGCAGAGAATGGTTTCGGGCAATAATTGGCTGATAGTGCTGCTGGCGTTCATGGGGGTTTCGTGGATAGCGAATTCGTGGGCGGCGGGCGGGGCGACGCTCGGCAAGCAGTACGCCGGATTCGCCCTCTACATAATCGCCGAGGCGGTGATATTCCTGCCGCTGATAATTTTCGCAAACGCCTTCGCGCCCGACACGATTCCGCAGGCCGGCATAATCACTGCCGCCCTCACCGCCGGGATCAGCGCTTACGCGTTTTTCTCAAAAAGGGATTTTTCCTTTCTGGGGGCGTTCCTGACCGTCGCGTCGTTCGTCGCGCTCGGCATAATCGCGTGCGCGATACTCTTCGGAATACAGCTCGGGCTGTGGTTTTCGGCGGCTATGATAATTTTCGCGGGGCTTGCCGTGCTATACCAGACGAGCGCGATTGCCAGGCAATACCGCAACGACCAGTATGTCGCCGCCGCCCTCGGGCTGTTCGCCGCAATCGCCCTGATGTTCTGGTATATCCTCCAATTCCTGATATCCTCCCGCCGCTGACCGGGCCGCGCGCCCCGAAAAATACGTAAAGCGAACCATACGGAGGTTCGCTTTTTTTGACGATCCCCGTTGAATGGGAAGCCGGCGTGTCGCACCGCAGGGTTTGAGGGGAATAATCGAACGTTTGAGAGGGAATGGGTTGATATTTGGATATATTCACGCATCTCTCAGAACGCGATCACGGGCAGTCCGCCTTGCCAAGCGGCCGATATTATTTTCCCCGCCAAGCCCTGTTTTTTTCCTCAATGTATCGTGAAATTTGATTTTGGAAAAATGAAGCAGGATTTGGAAAAAAGGCCTTCTGAGGGGGTGTTGCAGGGGCGGTTCAGGGAGATTGCAAGGGGGCCGCGCCCTATATTAAATTGGAAACGCGCGCGGCCGGATTATTTGCATGGGGTTTTCTTGACGCGCAGCTCGTAGACGCCGTTGTCGGCGTCTTAGGCGAATTTCGGCCCGGCGTAGATGAACCATTCGCCCGCCGCGACTTTGGCCTTCCATTGCGCCGGAGTGGCTGTCGTCTCGCGCGAAATGTCGTTGCACTCCGCGCCCGTCTGCTGCTGCGGAACGAATATTTCGCACTCGGCAAGGTCCGGAAAGGCCATGTGAAATGTCGCGCTCCTCGCGCGCCATGGCCTCGCGCTTCTTCATGGCCCGCGTCGGGTGCGCGCGCAGCATGCAGCCAGACGTCGGTTTCATCGTCAGGTCGCAATCCGGATGCAATGAACCCCCGTTGGGAACTTCAAAAAACCGGGCGATATCGTGGATATAACGAGTCGAGATTGTCGTGTAGAGGTGACAAAAACCGCGAACACCTCTTGATATTGCCAACCTCGCCATGATAGAGTTTGCCGCACACCCGGACTATCCATTCCGCCCCTCCGGCGGCGGCGTCCATGCCGCGCGAAAAAGATGACGTTGCAACTACTTTTCAAAGCCCTTGCAAGCCCGTTGCAGGGGCTATTTTTTTCAACCCGGAAGCGTGATCACAGACTGGACGCCAGAACTCGGAGCAGGGCGAAAACCTTTCCAAATTTTACTTCATTTTGGGGTGTCGGCGCAAAAAGTTTCCAAACTCAAATCCGGCCGCCAGCTCAGTTCCAAAGCCTTTAAATTCCCGTAATTTCCCATTATTTTCCGGTATTTCCCGTTTCCAATCCCATCTTTCAAACATCATCAAACATTCGATTTTTTGGCAGATTATCGGCCCGGCCGGCGATTTATTCCTCAAACCAATCCCGAACAAACCGCCCGCAGACTCTCTGTTTTGGCGACTTTCGGCGACTCCTCAAACTTTTTCAGTAAAATCGCATGCCGAGGGCGGCGGCCCCTTCATCGGAAAACGCCGCGCGCTACGAGTTTTTCAGGAAATTCGAGTACAGCAGCAGGCCCTTGCCCTGGCTCTTCTCCGGGTGGAACTGGCAGGCGGCGAGGCGCCCCCGGGAAACGGCGCTGACGAAATTTTGCCCGCCGTATTCGGTGGTGCCCCAGATAATGTCCTCGCGGGGGGTTTCGACGTAATAGCTGTGGACGAAATAAAACTGGTCTCCGCCGGAGATTCCCTCCAAAAGCCCGTCGCGGACCCCGCGGCGGAAGGCGACGTCGTCCCAGCCCATGTGGGGGACTTTAAATCCGCGGGGAAGGTTCAGCCTTTTTACCGCCCCCTCGAAGATCCCAAGGCATTCAGTCCCGCCGCCCTCCTCCGAGAACTGGAAGAGCGCCTGAAGGCCGAGGCATATCCCGAAAAACGGCCTGTCGGCCGCGATCCAATCGCGTATGGCGGAATCGAACCCGGTAGATTTCAGGAGCTTCATGGCGTCGGCGATGGCCCCCTGCCCCGGGAAAACGAGAAGATCTTCGGGCCCGATTTCGAGCGGCGAGCGAATCAGGCGCGCGCGCGCTCCCACGGCCTCCCATGCGCGCAATACGCTGCGCAGGTTGCCCATGCCGTAGTCTATTATCGCGGTATTTCTGCCCCCGGACATGTCAGATGGAACCCTTTGTCGTGGGGAGGGCGCCGCCGAGGCGGGGGTCGATTTCCGTCGCCATGCGCAGGGCCCTTGCAAAACACTTGAACGCGGCCTCGGCCACATGGTGGGGCTCGCCGCCGCAGAGCAGGCAAATGTGCAGGTTCGCGCCGGCCTCGTTCGCAAACGCCTGGAAAAATTCGCGGCAGAGCGAGACGTTGAAATCGCGCACGCGCGCGTCCCTGTCCCCGAGCTCGTAGACGAGGACGGGGCGGTTGGAGAGATCCACGGCCGCGCGCACGAGAGTCTCGTCCATGGGGAGGATAAAAAACCCGTACCTGCGGATCCCGGCCCTGTCGCCGAGAGCTTCGCGGAAGGCGCGCCCGAGCACGATTCCCACGTCCTCGACCGTGTGGTGGTAGTCGATGTCTATGTCCCCGGAAGCCGCGATTTTCAGATCGAAGAGCCCGTGGCGCGAAAAGAGCTCGAGCATGTGGTTGAAGAACGGTATGGAGGTCTCGATTTCGTAGGCGCCGGAACCGTCCAGGTTCAGCTCGACGCTCACGTCGGTTTCCTTCGTCCTGCGGGATATTTTGGATGCGCGCATCATTTGCCTTTCTTCCATGCAAGCGCCGCCGCGCGGAAGGCCTTCATCTGTTCGGGCGTCCCCACGGTCAGGCGGATTGACTTGTTTACGCTCCTATCTTTCGGGAAATACCGCAAGAGTATTTTTTTGGAGCGCAGAAATTCAAAGAGCGAGGCCGCCGCCTCGGGGGACGGGGGCGCGGAGTCGCGGCACGGCTCGAAGAGTATGAAATTGCTGGAGCTGGCGACGTAATTCCAGCCGATGGAGTCGAAGAATTTTTCGGTTTCGGCGCGCTCCGCCACGACTTTCCCGACGCATTCGAGGTGGTATGCGGCGTCTTTCAGGGCGGCGACGCCCGCGGCCTGGGCGAGCCTGTCGAGGTTGTAGCTGTCGCGCACCCGGTCGAGAACCCCTATTACGGACGGCTGCGCGAAGGCCCAGCCGACGCGCATTCCAGCGAGCCCCCAGCCCTTCGAGGAGGTTCCCGCCACAATCAGGTTTTCGTACTTCTTTACGAGCGGAACCGCGGTCTCGCGCGCGAAGGGCGCGTAGGCCTCGTCGACGAGCACCATTCCCGGAAAGCCCTCGCATATCCCGGCCACGGCGTCGAGGCCGAACCCCCTGCCCGTCGGCGCGTTGGGATTGGTGAAGAAAAACATGTTCGCCCCGCAGGAAAATATTTTTTCAAACGGGATTTGAAGGCCGTCCTCAAACGGGATTTGAAGAATCTCCGCCCCCTGCATTTTCGCAAGGACGGGATAGAGGGAATAGCTCGGATCGAGGGTGGCTATTTTCAGGCGGGAGTCCGAAAATGCCCGAACCGCGAGGTTGAGGGCGTCGTCGGAGCCGTTCGCCGCGAAGGCGTACTCCGCGCCGAGGCCGTAGTATTCCGCGGCGGCGCGCCTGAGCGACGACGACGACGGGTCGGGGTAAAGGCGCAGCATTCCGCCGTCCGCGCCCATGGCCTCTATTACCGCCTCGCGCACGCGCGGGGAGGGCGGATAGGGGAGCTCGTTGGTATTGAGCTTAATCCAGCCGGAATCGGACGGCTGCTCGCCGGGGGCGTAGGGCGAGAGCCTCTTTACGGAGGCCGATATTTTGTCTCCGAGGCAGAATTTACTTTTCATTTTCCATAATCCTTGCTTTGAGGGCGTACTGCGCGGGGTTTTCGACCGGGTCGGCGCGCATTCCCCCGGGCAGCCGCGCGAGGTACGGATCGGGCTTGCGCTCGAGGCTGAACGGCTCCTCGGGGAGGTTTTCCGCGTCGAGCTCGAGCTCGTCCACGGGGTCGAATTCGTCGAAAAACATCGAGATCCTGCGCGCCTCGTCTATGAGCAGCTCTATCGGGTTTTTAGTCCTGAAATTTTTGTCCGCATATTCCACGACGTGCGGGCGCCGCATTTTTTCCCATTGGGCCCGGAGCTCCCCGACGCTTTTGGCGGACGCGCCGCTGCGGCGCGACAGCAGCACGCAGTCGGCGAAGTGCGAGAGCATGTCTATGTATTTCGAGGTCTCTTTCGGGAATTTTTCCGCCATAGAGCAGTCCACGACAGACCAGATGCGCGCCAGCCTTATCTTCCCTCCGGAAACAAGCGCCTTGAAGGCTTCTATTTCGTCGGCCGGGCTTTTGGAAGAGTCGGCGAGATAGAACACGCGCGAGATTTTCTCCGGGTCGAGCGCGCCGAGCTTTGCGGCGGCGTCCGCGGCGCCGGAATATTTCACGATCCCCGCGTTGTCGGCCCCGGCTATGGCCGCGTCGAAATCAGACGGCTCCTCGTTCGACGAGACGAAAACGACTGAAAATTCGCCCTCCATCGAGCCGCGCGCGACGGCGTCCCAGACGACGCCCCTGCGCCCCGATGTCGGGGTTCCCATTACAAAGTATGCCGGAATCTGCACGCCGAGCCTCCTTTCCGAAAGTTTCAAATGCGCGCCGAGCGGTTCAGGAGCAGCGCGTCCGCGGCGACGATAGCCGCCATAGCCTCCACTATCGGGACGGCGCGCGGGAGCACGCACGGGTCGTGGCGGCCGCGCCCGACGACCTTCGCGGGTTTAAGGTCGCGCGACACGGTGTCCTGCTCTTTGGCGATCGTCGCGGTCGGCTTGAAAGCCACCCTGAAATCGACGGGGCGGCCGGACGTCATTCCGCCGAGCACGCCGCCAGCGCGGTTCGTCAGGGTCGTCACTCCGCCGTCCGCGCCGAGCGCGAACGGGTCGTTGTGCTGCGAGCCGAACATGCGCGTTGCGGCGAAACCCGCGCCGATCTCAAAACCCTTGGTGGCGGGCATGGATAGCATCGCCTTGGCGAGGTCGGCCTCGAACCTGTCGAACACCGGATCCCCCAGGCCCGCGGGCAGCCCCTCTATCCGGCAGCGGACTACGCCGCCCACGCTGTCGCCCTCAGAACGCGCCTTTTTTATAAATTCCACCATCTTCGCGGCGGTCTGCGGGTGGGGGCACCTGACGGGTGAAGCCTCTATCTCCTCCGGGGACGGCGTTTCGGAAACCGCCGGCATGGAAATGGCGTGGACGCTCTCCACCCATGCGCGCACGACGACGCCCCCGCCGAGCACCCCGCGCGCCACCGCCCCGGCCGCGACCCTCGCTATGGTTTCGCGGGCGGAACTCCTTCCGCCTCCGCGCGGGTCTCGGAAGCCGTACTTCATATCGTATGTGTAGTCGGCGTGGGACGGGCGCCAGACTTTGGCGATTTCGGAATAGTCGCCCGGGCGCTGGTCGAGGTTTTCAACGACTATGCAAATCGGCGTTCCAAGGGTTTTGCCCTCGTATACGCCCGAGAGGATTTTGCACCGGTCGGGCTCCTTGCGGAGGGTTGATATTGCGCTCTGCCCGGGGCGGCGGCGGTCGAGTTCGGCCTGCACGTCCGCCTCCGAAAGCGCGATTCCGGCCGGACATCCGTCTATGACGCAGCCTACCGCCGGCCCGTGGCTCTCGCCGAACGTGGCTACCCTGAAAATTTTACCGAATATGTTTCCCATTGTGCGGACGAAGTTAAAGCAACTTTGCGCGTATTTCAACCAATCTCTTTCGCGGCGCAAGCCCTAAAAGAACACGCGGCCGCAGGTTCCCCCTACGGAAGAGGAGGGTTGAAAGAGCGCGGATCCGCCCTGCGAGGGCGCCTTGAAAAAATTGCGGTGCCGTTTCCGGTATGCTCCGCATTTTACGCATAAGTCGCCAGGCGCATGTTTCCATTTTCAAAACGCCAAAAAAAGCGCGGGGGCGGTTTCCGCCTCCGCGCTTTTCTATTTTCGGCGCCAACTCATTTCCGCCCGCGCCGCGCGGCGAGCATAAGCGCAACAGCCCCGAACAGCGCGGCGAACATAGCCGGCTCAGGAACGGTGGAAAATTCCACGTACAGCGCGTTGTCCCTTATAAAAAGGTTCGCAAACACTCCGCCGCCGAGGCTCTGCGCCACAAAATCCCCGTCTTTTG
>DBGCYC010000099.1:0-18201 GCA_048390825.1 Candidatus Merdousia sp.
CGTCGGCGGCAAGCTGCCCGATTCTAAACCCTATGTCGCCGAACTTCGTCTCAAAGTCGTTGGCGTAATAGATTTCAAAAACCCTCGCCATTTCGCCCGCGACGATGTTGGAAAAGCACCCCTGCGACGAGTCCAGTCCGCCGAGGCTGCCGTCGTTGGACTGTGTGTAATAGAAGGCGCTCATCCCTATCCTGCCCCAGCGCCCGGAGCCGGCGGCGGCGGACAAATCCTGCTCGAAGCCTACCGTGAAAAGGGAATCGAAAAGGCTGTGGACGTCGGAGCCGCGCGACACGTCGGCCCAGGCCTCGCCCGTCCATGTCACAAACGGGGAAAATCCGTCGTCGGGGGCGTATTTTTCCACGGCGCACTGGATAAAGAGGCTCTCGCGCTCGTTCCATGCGGGGCATTTTTCGGCCTCCGGCGCGGCGGGGTTGGCGCCCTGGAAGTCGGCGTCGGCGCGCACGCTGCGCGGCGAGGTTGCCGGGTTGGCCTCGGCGGAAGGTTCGGCGGCAACGGCCGAACCCGCGATTGCGAAGGCGGCAAGAACCGCCATCGAACATTTTGCGTTTTTTTCGGATCTGTTCATTTTTGTTTTACTGTTTGCAAGAAAGCGGTTGAGGGAAGAGCGCGGGAGGATATAATTAGTTTAATCTAACTTTTTCCGCGGAGTTTTCCGCCTTCGTCGCCCGGCGGACGCCCGGCCCCCGGGGCTCCGGGGAAACGGGCGAAGAAAAATTTTGAATGGAATAAAAGTTAGACTAAGCTAACTTGTCAAGAAAATTGTTAGTTTAGTCTAATTATTTTTCAAATTTCGCGCCCCCGCCCCCGCAAACCCGCAGGGGATCTCCGATGAATCTCCATGCCGTTTTTATCCCCCATCGCGGTTTACCCAAAAGGTTTGAGGCCCCGAAAGTTTATTCAAAACCGCCAAAACAGAGAGCCTGTGGGCGGTTTTTTTTGGGGTTGGTTTGAAGTAGAAAAACGCCGGCCGGGCTGATAATATGCCCAAAACAGTGCGTTTGAAGCGAAAAACAACCATTAGGGCAAAAAAAATATCTGTTGCACGGGGACAGGATATATTCAGCAACACGGTTTTTTTTGAAGCCTTGACGGCGGCGCATCGCACCCGGACTACAACCTGACATTGAAACCGACGCCGAACTTCATGCCGCGCGCGCACTCGGCGCGCGCAATGAAAAACGCGAGGCCATTACGCGCGGGAAAACAACATTTCACACGGCCTTTCCAGGCCTGACGGACCGCGGTTTCTCTACAACCCCAGACTACCGCAGACAACGGCATACCGCGCGAGACTGCAATCGCGCCCGCGCAACGGAAGGCCAAAGTGGCGGCGGGCAAACGGCTGGCTCATCTGCGCCGGAACGAAACTTTCATATAACGCCTAAAACCGCGCCTGCGAAACCTGCGCCGGGAAAACGCCATGCATATAACGCACCCCAGCCGCGCCAGCTTATCACTTTTAATTATCACTCTTAACATAGCTTTCACTCCCCCCTGCAACCTCCCCGAACATACCTGCCACTCCAAAAACCTCACTGGACCTTTCACTCAAACGTCCGTTCACATCAAACATTGCGATGCGATACAAGGCGGAACCCAAAAGCCTTTCGGAGCCTCCATCCGGATTCCGCCTCCCGCCCGCCGGGGAAACGCGCCACGCGGGGAGGAGAAAACCCGTAGGCTCCGCGGGGCGGGAAAAAAAATTTTTTTTTGGGGGGGGGCAATTTTCAGCCCTGCCCTCTCCGAGACGGCGGGAAAAAATCCGGGCCTCTCGAGATGATGCGAAAGCGGCGTTATCCCCCATTCCCCAAGGGACGGCGTGCCGGCGCGGCGGAATCATCAGGCCCTTCCTGCCGTATCTGAAACCGATTTTGCCAAGCCCGCACAGGCATAATATTTTTTCCGTTTCTTATTTGGGTCTACCCCTGTTTTTTCAGACAATCACACTCGAAGCCGGCAAACGGCGGGAGCTTGGCCGCCTCAGCCGAATATTTTTTATACTCCGCCGCCGCTTGCGCCGTTTCCGTCGCACAGGCGCAACGCTCCGCGGCACGGCGTATGCCGCCAAAGCCGGACGCCGCCGCGACGGCGTTTTCGCCGCCTGAAAAACAGCCGCGCAATTTTTCCTCCGCATGCGGCCGCAGACGGCGCGCCCTTCGGGAAATGCGGCCCGCAAAACCCGGCCAGAGGGAGGAGAGCGCCCGCGCGGGGAAGCGGAGATCCCCGGCATTTTTCGCCGAACCGCGCGGCGTATTCGCTTGCAACGCGGCCCCAAAAATAAAGAATGTCCCGGAGTTTTTGATTAAACGCTCCGCAGAAATGGCAAAATCGTCACGACAGCTTTGGACAGCGCAGATACTCGAGGGCGGCGCGGGCAAGACTTCCGCCCGCGGGGGGAGGGCGTGGACTTCCGAAAGTCTGGACGCGGCCTCGGCCAGGAGCTCGGCCTATATGCGCCGGAAAATAGACGACGCCGCGCGCGCCATCGGCGGCGAGCAGATAAGGGGCGTCGTGCTCGGAATAGACCCGAGCCTGCGCGGGACGGGGCTTGCGACGATAGAGGCGCTCGGCGGCGGAAAGATGCGCTACGTGGAATCCGAAACCGTCCGCAATAATCCGTCGCTCTCCATGGCAGAATGCATAGCGCGGATATTCGAGAGAACCCTGCGCATGATAGACGAGCACTCCCCCGACTGGATTTCCATAGAGCAGAGCGTGTATGTGCAGAATTTCAAGACCGCCATGATTCTCGGGTCGGCGAGGGGGGCGGCGATAGCGGCGGCCGCGCACAGGCGGCGCGAGGTATACGAATACCCGCCCCTGAGAATAAAGCAGGCCGTGATAGGCTACGGAAGGGCGAGCAAAGAGCAGGTCGGCAGGTCTGTCATGGCGCTCCTGAACATGGGGGAAACCCTCCCCCCGGACGAATCCGACGCGGGGGCGGCGGCCATAACCCACATATTTACCCACAAGATACGGATATGAAAAAGTCTCTCATAGCGATGGCGGCCGGAATGGGAAGCCGCTTCGGGGGCCTGAAACAGGCCGCCAAGTTCGGAAAAGCCCAAAAGACCATGCTCGATTTCGCGCTCGAGGACGCGCTGAAAGCGGGATTTGAAGAGGTCGTTTTCGTGATACGCCGCGACATCGAGGAAATTTTCCGCGAGAGCGTCTCCGGCAAATACGAAAATTCCGCCGACGTGCGGTACGTCTTCCAGGACGAGTCCGGGCCGAAGACGCCCGCGGGACGCTCGAAGCCGTGGGGGACGGGGCATGCGGTGCTGGCGTGCGCGGGCGAAATTTCGGGGCCGTTTTTGGCGGTAAACGCCGACGACTACTACGGCGGGAGCGTCTACGCGCTCGCCGCAAACTTTATGGAGTCCCCCGACCCCCGCCGCTACGCCCTCGCGGGATACAGGCTCGGGAACACGCTCTCGAAAAACGGCGGGGTTTCGCGCGGGATATGCGAAACCGACGAAAAACTGCGCCTCGTTTCGATACGCGAGTGCGCGGGTCTCGTCGGGCGCGGCGGTCCGGACGGCTCGAGATTTGTGGAGTCGGCCGGCGGCGAAAGATTCCGCGGCGACGAATTTACGTCCCTCAACTTCTGGGTTTTCCCGGAGGAATTTATGGAAAGGCTCGGAACGGACTTTGAAAAATTCCTGTCGGTTAACTCGAAGAGCGAAAAGGCCGAATTCTATCTGCCGAAAGCCGTGAACGACGCCGTGGCAGAAAAGTTCGCCGAGGCCGTCGTCATGCCGACGAACGAGCGCTGGCAGGGCGTCACGTACAGGGCCGACGCCGTGGAGGTCGAAAAATTCCTCGAATCCGAGGGCAGAATCTGAACCGCGCCGGGCGCGCAATAGAAACATGAAGACATACATTATCGCAGCGCTCGCGGCGGCGGCCTCCGCCTTCGCGCAGCCCCAAAAGGCGGAAACGCCCCCTCCCGCGTCCGCGGACGCAGTCGTGAAACAATCCTCCCAGCCGCCCGCGGCCGGGCCCGCGCGCCGCGCGTTCGACGCCGCGCTTTACATAAGCATACAGGATCCGTCGATGGAGTGGTGGTTCAACGTCCCCGAGGGGTTCGCCCCGCACATTTCGGAGCTCAAAAAGATATTCCACAACCAGGAGTTCTCGCTCTTTCCGTTCGCGGACAACGCCAAAGTCAGGGAGGGAAAGTTTGCCATATCATACTCCATAAACATGAAGTCGCCCGACGGAACCCTGACGGAAATAGTCAGGAACGCGAAATTTGACGGGCTGAAAGTCGCCGACGACATAATGGTCGCCTGCCCCGACGTGATAGACTTCAAGCTGGACGGGCGCTTTCCCGAGGGGCTCTACAAATTTTCCATTTCCGCGAGGGACGAAATCTCCGGCGAGACGTCCGAGTACGAAAACCACCTGAGGCTGACGGAGTGGTCGACGCCCAACCCGTTCACGGGCAAAAAGCTCGTCGCCGACTACGTGCGCGCGTACTCCCTGCAGCCGTCGCCCGAAACCCTGTATTCGATAGTCTTTTCAAACGACTTCGATCTGGAGCAGAAGGGAGCTCCGAATTCACTAAACTACACGTATCTGGGGTTCATGAAGGCGGCGTTCCAAAAGAACATGTTTCTGGTGGGCCGCGTCCGCGAATCCTTCAAGTCGCTCTCCGACCTCGACCGCGCAAAATTTATCCTGATTCTGGCGATACTCGGCGAGAATGGCATGGACGCCTCGGCGCTCTCGGAGCCGGAGAGGGCGTACCAGGAAAAAATCCGCGCATTCAGGCTCCCCGACCCCTACGGCAAGTGGGATCCGTTTATGGGCGCGGCGCAGATAGACATGCTTTGGGGCGAATTTTTCGCAAATGGCACTTACAGGCCGATACGCAGGATACTGAACATACTCTCGCACGCAAAAGACGCCGCGTTCGCCGACGGGCTCGCGGAGAAGTCCCGCGCGCCCAGGACGCAGGCGGAGTGGGACAGGTACATGCTCGGCAGGCTCTACAAGGCCGCCCTCAAAACCGTGGCCGTAAACGCCAGCAGGTACCCGCTCGTCGAGCAGTACTGCGCCTGGGCGCTGCGGCACGGGGACATTCCGGAGGTCTCCTACGAGGTGCTAAGCCCGATGCTCGAGCACATAAGGGAGATGAAGAACCCCGCCGACGGCGGGGCCGAAAAGGCCCCCAAAGTCAGAATGCCGCAAATCGACGCGGACGGCCTCTGACGGGCCGCGCCGCGTTTGAATTTGACTTTTGCGCGCGACGCGCCGACAATCAAGGGATAAGGAGAATACCATGAAACTCATAAAAGCGATTATCAAACCGTTCAAGCTCGACGAGGTAAAGGAGGCGCTCGCCGACATCGGGGTGGAGGGAATGACGGTCACCGAGGTCAAGGGCTTCGGCCGCCAGAAGGGGCACTCCGAAATATACAGGGGCAGCGAGTACACCGCCGAACTCCTCCCGAAAGTCGTTCTGGACATCTGCGTGCCCTCCGACATGACCGCCAGGGTTGTCGAGACCGTAATGAAATCCGCGCACACCGGCAAAATCGGCGACGGCAAAATTTTCGTTATGCCCGTTGAGCAGGCGTACCGCATAAGGACGGGCGAAAAGGGAATGATAGCCCTCTGACCCGGCCCAGCTGAAAGGCAAAAAATGACGATAGAAGAAAGACTCGAAAAATACCTCGGCAAAGACCCGCAGATAGACCCCACCGCGTACGTCAGCAGGCGCGCGACTCTGGTCGGCGACGTCAAAATCGGGAAAAACGCGAGCGTGTGGCCCGGCTGCGTGCTCAGGGCCGACATCAATTCGATAGAGCTCGGCGAAAACTCCAACATACAGGACGGCACCATGGTGCACCTCGCAGACGACGCCGGCGTGAAAATCGGCAGGAACACGACGATCGGGCACGGCGCGGTAATCCACGCCTGCACAATAGGCGACGGCTGCCTGATAGGCATGGGCTCAATAATCCTCGACAACGCCGCAATCGGCGACAACTCCATAGTCGGCGCGGGGGCGCTTGTGACCAAGAACACGGTAGTGCCCGCGGGCTCGCTCGTGCTCGGCTCACCGGCAAAAGTCGTAAAGACCCTCGACGCCGAAACCCGCAAGGGCCTCGAATACTGGGCGAAAAAGTACACTAAGCTCGCCGCGGCCAACAAGGCCAAAGAGGAGAGAGGGGCCTGAGGCCATGAGCCTGCAAGAGGCGCTCGAAAGGCGCGCCGCCCGCGTGGCCGCGCTCAGGGAGGAGTGCGCGCCGATCTTCGGCCGCTCCAAATCCGTCACCCTCGAAATCGGATGCGGGAAAGGGCACTACCTGAGCTCCTACGCCGCGAGATTTCCGAAAGAGACGTGCGTGGGAATCGACCTCATAAGCAAGAGGGTCGAGGACGGCAGGCGGCGCGCGAAAAACCGGAACGCCGGCAACGCGTTCTTCGTCAAGGCCGAAGCCATGGAGTTTCTGGAATCCATGCCCGCCGACGCGCGCCTGGAAAAAATCTTCATATTCTTTCCCGACCCGTGGCCGAAGGAAAAGCACCACAAGAGGCGCCTGATAAGAGAGGAGTTTCTCGACTATGCCAGGCAATTCTGTTCCGCAGGGTGCAAAATGTATTTCAGAACCGACCACGCCGAATATTTCGAGTGGGCAAAGGCGGAAATCGAGAAAAATTCCTCATGGGCGCTCTCCGAAGAAACCGAACTTCCGCACGAGGAAGTCTCGCAGTTCCAAAGGATACTGCCCGTGTTTTCCACGCTGGTCGCAGTCGCGTCGTAACGGGGCAAAGCGGCGCGGAAACCGCTTTCCCCGCGCCGCTGTATTTTAGAAGATTTTTCCCAGAATGCATTTACCCGCGCTTGCGCCTGCGCGCCGCCGCCAGCGCGATTGACGCCGCTGTGAAAATCGCGGCCGCAAGCGCAGGTTCCGGAACCTGCGTCATTCCGACTTGCAGGGAATATCCGGAGGAATCTTTCACCCACCTGAAAACGGCGACGGCGTTTTCAAGGCCGGCGCCCTCAAAATCCGCGGAGGCGTCGTAGACGTTTTCCGAGACCTCCGACCCGAGGTCGAAGCCGCTCAGATCGGCGGCCGCGAGGATTTCCGTCCAGTTGCCTATTTCGGAATGGCCCGCGCCGTACTCCGCAAGCTCCACGCCGTAGTCCCGCGGATTGAAACCGCCCCCCGAATTTGAGAAATCGACCGCTATCTTCGCGCTCCCGTCCTTTGCGAGGGTTCCGGAAACCACAATCATTCCGGGAATCCCCGCCGCATACAATTCGGGGGTGTCTACGGCGATTCCGCCGCTTTTGAAAACCGCCTCCCCGAAATACGCGAACCCCTGCTCCGTCCCGGAATTGTACGCGCCGAAGAGCCCGCCGTTCAAAACGAGCTTCGCGTTGCGGTATTCCTCCCTTATCTGCTCGTTGCCCATATAGAACCTGCCGCTGTTTATCGCAAAGGTTCCGCTCTGCGACGTATAACCCATATCGCCAGCCCTGTAAATATGTATGCGCTGGGTCCCCGCGCCGTCCATAACCACGTCCAGTTTTTGCGCGCCGCTCGCATGCGGTTGCGCGAGATATCCAAAATCGGAGACATTCCCCTTAAAACTGAAATCCGTGCCCGCGGCGTTTGTAAATACGAGCGTTGACGAAACGCTGGTGGAGGGAGAATTGTATATGCCGCAGTCTATGTGCGCTTCGTCGGTAAGCTGCAGGCCGCCGATTTCGAGAACCATTCCGTTTTTCGCGTTTTTTATGTTTGTCCAACCCCTTCCGTCGCTCTGCATGCGCACAACCCCCGAAACCGAAACGCGATCCGCGCCCAGCACGAGGGAGGTCTCGCTGGCTCCTGAAAACCCGTAACCGCCGAGCTTCATGTCTCCGTCCACGACAAACTCGCTGTGGGCGATGTTTTTGTTCGCGCCGAAATCGACGCTGAACACGTTGCGGAGTATCTCCGTTCCCGAATACCCGCCTCCGTATCCCCCGGCGCCGAGCTCAAAACCCTTCGCCCTCACTACGGCGTTCGCCATCTGGCCCGTCGTCGTCCAAAACCTTCCGTCGAAAGTGAAATAATTTTGATACGATGCGCCCACGAGAGATTTTATGGAACCGTCCACTTCAAACACCGCCGTATTGTCCAAAGCGGCGTTGCCGAAAACTATAGAAGCCGCGCCCTTGGCGTTGCCGGCCACAATGAGCTCCCCGACATAGGAGTTGACCGTATCGAGCTCCAGCAAGACGCCGCTGCCGGTTTTGTTCACGACATAGGCCGTGTCGGAATCCAAAGGCGCGGACGACGTGCGTTCCGCGCCGGCCGCGTCATACGTCCAGGCGGTTCCGGAAAAAAACTTGGTCTGCCCGGAGGACTCGGGATTAAAGTAATAGTCTGTCTGGGAAAACGCCGCGAGCGGGACGAGCGAAAAAGCCGCGGCAGAGGCGGTAAGAACTATCCTGGTATTTTTCATAATAATTCCCGGGATATAAAAAAGCACTATAAATGTCAAGATATAAATATAATTACCCCTCCCCTCCCCACATATACATTTTTTCACACAAATCAGTATCGCATCAAAAGGTTTGATACAGCATTCCAAACGTTTGAGCCTTTTTAGTTTGATACCTTCCATGCAATGATAAAAAGGCTTTGCAAAGTGTTTGCAGAAGCTCTTTTTTTTCAATCCGGCTGCGCGTCGTAGGAATTTTCAATCCCGCCGTGCGTCGGAAGAAAAAAACCGCTCAAACGCCTGGCGCAACGGCCCATATCCGGGTTTCACCGGGGGAAATCCGCCAAACCTGAAAATATGGAGCAGGGCAACCGCAAGTCCGCCCCGCGTCCGCAATAGTCCGCAATTTGCCCCAATCGTCCGCCATTCAAATCATCTGTCGCTAATTAAATCATTTTGCCTACAACCCGATGCTGAAACCCACAGTGTACCGTGAAGTTTTATTTTGGCAAATGAAGCAGGATTTTGGGGAGGGCCTTCGGGAGGAATTTTGCAATGGCGGTTCGGGAAGGTTGCAATGGGGCTGCAGCCTATATTAAACTTAGAAGCGCACCCTGCGCGCCCACTTCCCGATTTTAACAGGGGTTGCATTCATATTGCAACATCGCCGAAAGCCCCTCGCAACGCCCCTTCCGAAAGCCTTTTTTAATCCTGCTCCATTTGCCAAAATAAAACTTCACGATACACTTCCTGAAAACCCCGCCGCCAAACGTCTGCCGTACAACCCCGCCATTCCCGGGTTTTCCTCCGCAATTCCAAAATGTCCGGCAATTACCGGCGACGGCAGGCCATTTTCCCGGCGCGCCTCTTAGCGTATCTTTTGGCGGGCTTTCCGGCGCTTTCCCCCTCGCCTTTTAATGCGACCCACGCAAAAAACGCAAGACCCTCCAAAAATACGGCCACCCCTGAAACGGCGCGGCCTGCCCGCGCAAGAAACGTACGCAAATTCCGCGACTGCGCGCCGAAAAACTTTGACACGCCTTTCTTCCCCCCCTCTCTACGACCCGGCAACAAACGCGAAAAAAAGGGCGCAAAAAAAGCGCGCGGAGCACATATCCGCGCGCATTTCGGGGCAAACCCTCCCAAAACTATTTGGAATCTTCGGGTTTTTCCGCGCCGCCTTCCTCCTCCGCCTCTTCGGTTTCGGAATCCTCCTCGACATCGGGCATCGTGTAGTAGTTCTGGTACGACTTGTCGTAGTAGTTGAGGCTGTACCCGGAAGCCGACCCCTGGCTTACCATGTTCATTATGGCGCCCACGACCGGGACGTTCGAGATCATCAAACGGCGGACATTCTTTTGAATGGCCTTGCGGGAAACCGAATTGAACTTCACGACGTAAATCACGCCGTCCACATAGGGCAGAAGGGCGATGGCGTCGCTGACCGCGCCGACCGGCGGGGAGTCGATAAAGACCTTGTCGTACTGCTCGCGGAACTTGGCAATCATCGAAATGAACTCCTCGCTGCTCAACGCCTGCGTGGGGTTCTGAGAGCGCTTTTCGCACGGGAGGACGTCGAGGTTCGGATAATAGTCCTTTATGACGCAGTCCTCGAGCGGCCTGCCGTCCTCGACATACCCGACTATGCCGTCGCGCGACTCTATTCCGAGCACTTTGGCCATCGCGGGCAGGCGGAGGTCGGCGTCGATTATTATGGTCTTTTCGCCGTGCATGGCGCACATGAGGGCCAGATTGGTGACGACGAAAGACTTGCCCTCCGACGGGGTGGTCGACGTGAAGAGGAGCACTTTGGAATCCTTGGCGATGTTGTTTACCTTCAGCATCGAGTGCACGGAACGGAACGCCTCGGTCGTCGCCCTGTCCGCGTTTGAGACCGCAACCTGCGCCTTCTGCGAGGAGTTGAGCCTCCTGATTCTGGGAATGACGCCCAGAAGCGGAAGTCCGACAACTGACTCGATGTCGTAGGCGCTCTTGGCCCTGTCGTCCATAAACGCCACTATAAAAGCCACCATGACGCCGCCGGCCAGCGCGCCCAATACGCCGAGGGCGATATTCATCGGGATATTCGGGCGCACTGGGCGTATGCCGGGGGAAGCCTTGTCGATTATGTTGGCGCCCTCGTTGATAAGGTTGACTTGCGCGAGGCGGACGTTCATCGAGGCGATGAACGCCGCGTGCATTCCCTCGGCGACCTGCTTTTCGCGCTCGATTGACTTGTAAACTATCGCCTTGCGGCCCAAATCGAGGATCTGCTCCTTCTTTTCAAGGAGCCTCTTTTGCGACTGCTCGTAATTTTGGCGCGCGGCCTCGTATGCGGCCTGGACTTTCTGCTCGGCGGAGCCTATCGCCGCGGCGAGTTCCTTGTTTATCTGGTCGAGGGCCTTGCGTGCCTCTATCATGCGCGGATGCTTTTCCTTGTAGCGCTTTTCAGACGAGGCTACGAACACCTGCTGGCCCGACTTGTCCGTCAGAAGCTTGCTTATCTGCGGGAGCTCCGCGATAAACGGGAGGTCGGCGAGATCCTTGCCGTCGCGCTTGAACTCCTGAACGAGGTTCCACTGGGTGGAGGCCGCGTCGTAGGCGCGCTTGTCGGAGGTGAGAATCGTGTTGATGTCGCGGAGCTCGTTTCTGTCCACGTCGTCGAGGTTCTCGAGCGAAATCGCCTTGTATTGCTCGCGGTATTCCACGAGCCTCTTGTCGAGCTCCTTCACCTTGGCCTCCTGCTGGGAGACTTTTATGCGCAGCTCGTCTATGCTGTCGAGAATCTTCTGGACGCGCGTGTGGTGCGTATAGTTCAGATACTCCTGCGCGAAGAGGTTTGCGATGGTCGCCGCCATGTCGGGATCCGGGTGCTCGAAGGCGATGCGGATTATCAGCGACATTCTTTCCGGGGCTATGGTGCGGTTTTCGGCGAGAAGCTCCTCTTCGGTCTTGCGGGGCCCGAGGGTGAACATGTCGTTAAACGGCGCCATGAAGCGGACTATCTCGTCCTCCTTCATTCTCGACTTCACCGCCCTTATGATTTCATTGCTCTCGAGAATCTTGACCTGCGTGTTGAAGTCCTCGATGGTAAGAACCGAATTGTTTCGGCTCCTGTCGGTCGAGCCCGGGCCCTCGATGGCCACGTCGGAATCGCGCAGTATCTGCACGCGGGAAACCGACATGTAGATTGGGGTGACACGCAGGGTATAAAGTATCACGCCCGCGAGAATGATGAGAGCGGTAATGAGAATGTACGCCCACCTCTCGCGCAGAATCATCATGTAGTCGCGGAAAGTGCGGTTGGGCCTTTCGGGGGATCCGCCCTCGCCCTGTCCGCCGCCGTAGCCGTATCCGTAGCCATAGCCCCCGGCGCCGAAGCCGTAGCCGCCGTAACCTCCGTAGCCGCCGCCAAAGCCGTAGCCTCCCCCGTAGCCCGGGCCGTAGCCGTACGCGCCAGAAGCGTCGGATATTATCCTCTTTTTGATGACCCTCTTTACGGTCTTTTGTCCCGAATTGTCTTTGGACTCGGTGTTTTCCATAATCGAAAATTTTGTAGATGTGGATTGGAGCGCGGCAAACGATACAGCTGCGCGCAGGGCGTCAGAACATCGCCTCAGGCACCTCTATCGTGTCTCCGTCGTAAACTTGGAAATCCTTCGCATTCTTGTCGGTCAGGATCGCCTTCAAATCGACCTCGAAAACCTTTATGCCGCCGTCGGGCATCTTGCGCTTGATGTTGATGGACCTTTGGTTGGCGATGCGGGACGTTCCCATCGCGCCGGCTATGGCGCGGGAGAGCGTCATCTGCTCTTCGGGCGGGAAAATCACCTCGCCGGGCTTGTTTACCTGCCCTATGACGTACACGCGCTGCGGGGCGTACTCCCTTATGAAGAGGCTGACATTGGCGCTCACGAGGTAGTCTTTTTCGTAAAGCTCCTTGATTTTCGCCTGGGCGTCCTGAAGCGACAGGCCGGCGACCTTCACGTTGTTTATGAGCGGCAGGACGATCTCGCCGTTGGCGCTTATCCTGCACAAAGTGTCCATATCCTGCTCCTGGAACACCCGCATTTCCAGCACGTCGAGCGGCCTTAGCTTGTAGGATACCTCCTTTTGAGCGAAGACTGCCGCCGGCAGGGCGCACGCGCACACAAGCATGATTTTTCTGAAAAAGGTAATCATATAAGGGAAAAGTATTTTGAATCCTCCGACAATTTCAACAGTTTTTTAAGTTTATTTGGGAACGCGGCGGAACCCGGCGGCCGCGCGGGGGGTCGAGAGACGGGCCGGAGTTTCGGAGCGCGGCGGGAAAAAAACGTTGAAAATTGTCCGCGGCGCCCTACTCTTGCATTGGAAAATCAGATATGGAAAGAGACTCTATCCTGCAACAAGCCGCAAACGAAGCGAGGGGTTTGGCGATCGACGCGATAGCCGCCCGCGCGTCCGGACACCTCGGGCTGCCGCTGGGCTGCGCCGAAATAGGGGCGGTGCTCTTCGGGGAAATCCTCAGGTGCGACCCCGCCAGGCCGCAGTGGCCCGACCGCGACAGGTTCATACTCAGCGCCGGGCACGGGAGCATGTTTCTCTACTCCTGGCTGCACATATCCGGCTACGCCATATCCGCCGAAGACCTCGCGGATTTCAGGAAGAAGGGCTCCAAGACCCCCGGCCACCCCGAATACGGCGAAACCGAGGGGGTCGAGACCACCACCGGCCCGCTCGGGCAGGGCATAGGCAACGCCGTGGGCATGGCGATCTCCGAAAAGATGGCGGAGGCGCGCTTCAACACGCCTTCCGAAAAGATATTCTCCCACAAAATCTGGTGCCTCGCGGGCGACGGGTGCATGCAGGAGGGCGTATCCTCCGAGGCCGCGGCGATAGCCGGAGTGATGAAGCTCGGCAACCTCGTACTGATGTACGACTCCAACGACGTCACCCTCGACGCCGACGCCTCCAAAACGATGTCCGAAGACACCGCCATGCGCTTTGAAGCCTGCGGCTGGGAGGTTTCAAAGTGCGACGGGCACGACATTCCGGCGGTGCGAAGAACTCTGCTCGCCGCCAAAAATTCGGCTTCCGACAAACCCAAGCTCGTGATTTTCAAGACGACCATAGCAAAAGGCATACCGGAAGTCGAAAACTCTGCAAAGGGCCACGGCGAGGGGGGCGCGAAGTTCGCCGACGAGGCAAAGAGAAACCTCGGGCTGCCCGCGGAAAAATTCCGCGTGTCGGAGCAGACCCGCGAATTTTTCGGCGCAATCAAAGCCGGGCGCGCAAAAATCTCCGCCGAGTGGGACGCGCTGTTTGCAAAATGGAAGGCCGCCAACCCCGAAAAGGCCGCCGAACTCCATGCGTGCGCGACGAAGGAAGGCTCGGAATCGGCCGAAAAGCTCCTCGGGCTCGTCCCGGAATTTCCCGCAGACGACAAGAGCGCGACCCGCGTTTCCGGCGGGGCCGCGATGAACGCGCTCGCCCGAAGGCTGCCGTACATGATAACGGGCGCCGCCGACCTCTTCGGCTCGACGAAAAACTACCTCAAAGACATGGGGGACTTTTCCGCGGAAAACCGAAACGGCCGCAACATATGGTACGGGATCCGCGAGCACGCCATGGGCGCGATAACCAACGGGATAGCATATTACGGCCTATTCGAGCCCTCCTGCGCGACGTTTCTCACCTTCGCCGGCTACATGACGGGCTCCATTAGGGTGGCGGCCCTCTCGCGCCTGCGCCTGCAATATGTCTTTACGCACGACTCCGTGGGCGTTGGCTACGACGGCCCGACGCACCAGCCGGTCGAGCTCGTATCCATGCTGCGCTGCATTCCGCGCCTCGACGTTATGAGGCCGGCGGACGCCGAAGAGTGCGCCGCCGCCTGGGCTCACGCGCTCGCCCGCAGGGACGGGCCTACGGCGCTCGCGCTCTCGCGCCAGAACCTTCCCATACTGAACGAAATCCCCGTCAAAACCCGCAGGCTCGGCACGCTGCGCGGCGCGTACATAGCAAAGCGCGAGGCCGGCGGCCTCAAAAAGATAATCATCGCCACGGGCTCCGAGCTCCAATGCGCGCTGGAAGCCGCCAAAACGGAGCCGCAGACGCGCGTGGTGTCGATGCCCTGCATGGAGCTCTTCGACCGGCAGGACGCCGAATACAAAGACGAGGTTCTGCCGCCCTGCTGCCAAAACAGAATCGCCATAGAAGCGGGGGTGACGGGGCTGTGGCACAAATACGCAGGAAGAGTCGTAGGCACCGACGACTTCGGATTCTCCGCGGACGGCCCCGAGCTATTCGAGTCTTTCGGCATCAACGCGCGGTCCCTCGCGGATTAGCATTTCCCCGCATAGATTGTCTCCCTGCGCGCGGGCTTCCGCCAGCCGCGGCCCCCAACCCGGCGCATGCTGCCTGCGGAAACCTTCGCGGTGCGGCCGGCGGAATTCCGTGACGATTAGGCGCGGCCAGCCGGCGGGTCGGCCCCGAGGATTTTGTCCGGCATCGGATTTTGCGCGCCCGCGCCCGGCTCAACCCAAAAGCTGATTTTACTCAAAAGGGTTGATAGCCGCCAAAAGTTGCACAAACCCGCCAAAAGCCATCAAAAGCCGCCAAAGCGGGGAACTTGCGGGTACCTTATCCGGGATTGGGTTTGAAGGGGAAACGCCGACCAAGCCGATAATATGCCAAAAATCTAACGTTTGAAGGGGTAAACACCCCTCTTAGCGGGCAAAAGGAGATCTACCGGTAAGGCGGCTATATGTTCACGCCGCCGCCCGGTTTTTTTGAAGTCTTCGACGGCGGCGCATTTCACCCGGACTACAGCCTGACATTGAAGCCGATGTCGGACTGCATGCTGCGCGTCGGCGCGCGCCACGAAAAAGCTCGCGGCAATTACGTCTGGAGAAGCGGCATTCCACACGGTTTTCCCATACCCTACGGATTACATTCCTTCCGCAACGCCAGGCGGGCGCAGGGCATAACGGCATACCGCGCGAGACGGCAATCACGCCCGCGCAATGGAAAGCCGATGCCGGGCCGGTTCATCTGCGCCGGGCCGGAACTCTCCTATAACGCCTAAAACGGCGCCTGCGAACTGTGCGCCAGGAAAACGCCCCGCAAACAACGCACCCCCCGCTTATCAGTTTTAACATAGGTTTCACTTCCCCTGCAACCTCCCCGGACGCCACTGATCCTTCCGAAACCCTCCCTGGACATTTCCCTCAAACGTTCGATTTTCCCCTCAAACATTGCGATGCGATGCAAAGCCCGCAATTCAGGCGCGGCTTTCAAAAGGAGGAGAGGGATTCCGGGGGCGCCTCTTTCCGCGCCCTACCAGTTGCGGTCGTCGTCCGCGTCGCGCGCGCCCTCGCCCTTCGAGTCCAGGCGCGTTTCGTACATGTTCTCCGAAATTCTGCGGAAAGTTTCCACCAGCGGGTAGTGCGGGGTGTCCGCAATGTCGAGGAATCCCACGCCGGAATCAGCCTTGTCGAACCGCCCGGTTGTCGCAATGTCCACCCACTCAAACCAGTCCGCCCCTATTATGTTCGGGTTTTCGAGCGCGGATTTCAGAAAAGCCTCCGCCAATGCGCACTGCCCCTCGCGCGTGCGCGACGGAATCATCGTGACCCCGAACGTCCCCTCGTCCTGCGGGGCGAAATGCCATTCGCCTATGAGCACGGGCCTGTCGCGCGAGCCCTCCGGGAGCGAAAACCCCGCCACCCCGTACCTGTACGTGTTGCACGATATGACGTCGCAATACTCCGAGGAAATCCTGCACGCCTTCTCCCACTCCCGGCCGCTCATGCTGAAAGAGCAGCCCAGGTACAGCAGGTCGGGGTCTATCTCCTTCACGAGCCTGCGGCACACCTCGAAATAGCGGCGCATGTAGGCGTCTTCAAACGCGAGGGCGTCGGCCTTCGCGGCCTCCGTTTCCGGCGCCAGGGCGGTATCCTCCATGAAGCCGTCCCACGAAGAATACTTTGTACCCCACGCGGAGTTGAAATCCGCCACCGACGGATATTTTTTCTGAAGCATTCCACGCAGGGCGGCCTTCGCCGGCTGGGACGGCTTGCATGACAAAACCCCCTTTGTGAGCTCGCAGGGCTTCGAGATCCACGGCAGCTCGCCGTCTATGAACACCCCGACGCAATAGGGCGACTGCGTGAGCGGCGCGAGCTTCTCCAGCTTTTTGCGCAGCGCCGGCTCGAACTCCGGATTGAACCAGTCCGGCGGCGTCTGCCACCAGCCGTGCAGCTTGTACCCGCCGCTTATCGGGAGGTTCGGGCCGTTGTAGACCGTCACGGTGAACGGGATTTCAGCCGCCTTGAGCGCGGCGGGGTCGCAGAGGTGCCCGCCGAGGTTTATCCCGAACCGGCCGGCGCGCGCTTTGAGCAGCGATATTTTGCCGGGCGCGCCCCGCCCGTATTTGAGCTCCAGATTCCGCCCGTAGAAGTCGAACCCTTTGGCCGGGTTCATTCCGTGGTAGGCGCGCTTAAATCCCCCGGAATCGGCCGTGTGCCGGGGGTCGGAAACGTCGTCGTAAAACCTCTCCCTGCCCTCGAACGGCGTGAGCCTCGCCTTGCCGATGTATTCCGACGGTTCGTCGGACGGGTTCGGAAACCTCCCGTCGTAGCCGAGGCCGCACATGCCGAGCGCCCAAAAGAGGTTTCCATCGGGGGTGACGAAAAACCATTTCCCGCCGACTTTTTCCGTGCGGAACCTTCCGGTTGCGGCGTACCTGCGCGCAGGGTCAACCAGGCCGTAAAATTTGTCGCGGGAGGCTATCGGCGGATTGTCCTCGAACCATTTTTTCTCCTCGGCCGCGCGCTTCTTTAAATCTGCGTCGGAGCGGATTTTCCCCGCCCACCCGCGGTGCTTGAACTGCCCGTATTTGTCTATGAACGGGAAAAACTCCCCCTCGGACATGGAGAGGTGGCGGTCGTTCAGCCTGAGGTAATGGGGGCTGAACGGGTTGTATCTGCACGTCTCGAAAACCTCCCAGTGCGGAGCGGACCAGTCGGCGCGCGCGGGAACCGAAACGCCCCTGACCCTCAAATTGTCGAACGCCATCTTGACGCCCGCGGGGACGCTCACCCTGACTCTCGCGGGGCTCCCGAATGCGCCGTGGAATACGTTCTTTGAACGCTCGGGGCCGCCCCTGCCGCGCACGAACCTGTAATCCGTGCCGGGCGCGGATTTTTCCGGCCCGTCCCCGGGCTTGTATATGAACTGCACGTGAGGCGCGGCGCGCGGGCTTCCTGAGAGAATTTTGTAGTCGAACGACACCTCGACGGCGTTGAATTTTCCGGCATCGAACTCGAACGCCGGCCCCCAATTCGCGGCTTCGCGCACGAGCGAGGCCTTACCGGATATGGCCTCGCCGGGATTTTCCGAAATCCGCGACTTGAATACGCGGAGGGTTTCGGGGATCCCGCCCTCAAAATTCTCCCTCAAAAGCGTCTCGATTTTCCCGTGAGCGCACGCAATGAATGCGGCCGAAATCAAAACCAGCAGCCTCTTTTTCATAATCCCATCATTTTTTGAATTTCAAAAGCGCGCCGGCAATCCCTCCGAACGGCGCGTAAAAAACGCTATCTTTTCATGCGGCGGAAGGCGAGCGCGAGCGACAACGCCCCTATAATAGCTGCAAACGCAGAAGGTTCGGGCACTACGTACACCAGGCTTCCAGCCCCTCCCATCTCGCCAGTCAGCTCAAACGTGCCGCCAAGCCTCTGCCCAGAC
>DBGCYC010000100.1:0-23473 GCA_048390825.1 Candidatus Merdousia sp.
GCAGGCGCGAGTGCAACGCTTTTGTTTTGACTTTACAACATAATGTTCTTTCCAAGAATTACACATCCGCAATAAATGACGGTGATCTTGTTTTGACTTTACAACATAATGTTCTTTCCAAGAATCAGGTCGGCTCCGCACAGGTCGGCGTTGTTGTTTTGACTTTACAACATAATGTTCTTTCCAAGAATAAATCGCTTTTCTTCTCCGCGATAAATGCCGTTTTGACTTTACAACATAATGTTCTTTCCAAGAATCCGACCCCAACACCGCGGCGTCGCACAAATGTTTTGACTTTACAACATAATGTTCTTTCCAAGAATCACTTGGAGCGTGTATTTGCACTTGTCCTCGTTTTGACTTTACAACATAATGTTCTTTCCAAGAATTTACAATGCCCGCGCGCCGATAAGTGTTGTGTTTTGACTTTACAACATAATGTTCTTTCCAAGAATAATCTACAAGTTTTTTCTTTGTCGCTTCGTGTTTTGACTTTACAACATAATGTTCTTTCCAAGAATCGTTTCTGTTGAAACTCCGCATCGAAACGTGTTTTGACTTTACAACATAATGTTCTTTCCAAGAATTCGCCGCCAAATTTGCCTTCGCCAAATGTTGTTTTGACTTTACAACATAATGTTCTTTCCAAGAATATTATTGTGCCTTCTTTTCATGATTGCGAAGTTTTGACTTTACAACATAATGTTCTTTCCAAGAATTGTATTGACATAGCAATATAGATTGCTTTAACTTATAGAAAATTTTTGTTGTAAAGTCTTAACTGATTTTGCCGAATTTTGAGCTCTGCATGGCACCTTGAAATTCGGCATTTTTTTAAAACAACAGAAAATTTCCGTCATCGTCCACTTTTGGCTCCCCCTTTTTCAAGGCGTCGAAAAATTCTATTTGTTCAGGTACTTTCTCGAGTTTTCTGGGAACCCTGCATACCAGTCTGCTCATACCCCATTGCTTGTCCGTAAAAAACAGCAGCCGTATGTCCCCGGTTGTCGGAGCGTAGCCTTTTACTTTGTTATAGTATTTTGTCATTCTCTCGAGAGAAACACACGGGCGGGAATACACAGAATACTGAATCATTATAAAACCGTCGTCGAGCAGGGCTTTTCTAAAACGCGCGGCCTCCCTGCGTTCCTCTTCGAGAAGAACGGGCAGGTCGAACATCGCCATAAGCCACCCCATTCTAAAAGGACTTTTCTTTTTGTTCCGCATCCGGGCGTCAATCGAGAACGGGAAGCCACATAAGCTCCGCCTTCTTGTATCTGTACGCATTTGCCAAATTTTCACACAATACGTCCGCCGCGTCCATAAGCTTTATTGTCGCCCTTTCCTTTTTTACGCGCATGTCTTTTAAAAACCTTCCGAAAAAGATAGACCACTCCCGAATATTGGGCTCGGAACGCCTTCGCATATATTCATATAAAGCATAGTCCGCAAACGCCCTAAACGGTTCAATCGCATCGTACACGAGCGGGGTATTTTTATAATATGTTTTATGGTTTACCCCCAAAAGGCAGTTTAATCCGGCCACAATCAGGCTCCTGTGTATAATGCCGCCCAGTATCCCGTACCCGTAATTGAGAAACAAATTTACGGGCGACGAATTCCCCTGCGGAATCCGCCCCTGCCCGCTCTCTCCAAGCCGCGGGAAGTAATGCTTCCAATACTCCCGCGCGCACCAGGCTTCGTTGGGTTCGCCCTTTGAAACGGCGAGCTTTGCGAGGCGGGAATTTTTCACCCCCATCAGCGCCAGACACCTCGCGCAATTTTCCACTTTTGCGCGCAAAAGCCTCCTCCATATCGCGGCGTTCAAATTGCGGTTTCCGGCCGCCTGATTCAATACTACCCGGGCGTCATAGGTTCTATTATTGGGTACGGAAATTCCGACCGCCTTATAGTTGCGGCAATGTATCATCACGGCGTCGTTATCCAAAACGCTCGCAAAAACGGCGGCGCTTATGCAAACGCTCTCGCCCAAAATCACCACCGCCCGCAAATCCTCTATTGCGATTTTTCCGAGCGTCTTGCCGTCCTTCTTACACACCAAAAGCCCGCGCTCTTTTGAAAGCCTGCAACCGTGCTCCGATATGTGAAGGATGTGGTAACTCATAAATCCTTGGTGGAAACTTTCCTCATTCCGGCTCTCATGAGATAGTTGAGATTTATCTGGCCACTCTTTTCACCATTTGCGTCCGTCAATACACATTGTCTATTTGTCTTTATCGTATTCACCATATAAACGCCTTCCGGCAGAAGCAGTTCTCCCTTGTCGTTATAGACATTTCCGACATTAACCATGCAACGCGAATTAAAAATATCGCATATTCTTTTCTTCTTGGAGTTCGCGTTCAATTCGGCAAGAAGCCGCGCTTTTGAGGAGTGAACATATATCGGGACAACATGATATTTTCCGTCCGTCGATTCCCATACTATCTGCCCTTTGTGCGCGTCCCCCCTTCTGAACGCGCCGTATCCGTCTTTAGACAAATCCCTGTATTCTGCCGGATCCCCGTAATTTAAGAGAACCCTTATAACCCGCGTTCCAATCCCGCTTTTTGACGGCAGCCTGAACTCTTCGCACCACTTCCTCCATTCGTCCTCAGAAGGATTCGTCCGGGCAAATTCCGCAACCAATTTGCGAATCTGCGGGTTGATAATCCCCCTTTCCCCTTTATCCAAAAGTTTTATGAGCGCCGAAATATCGTAGACGGGCTTCAATCCGGATTTATAAGCCAAATCCACAAGATTGACGCGCTTTACCATGCATTCCTTTCCTCCGACTATGCGCTTTGAATATATGCCGTCCTCCAATCTCGGCTTTTTCGGGGCCACGTCGGCCGGAACCAGCCTGTCGAGATATTTCCTGAAAAAAAGTTCGGCTTCCTTTTCATTGCGCGCATACGGCTGCAATAGCGTATCGATTCGCGCGCGCTTTGAATTGACGCCCGTAGGCGCAAAACACAGGCACATCGCGTCCAGCGCGTGGTGTTTTTTATTCTTGCGGTTCTTTTTGTCCAATTCTTCTGCGCGCTTCAAAAATTCCTCAAAGGAAAGCCCGCCTTCCGCCGAATTCTCGTTATGCAGAATTTTGTTCAGGCCGTAGAAACTGCGAATTTTTGAAGTAAGCGCGCCAGGCACCGTAAACACGCGCTTTGTTCCGCTCAACCCTCCAAACTGGAATCCGAAATGAAGACAGACTATTTTTTGAGCGAGTTTTGAAATGTGCGCGGTCTCCGCGAGGGCCGTATATTTTTCAACCAGCTCTTCGGCGTTCTTTTCCAAAAGCAGTTCGCAACGCTTCTTCCCGAGCGCCCCCGCGCGGGCCTTCACCCTGTCGGAATACCCCGCCCATTTTGCGGGATCCGACGACATCCATTCAAACGGCGTCCTGTCGGCCTTTTCCTTGTTCGTTTCCCTTTTTGTCAATACATAGTTGTACTGGGCGTCGGGGCCACCCCTGCTGCGCGGGACTATATGCTCTATTTCGAGAAGTTCAAGTTCGCTCGGCAGCAGAGGTTCACCGGTATACAGGCAGACTCCCCCCTGTTTTTCAAGGAGCTCCATTTTCAGCAGCAAATTTCCGCCTTTGTAGCCCGCCTCGTCCAGTTTTTTCGCTATAAGCATTTTTTCCGAAGCGCGCCTTTTCATTTCTATATGCATGCGCTTCTTTTGCTCATTGCCCATGAAGTCTTCGCGCACAAACTCGAGCACTATCTTGTCCGGAACTCCGAATTTCGATTCGAGAAACTTTATGCGTTCATAGAAAAACGAAAGCCTGTGGCGGACTATGGGATTGTTCTGCGAGCCTATAAGTCCATTTATAAGCTTTGCCGAATCGGCGCCGCGGCTCGCAAAACGGTAGGTTTCCACATCGGGAATAAAAATGCCGCTCCAGTCGCAATTCCCCATCAGTTTTATGAAATCCAAATCCGAAGCCACAAGCCCCTTGTTGGGATCGGAATTCGAGATTTCTTCCGCCTTTTGCGCGTAAAACTCGGAAGGAGGCATGCCCGAAAATATGAGCTCTTTCAAAAGTTTCATCGCGGGTCTCGAAAACGACGACCTTCCGTTATCCCTCGGAGCCTCCACCTCGGACTGATCCTCGCTCAAAACGGACGCGGAAATCGATTTCAAAAACTTTTTCAAAGCCGCTTTTCCCATCTTGTACTTTGCGCCTTTTGCGATTTCAAACGCCGCCTTGAACTCCTCGAATGAAAGCGATTCCACGTTTGAATTTCTGAAAAAGCGCAAATTGAGAAGCTTTAACGAAAGGGTAATTTCGTAATGCAACAGATCATCTCCGCATTTGATTTCCGAAAGCGGCCTTATCTTGCAAACGTTCATGCGTGGTATCAGCCTGCATTTATCGATTATCCTGTTGTCGAATCTCGGAATTTTTTGCCCGAGCGCCGTCCAGTCGCTTTCGGCCCCGCGCCTGAGACCGAACTTTTCCCTAAGGGCCTGCCTATATGAAGCGTAAGGAGTTTCCGAAACTCCGTACATTATGTACATGGCCTTCCCCTTCATCGCGGGATACCATCTTGATGCGGCTTCGACGAGGCTTTCAAACTCCTTTTCCACCTCTTTGCGGGGAATGACATAGCCTTTCGCCTTTTGCGCGTTGTTGTCTATGCGTATCTCCACCCGCTCCGGATTTTCCGGCGACCAAAGCCCCATCTTATAGGCCTTGAAAAAGCACGGATAGTCGTATTTTTCCCCGCCTTCAAAACTCCCAAACAATTCGCTTTTATACTTTGAATACTGGGAAAGCTTTTTGGCGTAATCGTCTTCCTCCTTTTTTGAAGATGAAACTTCCGACTCTTTCCACGGGATATTTTCGTCGTAGCCGCGGTTTTGAATGGCGGAATTCAGGGCTTTAAAAATCTGCCAATCCTCCAGGCTCTCCCCGAGAAGCAACTTGCAGCGCAGCGCGACAGCGTTGTAGCAAATGTCCTCGCCGTCCGGCGGAAACTCGCGCTCCAGGCGTTCGTTGCCTTTTGATATCAGCTTCCACTGCCCGTTTACAATCCCGACTTCCCTGCGTTTGAGCGGCTCTATTCCAAACTCGGAAAGGCAGCGCTCCAACCATTTTTCCCTGGCCTTGTGCGCCTTGCGCGTCCTCATCTGCCTCCGCAGGCCGGCCGCGGTTTTTATTTCCCCGAAATCCTTATCCAACAGCAAAGAGGCCACATGCCTAAACTCCGGCCCCATTAAAACGGCCTCTCCCAACGATCCCTTTCCGATATCAAATCCCCAGATATGATTTCCGTTCTCAGCTTCCATAATTTTCATAATTCTAAAATCAGATATTTATTTATATATAAAATTATGGTAATATATATACTTATTTTTTAAAAATCTGCAAGAATTATCTTGCACCGCACAAAAACATATTTAATGCGCGCCTGCGAAATATGGGCAAAGCCCATGACACAAAAAAGCCGCAAATCCTTACGGAAAGCGGCTTTCAAATGGTCGAGGTGAGAGGATTCGAACCTCCGGCCTCTACGTCCCGAACGTAGCGCTCTACCAGGCTAAGCTACACCTCGCATTTTTATCTTTTCCGTTATGGAGGTTCTTACGCCGAATACAAGCTTATTTTGCGACAATTTTATCCTCGCCCCCTCCGGCCACGGACTGCGCGGGAGGCGGATTAAACCTGTAAAGGCACAGCGGCAGCGTCAGCAGCTGGCTGCACACGAATGCGAAAAACCAAAACCACCCGCCCTCTATGAATCCGTACGCATGCAGCCCCACACCCATCAGGTTTACGCCGAACCACGCCCATGCCGCGACTATATTCCCGAACACGGCGAGCCCGAGAAACGCGCGGTCGCTGCACAGCCTCATGCTCCTTGCATGTATGGCGGCCGCAGTCCAGAGGACGGTCATGAGGGCCCCGTTTTCCTTGGGATCCCACCCCCAGAATCTGCCCCAGCTCATGTCCGCCCAGATTCCGCCGAGCATCGTCCCGGCGAATGTGAACATCAGCGAAAAGCAGAGAACCGCGTAAACTGTACGCGCCGCGTCGCCCGTCATGGCCCCGAAATTCCCGCGCGAAAACAGGTTTGCGACAAGCCTCGCCTGCGCCATAAACCCGGCCAGAAATACCCCGCAATAGCCCACCATTATCGTCACGACGTGCGCGGTCAGCCAGAAGTTGGAGTTCAAAACCGCGCGCATCATTCCCATTGTGTCGCCGCTGTACGGCAGGTTCATGGCCACAAGCAGCGACATCAGCCCCGACGCGCACGCGGCGACCGCAGCCGACACGTATTTTTTCCGGAAATAAATGTACGCGCCCAGAACCGCCGCCACCGCCCCCGCGAACACGAGCGACGAGTACAGGTTTGTCACGGGCGGGCGCATCTGTATATACATTCTGAGGGCGATTCCGAAAACCTGCAAAGACGCCGCAAACGCCATAAACACCGCCCCAATCGTCCGCAGCGCCGCCTCCCGCGACGAAAACAGCTGCGACAGCCCGAACGCGGCGAGCGCCAGAAAATAGAGGGCGAACCCGCCGAAAAACGGAGACAGGGCGTTTGCGAAATTTTCGACTTTCAGCCTGAGCCGCTGCAGCCCGCCCGCTTTGGACAGGATTTCGTCGGCCTCGGCGAGCGCGCTCCCGGCGGCCGCGGAATCCCCCGCGGCTATGGCGTCGCCGGCGCGCGCGTAGATTTTCAGCAGCCTTTTGGAGGGCTCGGAGGCATTAAGGTCGAGCATAACCCTCGATGGCGTGGAATAGCCGGAGCCCGCGGCGATAGAGTTTACGGCGGCGTCCGGGTATGCGCTTTCAAAGCCCGCGACGCCGCGCAGGTATTCGAGGGTCGCGCTCGCGCGGGAGAGCTTGGAGGGATCCGGCTCGCGCTTCTGCTCGCGCGCGGACTTCAGCTCCGCGGCGGCCTCCCCGACCGCCCTGCGCCAGTTTTCCAGGCCGGCTTCCGCCGACTTTTCCCCGGGGGCCTTGACCGAAAACGCGTTCGCCGCCACCGCGTATGCGAGCCCCTTTTCGAGCGCCTCGGCGGCGGCGGAGGCGAGCGGCCCGTTGTCCCGCGAGGCGGCGGCCTCCTCGACTTTCGAGTAGTTTTTGGCCAAGTCGTCGTACGAAAAATACCTGCCGGGCACGCCGAGAATCTTCTGGAGATCCCTGCTGTCGGTGCGCATAGTCTTTTCCCCCGCAAGGCGCGGGGCGTCGGCCGAAAGCGTCCAGAGCCATTTGGAGGAGGAAATTTTGCCGTCGCGCGTCTTGGCGGTCGCGCTGCCGCTTATGGATTTCAGGACGTCGGCCGACGCGCTCGAAACCGGCATAACCCTTCCCGCCTTCAAGACCGGGAGCGAGCCGAAGCTCGGGCCGAAGAGCGAGTCGTACATGGGGTCGCCGAGAAACGCCTGCCAGACGGCGAGGGGCGAAGCCGCAACGAGAATCGAAAACAGCGCGCCGAAGGAAAACGCCGCCCTATTCACCGCCGTCCCTCCCCTTTTCAAAGAGCCTCGGCAGGAACATTGCCGCCATGCCGATAAAAGTCGCGCCCACCGCGAGCCACGGAAGGAGCCGCGCCGGATTGCGAACCGCGGCGAGCACGCTCGTCCTCCCGCCGTCGCCGTAGGACATCTGGTAGAAAGTCCAGCCGCCGAAGGAGCCGGGCGAATTCATGGACACCACCTGCTCCGACCTGCTCTCGCCGCGCGAGAACTCCACCCTGCTCGAAAAGCTCTTCGGCGTGGAGCTCGAATCCCAATGCTCGACGGAAAAATCCGCGAGCCTCACGCTGAACGGAAGCTTCACCGCCTCGCCGGCAGCGCCCTCTTTCGCTCCGACCACAATGGTGTCGGAGGAGGTTCCCTCGCGCAATACGAGCGACCCCTCCACCCGCATGAAATATTGCAGCGCGCCCGAGACTATGAGCAGCACAAGGGCCATGTGCGCCACCGACGCGCCGAACCCGAAGAGCCCGCCGCTTACGTACCGCCAGCCGCTCGCCACGATGTTGACCACGGCCGCGAGCCCGACGAGCGCGCCCCCGAACATCGGAAATTTCAGCGGGCCGACGGAGCCCGCGCAAAAAAAGCTCTCAAAGTATTTCGCCTGCGCCGCCGCAATCCCGATTTCCCTCTGGGCGAGGGTGGCGACGAAAACCAGAAATGTCGCGTACATCATCAGCCCCACCGCGAGCCTCTTGGAGGAAGCGGCGGCGTAGAGAATTTTCAGCGCGGCCGTCTTCATGCTAAACGTTGAACCTGAACAGCGCCACGTCCCCGTCCTTGAAGAGGTAGTCCCTGCCCTCGAGCCTGTATTTTCCGGCCTCCCGGGCGCCGTGCACCGAGCCCGCCGCGGCGAGATCCCCGTAGGAGACAACCTCCGCCTTGATGAACCCGCGCTCAAAGTCGGTGTGGATTACGCCCGCGCACTGGGGGGCGGTCATGCCCTTTTTGAAGGTCCAGGCGCGCACCTCCTTTTCGCCCGCGGTGAAGTAGCTGGCGAGCCCCAGGAGATCGTATGTCTTTCGTATCAGCTCCGAAACCCCGCTGTCCGCCGCCCCGAGCTCCGCAAGATACTCTCCGGCCTCCGCCGGCTCGAGCGACGAGAGCTCCTCTTCGAGCCGCGCGCATATCGCGCACGAATCCGCGCCGTGGGACTGCCTGGCGAACTCGCGCACCTTGGCGACGTACCCGTTGGACGCCCCGCCGTCCCCAATGTCGGATTCCGCGACGTTGCACGCGTAGATCACGGGCTTTGAAGTCAGGAGAAAAAAGGACTTTATGCGCGCGAGGTCGTCGTCCGATACGCCGGGGAGCGTTGAGGCAGGCCTGCCCTCGTTGAGATGCTCCATAAGGCGTTTCAAAAGCCCGACGTTCTTCACGGCCTCCTTGTCCATGCCCTTGGCCTTGCGCGCGTTGGACTCAAGCTGTTTTTCGCAGCTTTGCATGTCGCTCAGAACCAGCTCGGTGGTGATGACCTCTATGTCGCGTACGGGATCGACGGAGCCCATGCTGTGCAGAATGTCGCCGTCGTCAAAACACCGTACGACGTGCACTATCGCGTCCACCTCCCTGATGTTCGCCAGAAACTTGTTTCCGAGCCCCTCGCCCCTGCTCGCGCCGGCCACGAGGCCCGCTATGTCCACGAACTCCACCGCGGCGGGTATGATTACATTCGTCTTTGCGATTTTCGCAAGCGGCTTCAGCCTGTCGTCCGGAACCTCCACGACTCCGACGTTGGGCTCTATCGTGCAGAAGGGGTAATTCGCCGCCTCCGCCTTCCTGCTGCGCGTTAACGCGTTGAAAAGGGTGCTCTTGCCCACATTGGGCAGCCCGACTATGCCTGCTTTTAACATTTTCTATTTTTTTGAAATTTTCGGACTTTGCGCCGGCGCCGGCCACAAAACGTCAGTCGCGCGGGCCGTATTCGAGGGTTTTGCCCGCGTGCCTTATCGTCACGTGGTTTTTGCGGTCCGCGCGCGCCGACTTCTCGGTGCGGCCGACAACCTGGGCCGCGATTCCGAAAGATTCGGCGATCTCCACGACCTTAGCCGCGTCGGACTTCACGCAGTATACCTCCATGCGGTGGCCCATGTTGTAGACTTCAAACATCTCCCTGTCTGAAGTGCCGCTCGCCTTCTGTATGGCCCTGAAAACGGGGGGGATCTCCATGAGGGCGTCCTTGACAAAATGAACCCCCTTCCCGAAGCGCACGCACTTCGTCTGCCCGCCGCCCGAGCAATGCACAAGCCCCCTTATCAGCCCGGGGTGCCTTTTCATGATTTTCATCACCACGGGCGCGTAGGTGCGCGTGGGGGAGAGGAGCGCCTGCCCGACCGTCATGCGCGAACCCTCGAGTGGGTCGTCGAGCCTGTGCGGTCCGCAGTATACGAGGCTTCTGTCGGTGCCGGGGTCGAAGGTTTCGGGATAGTTTTCGCGGTAGTACGGGCAGAGCATATCGTGGCGCGCGCTCGTAAGCCCGTTGGAGCCTATGCCGCTATTCTCGGAGTCCTCGTAAGCCGCCCTGCCCGCCGACGAGAGGCCGACTATCGCCAGCCCCGGCCTTATCCCGTCGCCCGAAATCACCCTGTCGCGGCGCATGACCGCCACCGCGCAGGAATCCACCACCACCGCCCCGGTCAGGTCTCCCACGTCGGCGGTTTCCCCGCCGCCGGAATGAATCTTCACGCCGAGCGAGCGCAGGCGCGCGAGGAAATCCTCCGCGCCGCCTATGAGCTCCGCGAGCGCCTCGCCGCCGAAGTTGCGGGCGTTGCGGTTGACGGTGTTGGAGATGAGAATCCTCTCGGCCGCCCCTATGCAGAGCAGGTCGTCGATGTTCATGACGATTGAGTCCTGGGATATGCCCCTGAAAACCGAGGCGTCGCCCGTCTCCCTGTAATGGAGGTAGGCTATGATCGACTTCGTTCCGCTGCCGTCCGAGTGGATCACGTTGCAGCGCGACTTCAAGCCCGTGAGGTAGTCCTCCGTGATCTTGCAAAAAGCCCCCTTGAAGAGCCCCCTGTCGAGCCTGTCGACCGCCGCATGGACTTCCTCCTTGCCCGCCGAAACTCCGCGGGCGGCGTATCTGCCGTTTGTCTTTTGGGATTTCATAAAAAGCTATTCTCCGACATGGCGCGAAAAGAACTCCTTCAATTCGGCGTAGTCGCGCGCGACCGGAAGGTCGGGATTCTCCGCCGCGAACCTGTCCGTGGGGCGGAAGAGCACTGCGCGGTCGGCGGCGCGCAGCATCGAGAGGTCGTTGTAAGAGTCGCCCGTGGAGATCACCTCGAAGTTCAGCGAGCGGAAAGCCTCCACCGCCCTGCGCTTCTGGTCGGGCATTCTGAGGCGGTAGCCGGAAACCGAGCCGTCCGGGGCGATCTCGAGCTCGTGGCAGAAGAGCGTAGGCGAGCCGAGCTTGGCCATTAGGGGCGCCGCAAACTGCTCGAACGTGTCGGAGAGAATCACCGCGCGCGTCCTCGACTTCAGCCAGTCAATGAACTCCCGCGCGCCGTCGAGCGGCTCGAGCCCCGATATTACGCGGCTTATGTCCGCGAGCTTCACGCCGCGCTCGGCGAGTATGCCGAGGCGGTAGCGCATGAGCCTGTCGTAGTCGGGCTCGTCGCGGGTGGTTCTGCGCAGTTCGGGTATTCCCGCGGCGTCGGCAAACGCTATCCAGATTTCGGGAATGAGAACGCCTTCGAGGTCGAGCGTTGCGAGATTCATTTCGGGTTCGGGCGGGTTGTTCTTTGTTCAGCGCGGGGCGTAGACGAAGTCGGCCTCTTTGGCGTTGAAAGACGATGTGTGCAGCGGCTTCTGGCTGTTGGTCTCGGTGTCTACGACGTACAGCTTGCGCGCGTCCCCCTTCGACTTGGTGCATATCAGGTGCCTGCCGTCGTTGAGCCATACCGCCCCCGACGTGTTTTCGCCCGAGCTCACCCACTTGGAGGAGCGGGAGGCGAAATCGTACACCGCCACCTGGAACCCTCTGCCCACCGCCGCGGTGAAGGCAATTTTGTCGGCGTAGCGCGGGTTCCAGGCGGGCTCGGAGCAATAGCCGCTCATGCGGGTGTTGACGCGCTGCATCTTGCCGCCGGATGACGGCATGGTGTAAATCTGGGGGCCGCCCATGACGTCGCTCGCAAACACGATTTTGGAGCCGTCCGGAGAAAACCCCGGCGAACTCTCGGTAGCCTTGGTGTTGGTGAGCCTCTTGAAGCCCCCGCCGGAGGCGTTGGCCGTCCAGACTTCCGCGTTGCCGCTGGAAGTCAGTATGAGGGCGACTTTCGAGCCGTCGCGCGAAAACGCCCCCCCCGTATTGCTTCCCTTGAAGGAGGCGAAAACCCTCCGCGTGTTGGTCGCCAGGTCTATGGAGTACAAATCCATGAACCCCGTCCTGAAATAGCCCGTGTACAGGATCCTCCTGCCGTCGGGGGAAAAGTGGGGCATGAGGGAGTCCGACTTGTCGCGCGTTATCGAGCGCACGTTTTGGAACACGACGTCCGAAACGCATATCTCCGACGTCTTCCAGTTGTCGGGGGAATACGAAAACGCTATCGTCCCCGCGAAAAACCCCGGCGAGCGCAGGGTGCGCAAAACGGCGGCGTCGCAGGCCTTCATGAGGGCCTCGACCATGCCGGAGCCAGCCGAGACGCTCTCGAACGAAAGCCCCTTTGAAATAGAGAGCTTCACGGACTTCGCCCCCGCGGGCGCGAAGTCGAAAACGAACTGGGCGCTCTGCGGCGGAACGATTTTGTAGCTTCCGTGGAGGCCGAACGCGCGCCTGGCAAGAGCGGCCAGGTTCGCGTCGGGGGAAGTTATCGCAACGGAATACACGGGCACTCCGAGCCTCCCCGCCTCCGTCTGGACGGTGCCCGCGTCGATGTGCGACTGCCCGAAAGCCGCCGCCGCGACGATGGACGGCAAAACGGCCATAAAAGTCCTTCTTAACATATTGCGCCGAGTATTTCCAAAAACGCGCGCTTTTCAATATCTTTTTGCCGGGCGGAAGGTTTTTTAGCCTCCAAAAGCAGCCCTCAGGCGGTTCCTGAGCGCGACGCCCCTTCCTCCGCAACCCTGCGGCGCAGGAGGCGCATTTCGCGGACTATGAAAAACAGGGTGGCAAAAAACGCGCTTATGTCGCCTATCGGGAAGCTCGCCCAGAGCCCGTCGAGCCCGAAGGCCCTCGGCAGCAAAACCATCGCCGGGACGAGAAATATTATCTGCCGGAGGGTGGTGACGAATATGGACACGGCCGGGCGCTTCGTGGCCTGGAAATACCCGGAGGCCACGATGTTGACCCCTATAAACGCCATTCCCGCCGCCATCAGCCGCAGCGCGCCCTCGCCGGTGGAGAGCAGAGGGGAGCCCGGACCGAGAAACAGCTCGAAAATCGCCCCGGGGAAGAGCTCCGCGAACGCAAATCCGGCGGCGCATACGGCGGTGGCCGCCCACAGGGCGCGGGAAAACGCCCGGCCGACCCTCCTGAAATTTTTCGCGCCCCAGTTGTAGCCGATTATCGGCTGCACGCCCATGCTCAACCCGACTATCGGAAGGAAGAGAAAGGTCGTCACCGTCGTGCACACGCCGATCACCGCAAGGGCCGACTCCGACCCGTAGGAGCGCGCCTGCACCACGAATACCGAGACCGAAAACGCCGCGAACGCCTGTATTATGAAAGACGGCGAGCCCGCGGAGGCCATCTGCCTGAAAAGCCGCGGGAACGCGCGGAGGTTGCGCGCGCGAATTTTCAGAAAATTCTTTCCGCTGAAATAATATCCGACAACCCACGCGGAGGCGCACGCCTGCGCCATGACGGTCGCCGCGGCGGCGCCCCGCACGCCCAAGCTCCACTCCACGAGAAACAGCCAGTCAAGAAGCACGTTCGCCACCCCTCCGATGAGGATTGTGGACATCGCCACGACCGGCCTGCCCTCGGCGCGCACGAGGTTGTTCACCCCGAAGGAAATCTTGTCGAAAATCAGCCCGCCTATGATTATGGAGTAATACGCGCAGGCATCGGGGAGAATTTTCGGGGTCGCCCCGAAGAACGCCAGTATCTGCGGCATAAACGAGAGCGCCAATGCCGCCACGACCGCGTAGAAAACCCCGAACAAAAACACCGCCTGCCCCAGAAACTTTTCGGCGGCCTCCCGCCTGCCGGCGCCCAGGCATATGGAAATCATCGTGGCGCTGCCGTGGCCGATTGTCATGGCTATCGCCAGCAGGAAGAGGGTCGGGGAAAAGCACACGGTTATGGCCGCAAGCGCGTCCTCCCCGCAGGTGCGCCCGACGAATATGCGGTCGGCGACGTTGTAGGAGGCGTTCACGACGGTCGAGAGCATCGTGGGCATAGAATAGCGCACGATGAGCCTCGATATCCTCTCCGTGCCGAGAGCGTCGACGTGGGACGCGTCCATACGGCTGACCCGCCCCCGCTACGCCCTGACCCTGAAAAAGGTTCTCTTGCCGGCCTGCACGACCGCGGATTCGGCGGGGCGCCGGAGCGCCGCCAGCGGGTCGGAAACCCGCCGGGAATCGACCTTCACCGCGCCCTGCTCAATCAGCCTGCGTATCTCCTTTTTGCTCGGGAAAAATCCGGTTTTGGCCATGACGTCCGCGAGCCTGCACTCGCCGGAATCCGCAAGATCCGCCCATTTGAACTCGGGCATGGTCTCGGGAATTTCGTTTTTGGAGAAAACCCTCTCGAAATTTTCGAGCTCCCCGCGCGCGACTTCCGCGCCCGCGAATTTTTCGACCATCAGCCGCGCGAGCTCCTTTTTGGCCGCCATCGGGTGCCCCGATTTGAGTTCGGCGATTTGCCCGGGGGAATAGAGCAGAAGGTATTGGTAGTACTTCCACATCGTGTCGTCGCCAATCGACATTATCTTGCCGAACATCTGGCGCGGGTCGTCGTTGAAGGCGATGTAGTTGTTGTAGCTCTTGGACATCTTCTTTTCGCCGTCGAGCCCCACGAGCAGCGGCATCGTTATCACCGCCTGCCCGGCCGCCCCGCGCTGGCTCTGGAGGTCGCGGCCGACGAGGTTGTTGAAGAGCTGGTCGCTGCCGCCGAGCTCCACGTCCGACTCCACCACCACGGAGTCGTACCCCTGCACGAGCGGGTAGAGGAACTCCACTATCGAAACGGGCGTCTTCGACGCGTACCTCTTGGCGAAGTCGTCGCGCTCCAGCATTCTGGCGACCGTCATCTTGCGCGCGAGGTCGAGCGCGTCGCCGAACGACATTTTTGAAAACCACTCGCTGTTGCGGCGCACCTCGGTGCGCGACTCGTCCAAAACCTTGAACGCCTGCTCGAGATACGTCCGGCTGTTGGCCTCGACCTCCCCGGGCGTGAGGACGGGGCGCAGGGCGGAGCGGCCGCTCGGGTCGCCTATGCAGGCGGTGTAGTCGCCTATAATGAGAACGGCCTGGTGGCCCAAGTCCTGGAACTGCCTCATCTTGTTGAACACGACCATGTGCCCGAACGTGAGGTCGGGGCGCGTCGGGTCCACCCCGAGCTTCACCCTGAGTTTTCCGCCGGCGGCGAGCTTCTTTTTCAAATCTTCGGCGCCGATGAAAGTCTCGGCGTTCTGCGCGAATATTTCGAGCTGGCTTTCAATTTCCATATGCAAAAAAAATTCCCGGACAACTTATCCGGCGAAGGCGCAAAATGGCAATACTTTTATATTCGGCCGCCGATTTTTGCGGCGGCGCCGTCCGGCCGCCGACAGCCATGCCCGCGAAATTTCCAAGGGCGCGCAAAACCCTTTTGAGGGCTATTTCACAAAGATTGAAACCTTGCGCGCGGAAACTTCGCCGAGTTTTTGCGAATCCACTTCCAGCCCCCACCCGGGGACTCCGCGCTTTGCGGCAATCTTCCCGCCGGGCAGGCGGAACACGGGCGAGCTTTTCAGGCAGTCAAGAAACGCCGAAGACTCTCCGGGTTTTTCAAGCGCTTCGCACCACGAGGCGGAAACCGCCGAGGCTATTTGCTGGTATATCTGGCATCCGGGGCCAATCAAGCTGTCGTCCCCTATCATTATTTTGGCGCCGCCCGAATATATTTTCTCCGCGAGACGCGCCATGTCGTACAAATCTCCCATGCAACCCGGGTGCAGATTGTAAAAGTCTCCCATTCCGTCCGGCGACTCTTTGAGAGCGCGCCACGCCGGACGCAGGTTCACATCGGGTATCAGCGACAGGCCGAAGGGCCGGCAGAGCTTTTGCAGTTCGACCATCTCGGGCTCCGAAAGCTTTGCGGGATCTTCGACGGCGTTAAGCCCCGCTTCCGAAAGGCGCGAGAGGACGCCCGCAAGCTCCTGCAAGTCCGCAAAGCCCTTATATCCGCAATTCGCATCGGCCACGATAAAACATTTCGGCCCCATCGCCTTTCGCAACGCCGATATGAGCGCGCAGTCCGAATCCGCGTTGCCGAAAATCTTCAGTTTGATGTAGTCCGAAAACCCGTCTTTTTTGGCGACCTCCGCGCGCTCGGCGACTCTGGCGGGATCGTTTTCGAGAATGCAGAACATTCCGCTCACCCGCCCGCTTTTATTCAGCCCCAAAAGTTCCGCCGACGGCTTCCCCTCGAACTTTCCGCGCAAATCCCAGAGCGCCATATTCAGGGCTTCGTACGGATTCCACGGAAGTATCTTTCGGTTGGCTCTCATTTCCTCCAAAACCCCGGACGGGGTCTTGCCGAGGGCGAATTTCATGCCGTCCGCATACTTTTGCAAACCGACACCGGGGTTGTTTACCCCTATGACGCACTCTCCCCAACCTTCGCTATTCCCGGCCCTGACGCGAAGTATGAGATGCTGCCTGGAATTCCAGTTCCCAAAGCTGAAATGTCTCGGGACGTCCACGTTTATCAAGTACAAATCCGCACCGTCGATTTTCGGCTCCGCCGGCGAGGCGCACGCCGCAGAATATACCGAAACCGCCATGGCAAACGCGAAAGTTTTTAAGAATTTCATTGGGCGAAAAATTTTGGGCATAGTAATCACAATTTTTTTAAAATATTGATAAAAATCCAACAACACGCAGCTTGTCAACAGCTTTAAATTCTAACAATACAGGCAAACGACATTTCCAATGAGAGAATCGGCGACCATATCGGCGCAACCAATATTCCCAAAGGGGCTGACCCTCTCGCATGACGGGCGGAACGCGCCATACCCGGACGGAACGCGCCTCCGATTTGCCGCGGGTTTAAGTCTTGCGGGGTGAAAAATTCTTGAAAATCTGAACGGCAGATATATCTTTGAACTTTAATACAACGACTTTTATGAAACGCATACTGATTTCCGTATTGTCCGTCGCATGCGCCGCGCTGTTTGCGGGCGAAATTGTGTTCAACGAGCCTTTCGACTCCGCGGAGGCCGTGGCAAAATATTCTTCGGACGCAAAACTGGCCTTTGAAAAGGGAACCGGGAAGGAGCCGGGGGCGCTGAAAATCGAAGTCCCGGAGCGCGCGCGCTTCGGCGGGCTGTCGCTGCCGATAGACGTTTCCGGGGCGCGCGGCGGCGTGCTCGAACTGCGCGGGGAAGTCAGGGGGGAAGGCGTCGCGCCGGGCCCGCAATACTTTAACGGCGCAAAATTCATGCTCGTCGTCAACGCCCCCTCCGGCAACGTGTACGGCGGCCCGCAAATGAAAACGGGCGATTTCGGCTGGCAGAAGATAAAAATGTTGGTTCGCGTCCCGCACGACGCCGCGGGCGCGCGCCTCAACCTCGGCCTCGAGCAGTCCTTCGGCAAAATCTATTTCAGAAACGTTAAGATTGAAAAAAAGTCGGCCTCGCTCGACTTCAGGAAAGCCGCAAACGCGGGATACGCGGACGATGTCGCCGGGGACGGAAAGGGGGGATGGTTCGACCTCGGGCCCGAAGAGGACGCCTCAAAATTCAATTTCAGGCACACTGCGATGTTCGCCAACGTCCCGTACATGGCGCTCTCGCCGGAATCAAACGGCGGGAAGTCCGCACTGCTGATAAAGCCCGCGGGAAGCCCGAAAATGGGGGCGGAATCGGCAAAAATTCCGCTCGGCGCCCCGCAGGAGGCCGAATACCTCTACGTCCTCAACGCCCTTGAAACGCCCGAGCGCGGCGCGGTCGGGGAAATCGCCGTATACGGGGAGGGAGGGAAGTCGCATGTGTTCAGGCTCGAGGGCGGCGCCGACGTCGCGTGCTGGAAAAACGTGCAGAAGGAGCTCAAAAACGCGGCGGTGGGCGCGGCGTGGCTCGCCGCCAAAGGATACAGGAAATCCAACGGGCTCTACTCCACGCGCCTCAAAATTCCGGAGGGGTTCGGCAGGATAGCGTCCGTGGAATTCCGCAAGGCCAAAGTTCCGTGGATCGTCGCGGCGGCGACCGTCTCAAATGAAAAGTTCCCCTTCCCTTCGGAATGCAAGTTTATAACCTCCGCGAACAGGGAATGGAAGGCCATGCCGCCGCTGCCGGACTGCGGCGTGATAGAGGGCTCGGCGCTGGACTGCTCCTCCCTCTGGGGCGTCAAGGAAGTCAGGGCGCGCGTGGTGGCCTCGAAAGACGGGCGCCTCGAGCTCGAAGACAATCCCGGCGTGCCCGTAGCCTTCCAGACCGTGGCCGACCAGGGGCTGACCTACAACACCCTCACCGCCACGAAGGAAAGCGCCGAGGCGTACGTCAGGCAGCTGCGCATACAGGGGTACAACATGGTGCGCTTCCACTACTTCGACTTTGCCCTGATGGGCGGGGCGAAAGAGCCTTTGCAGTTCAACGAGGATCTGCTCGAGCGCATAGACTACTACATATACTGTTTGAAGAAAAACGGCATATATTTGAACCTCGACGCGATGTGCAGCCGGTACGGCTTCGAGCTCGGCAACACGTGGCAGCCCGACGACTCCGGCAGGGACTACAATTTCGACCTGTTTTTCAAGGAGAGCGCGCGCAAAAACTGGTTTGAGGGCGTAAAAAAGCTCCTGACGCGCGTCAACCGCTACACCAACACGCGCCTCGTGGACGACCCCGTGCTGGCGATAGTAAACGGCAAGAACGAGCAGGAATTCGGACTGCTCGGCAACCCAAAAAAGCCCGGGGACATGAAGCCGTTCTGGACGGATTTCCTCAAGAGGCGCTACGGGGGCTCGCTCGAAAAATACAACGCCGCGTGGAACGCCTCGGCCGCCTCCTGGGACGACGCCGAAGTCTACACCGACGCCCAATCCTACCGCACCGACGCGCCCGCGCGCGACATCGCGGCCTTCAAGTTAGAGAGGGAGGCCGAAATGTGGAAGTGGTTCGAGAAGAGCCTGAGGGAAATCGGCTACAAGGGGCTGTGCGTGAATTTCGACATGCTCAAATCGCTGAGATACGCGTCGGTCAGAAAGGACATGCCGATAGTTGCGATGCACTCCTACCACGACCACCCGTCGCCGTCGCTCGGCGGGGTGTCCTCGATGCGGCAGCACAGCTCCCTCTCGTCGGCGAACGGTGTGTTCAGGGGAATAGCCGGCACCGCCATATGGAAAAAGCCCCTTCTCATCACGGAATACGGGCACGTATTCTGCAACAAATACCGCTACGAACAGCCGTTCTCTATCGCCGCGTACGCGGCCATGCAGGGATACGGCGCCCTCACGGTGCACGCGCAGACAGTCTCCATATACGGGAACGCGGCGAAGATAATCCCGTTCGGATGCGCGCACGACCCCGTGAACAAGGTTTCGGAATTCATCGCAACCCACATGCTGCTGCGCAAAGACGTCTCCGAAGCCGCGCCGTCAGTGCGCGTGGACTACTCCACGGCCGAGGCCTTTGAAAAAATGTCCATAAACTGGGGCATAGAGGGGGGGCTGTCGAAGCTCGCCCTCGTCGCCAGGCTATCGCTGCTGCCGGATTCTTCCGAACCCGCGGGCGAGAACGAAATATCCCTGAAATCCTCCGGAGGGTCCGCCGTCATGACCTACCCCGGATACTCGGTGCTGGTGGACTCCAAAGACGGATTCGATACCGACGCGGTCGTCAGGCAGTTCAAAAAGCGCGGGCTGATCCCGGAATCCAACAGGACAAACGCAAAGAACGGCGTTTTCGAGAGCGCGACGGGCGAACTCTACCTCGACTCCGGCAAAAACTTCATGACGGTTGACACCCCGAGGCTTCAGGGAATGTGCGCGGAGGCCGGGGGCAAATGCGAGCTCTCGGACTTTGCGGTCACCCGAATGGGAGAGCGCGGGTGCGCCGCGGCCGTGAGCGTGGACGGCAGGCCGCTTTCGGAGTCGGAGCGCGTCGTCGTGGCATACTCCACAAACGCCCTCAACACCGGCATGGAGTTTGTGGACGACTCCATGCGCGGCGTAATATCCAGGGGCGGGCCGCCGATACTCTACAAGACGGGCAAGCTGTCGTTCAGGCTCAAAAACAGGAACGCGCGCGGCTTTAAACTCTACGCGCTCGGCATGAACGGCGCGCGCGTGCAGGAGCTGAACACGCGCGCCGACGCGGACTGCATAAGGGCGTCGATAGACACCTCGAAGCTCAAAAACGGGCCGGCGGCGTTCTTCGAGCTCGTCGCGGAAAAATAGCGCGGGTTTCCGAAATTCCTAAAACGAATATTTCAGGGTCGCCGCCCAGAACATGTGCACCGGGTGTTTCTGGTGGTTGAACTCCGCGGTTCTAAGCGTGTAGGAGAGGTCGAAGCCAACCGCCCCGAACCTTGACGAAACGCCCGCCATGAACTCCCCGACAAGCCACTTGGGAACGACGCTGCGGCTGTCGGCGAACGTGTTGCCGTTGAGCGTGATGTCGTAGCCGACAAACCGCGCGGCCCCGCCGGCAAAGCCGTACAGGTGCCAGTCCGGAAGCCCGCCCGGGGGAATCCACGCCGCGTCGTTGCCGGAGGAATAGTCGATCCTGTTGGGCTCGAAATTGTGGGGAAGGTTTTTGCCGAAGCGCAGAAACGCCCTCGCCTCCCCCTGCGTCATGACGTTGCCCAAATCGAGCGCGGCGGAAGCTACGGCGTCGAAATCGAGGGACTCGACCCTTCCGCGGACTATCCTCTGCGAATGGCGGTACGATACCACGATTCCGGGCTCGTTTTTTATCTGGCTGTGCCAGCCCATCGGCCAGTCGGCGCCTATTATGCTGTGGTAGAGCTTCTGTGCGTCCTCCGCGAGCGAAATCGGCCCGACCACCCCGAGGTTTACGGTGAAGGAATCGAGGCTGTCGCGCGCGGCGGCGTGCGCCCCGAAGCCCGCGTAGAGCCACCCGGCGTACGGCCTGTCCCGCTCCGGGGGGTTCGCCCAGTTTATGTCGGAGGACACGCACATCATCTGCCCCGCCGACACGCTCTCGCAAAACTGCGCGCCGTCCGGGGCGACGAGGTCGAGGAGCGCGAATTGCAGGCGGCTCGTCCAAAAATCCCTGCCGCTTTGGGTGTACGAAAGCTTAAGCCCGTTGGTGTAGTACCTGTCGGAAAATCCGTAGTCGTTTTCCACCGTGAACGAAACCGTCCTCCATTCGGGCGCCCCGCCGGCGGCGGGCTGCGCCGCGAGCAAAACGGCCGAAAAAACGGCGGGCAGAATATTTGACAAAACGCGAGCGGATACCATACTTGCCGAATCATGAGAATCACATCGGGCTTGGCAAGAGGAATATTGCTCGACGTCCCGCATACGGACGCGGTGCGCCCCGCAACGGACGCGGCCCGGCAGGCGATTTTCTCGTCGATAGGCCCCGCCGTGGAAGGGGCCTCGGTTCTCGACCTCTTCGCCGGAACGGGCTCCTACGGGCTTGAGGCGGCAAGCCGCGGCGCGGCGCGCGTGACCTTCGCCGAAACCGACCGGGCGGCGCTCGCGGCGCTGCGCAGAAACATTGAGCGCGTGAAAAAGGCGGCCGCCTCCGCCGGGGCGGACTTCTCCGCGCGGATAGTGCCGTGCGACTGCGTGAAAAGCGCGGCCCTCTTCGAGGGGGCGCGCTACGACATCGTATTCGCCGACCCGCCCTACTCCATGCTTTGCGATCCGAAAACCGCCGTAAAAATATTTTCGATGTTCTGCAAAATCAGCCGCGGGGACATGTTTTTCGTCCTCGAAGCCCCGGCCGACTTCTCTCTCGAAAGCGCGCCCAAGCCGTTCGCGTTCGACTTTGAGCAGCTGCGCAGGCTCGGCAGGAAATCGGCGGGGAAGCCGTCGCAGATAGTATTCAAAATAAGGGCCAAATGAACGAACTCGACTCCATAATAGAAACCGCCTACCGCAGAAACGCCACAGACATTCACCTGCGCGCCGCCATGCGCCCGAGAATACGCGTGGACAACGCGCTCGTAGAGCTCCCCGAATGCGGGTCCGCCGACATAGAGACGCTCGTCGGCCAGATTTTTGAAAACCTCTCCCCCGACGAAAAAAAGATAATGCTCGAAAAATACGGGAGGGGCGAGGACGTGGACTGCGCGTTTTCGTGCATATCCGGAATGAGGCTCAGGGCCAATATTTACAGGAGCCAAAACGGCCTCGGCGCCGCCCTGCGCATGATCCCCCCCAGCCGCATGAGCGCCGGCGAAATAGGGCTGCCCTTCTCCGTCACGGACGTATGCAACCGCAAGAGCGGGCTGTTCCTCGTCACGGGCGCGAACGGCTCGGGCAAGACGACGACCATCGCCGCGCTGCTGGACATCATCAACTCGACGCGCAGGGCGCACGTGCTGACTATCGAGGATCCGATAGAGCACATAATCAAAAGCAGGGAGTCGCTCGTCACGCAGCGCGAAGTGGGCGTGCACACGCCGGATTTCTACTCCGCCCTGCGCTCGAGCGTGCGCGAAAACCCGGACGTCGTGGTTCTGGGGGAAATGCGCGACATCGAGACCACGCGGACGGCCATAGAGCTCTCGGAGACGGGGCATCTGGTGATAGCCTCACTGCACACGCGCACGGCGGTGTCCACGATAGACAGGCTCATAGGGCAGTTCGACGCGGCGGAGCAGCCCCAAATCAGGCTGATGATTTCCGAAAACCTCATAGGCGCGCTAACCCAGACCCTGCTCGTAAAAAAATCCGGCGGGCTCACAGCCGCGTTTGAAGTGCTCGTGGCAAACTCCGCAATCCGGAACCTCATACGCGAACAGAAAGTGCCTCAAATATACAGCGCAATGCAGACGGGGAAGCGCGAGGGCATGTTCACAATGAACGACTCGCTGCTCGCGCTCGCCGAAAGCGGCACGGTCTCGGCCGCCGAAGCGCTTTCAAAGTCGCCGTTCAGGGGGGAGCTGCTCGAAAAAATGCGCGCAAGCGCCCGCATAGACGAACGGGCGCTTGAAAATCTGAGGTGACAAAAAAGCCCGCAGCCTATACCGTAGGGAAGAATAAAAAATCCCGCGCGCCGCTCTTCGGGCGCGCGGGATTTTTGCCGCAAAATTCCAGCCATAGAGCGCGCCGGCAATCCCGCCGAACGGCGCGTAAAAAACGCTATCTTTTCATGCGGCGGAAGGCGAGCGCGAGCGACAACGCCCCTATAATAGCTGCAAACGCGGAAGGTTCGGGCACTACGTACACCAGGCTTCCAGCCCCTCCCATCTCGCCAGTCAGCTCAAACGTGCCGCCAAGCCTCTGCCCAGACTCGTCGTAGGCGGAAAACACTTTCCCGGCTTCAAACTCGTCGACGAGATAGTCGAACTCCAACACCGTTATCTCGTGCGCCGCCAAATCGTCCGCGGAAAACACCACGTCCACAGAATACGCCGCAACGCTCAAATCCCCCGCGAGTATCGTGCCCCCAAACAGCAGCGTGCCGCCGTCTATCGTGACGCCGCCGACCTTCTCCGGTGACGAAAAACTCAGCCTGCCGCCAGAAAGGTAGAGGTTTTCCACCGCCACTTCCGTGTTTATCGCAAACTCCCCGCTGTTTACCGTCAGCATGCCTATCGACATGTCGCTCTTGCCGTCCAAATCGCCCCCAAAACCGTGCAGGCTCCCGTTGGAGGCCTTGTAAATATTCATCTCCTG
>DBGCYC010000101.1:0-9034 GCA_048390825.1 Candidatus Merdousia sp.
GCAGTTTCAATTCACGCACCCCGTGCAGGGTGCGACCGGAGCAATGCCGTATGCAATGCTTTATCGCGACGTTTCAATTCACGCACCCCGTGCAGGGTGCGACGCCTGTATGTCGGAGGCAAACTGGCGCATTATCGGTTTCAATTCACGCACCCCGTGCAGGGTGCGACAGTATGTTCTCTCAATAGACTATATTATTGGAAAACAAAGTCATTTTTTGCGAATATGGTTTTTTTGTAAACCTTTTCCAATAGATGAGAGCATTATATTTTGCAAGTAGTTGCATATAAGCACATGCGAACATAACGGCTTTTTCGCGCACACTTAAGGTTCGCACTCGGCAAAATCATACTATCAATTCGCCCTCAGGATTGTAAGTTTCATTGCGACCAAGGGTCTCTATTTTGTTTTCCCAATCCTTCGCCAATTTGTAAAATCTTATGCTGTCCCGGTTGCGGTCTATTTCGTCATACAGCTCTATCTTCAACTTTGCGTACTGCGTGGAATCCACCGCGCATTCAAATACGGAATTTTGCACTCTCTGCCCATAATTCAGGCATATCCGCGCGACGCGGCGCAAACGCCTTTGCCCGTCCGCAGTCTGCGTTTCAACATCGTATGCGACAATTATCAACATTTATATCAGAAATACCGGATACGCGTCGAGTTCGCCGCGCAGAAATTTGTTCAGCAACAAAGCCTGGGCATACGGTATCAGGCCGCACTTGATCTTCTCAGACAAAAAAGGATGTTCCATTTCGTCCTGTTTGCGCCGCTGCCAATGCCTGATAAACTCCCTGCGGGCGTCTGGTTTTAATATCACTCCGTTTACGCCCCTGTCCTCAAAATCCGACGCCTTGACCTGCCGGCGATTGATAAAGCTCAGGACGTTTCTGTCGGCAATATACGCGCGCAGCTCTTCCATAATGTCGAGCGCAAGGCCCGCGCGTCCGGGACGATCCGTATGAAAAAACCCGACGTACGAATCCAATCCGCACGATTCCAGGGCGCCTTGCACATCGTGCGCCAAAAGCGTATAAGCGAAAGACAAAAGCGCGTTCGTCCTGTCTTTCGGAGGGCGTTTGTTGCGGCCTTCAAATCCGAAAGCGCCATCGCCGTTTAAAATCATCTCCCCAAAAACCGAGAAATACAGTTTTGACGCGTTTCCCTCGATTCCCCGAAGTTCGGCCGCCGACCGCGCCTTTGCGGCGTCCGATTTTGCATAGCCGAGCAGGTTTGAAACTTTTTTAACGGATGATATATCATTCCTGCCCCCGTAATCCCTGATATGGCGCTCCAATATCTTGCGGGAGTTTGAAATCTTTGCGGCAATGATGGAAGACGCGATTTTCAGCGCCTCTTCGCCGGAATCTGCAAGCCTGTATTGCCTCCTCCGCACGACAACATTCCCATTGGCAACTCCGGTGACGCGGGCCATGAACGCGCCGCCCTCCGACATAAACGACAGCCCTATATTCTTCGAGGCGCACGCCGACATCAGCGCGGGGCTCGCCCCCGCGCGCCCAAAGGATACGATAGATTCCAAATTGTGGAAAGGCATGCGGAAGCGCTCCTCCCCTCCGATTTTCACCACCACGTTTTCGCCGTCGCAATGAAGCCACGAATCGGGAGACGTCACATAAAGAGTATTTAGAAGTTTTTTCACCGGCCGTCCCTAAGCTGTTCCAAATACGCGGAAACGCCGCCCCGGCGGGTCTCGCATTTCGGCCCGCATATTTCAAAGAGGGAACACGAGGCGCATTTTCCGGAATATTCGGCCCGGAAGCATTCCCTCTTTGCAAAGGCGTCGTGCATTTGGGCTGCAAAATCGAACGTTTTCCGCCTGAGAGACGCGTCAAATTCAACTTCCATTCGCCGCCGGGATCTGCCGTAGTAGAGATAGCCTCTGGCTATGCGGATCGAATTGGATTCTTCGAGGCAGATTGCCTGCGCGCAAATCTGCAGCAAGTCGCAATCCGACACTTTGGAAGCACCCCGCTTGTATTCCACGGGATAGGCGTCCCAAAATCCGTCCGCTCCGGGGAACGCGCTTCCCCCGTCGCCTTTGGAAAGCGGGAGCAGCTCCACAACATCGCACACTCCGTAAAGCCCGAGACGTTCGGAACGCACCCCTACCCCGCGCATGCGAAATACGCCATCGCGGAAATCGCGCGCGAAGGAATCGTCAGCATTGCGGTGCAAATGCCGCCCCTCGACGGTCAGCGAATTCTCCTCCCACTGGCGGAATACGTGAATGAGGGCCCACTGCCGGCGGCAAAAACCGAAATGCTGAATGCCCGAAAGCATCAGCATTTCGTCCTCAGGATACGCCGTCATGCCATTTCGGACACTTCCACCGATTCCGGTATTTTCGATCTGTCAATTTCGATATTGTAGTCGTCGAAGGAACGGGCGGGCGCCGAAGGGTTCTTGCGGGATATTTTCACGGATTCCACGAGTTTGTATGTAGGCGCGTTCCCGTACGGAGACGAATGTTTGAAAATTATAAGCCTGCGCAGGCTCATGAGCCCGCGAGCCGCAGACCGGTCGGTTTCAAACATGTTTATCACCGCATCCCAGAAGAGAGACAAATCCTCCTCGGAAAACCCCGTCTGCGCCGCGAGCGCCGGCGAGACGAACCCCTGCGCTTTGTAGAGCCCGTAATGTACCGTAGACTTGCGGCCCATGGTCCTGTTTTCCCCTTTTTGGTTTTCGGCCTCCTTTTGGGTTGCGACAGCCATTCTGGTAATGGCGTTTTCAGCGTATACTATCGGATCTACGGACCTCGCAAAAGTGATCTGAACGGGCCCCCTGACCTGGCCGGCATTTTTTCCGGTGCTCATGACGGCGCCGAAAGTGCGGACATCGTAATAGTTTTCGCACATCCATCTGCGCGCGGCCTCCGTTTTGTCGGCGTCCTTTCCGGCGGATTTTACGGATTCCTGCTCGTGCGATTCGTCTATCAAATCGTTCAAAACCGCCTTTTCTTTTATAAATATGTCGTAAGGTTTCCCGCCGCCTTTGACGAGCTGGACATAGTTCCGTATTTTGCGCTTTATGCACACGTCGGTGACGAGGCCGGCGCCGGTTTCGGAGTCGACCCGCGGAAGATTGCCGGCGTCGGGATCCCCGTTGGGATTTCCGTCAATCACGTCAAAGAGCATTACAAAGTCGTACTTGTTTTTGATGTTTTCCATAGTTTTTACTTTCAATTTATTTTTGTTCGGAGTTTTCGCTTTTATTGAAAAAGTCCCGGGTCTGGTGGTAATAGCCGATCGCAAACCTCGACTGGTCGTCGAGCGCCAGATGCGGCGGAAATCCCGAAGCCGGAATTTTGTCAAACACCTCGCCAAGTTTTTTGCGCAGCGAGACGACGCGGCCCGGGTTGCCGATTTTCGAGAGGTGATGGTTGGACAGATCCATCAGCCGGCCAAACACGACGGACGGCGTAGTGCTCGCAGAGCCGTAATATCTGTCGACTATCGTGGAATTCGCCCCTGGGACGGCCTCCTTCTGAATTTTTTCGAGCACGGCGAAAAGCCTGCCGCACAAGTATCCGATATTGCCGTTTTGAGCGTCTAATGACATTTGAATTTCCCTTTCATTTCCGTTTATTCTGTTTTTTCTGTTTAAGTAAGCTTTTAAAATCGCGGCGCGAATCCTGTTTATGCGCCTGTCCGCCCGTATTCTGTTTAGGCATTGCGTTTGCAGAAAGCGGGGGTACGGAGCTCCCGAAACCGCGCTCTTTATAAATTCGCCCCACAGTTTGGGCGGAAGGCTTTCCGCCTTTGCGTCAAACGCGATGCCGCCCAATATATTGATAACCGAAAGCGCCTCCGCATCATTATGATGCCGGACAATATCGAAGTCCCGGAAGTGCATTTCTATATCCCGGCCTATTTCGCCCACGGAAGCGTTATGCCAAAAACGAACCACCATTCGGGCTTTGTTCGCCTCCAAACCCAATACGTAAAACCGCGTGTTTGAAAGATGCGGCGGAACGCCGCGCCTCACGGAATCGAGGAGATTTTTCATCTCCACCGCAGAGGCGTCCGGAGAATCCTTCGCAAAATTCGAGAACATCGCCCCGAAATACGACTCTATTTCCGTCTCCCTCTCCCCCCAGTATATGACATTCAGATTTCCAAGCCGCGAACGGTTTTTAGAACCCGTCGCCAGCATGGTTCTCAAAGACGTCGTATATTTGGTTTCGGCGGACTTCGATATCGGGGCGTTTTCTCCCTGCGACTTGCAATAGGAATCGTATCCGCTGTTTTTCTGGAACGAAACAAGCCTCACCCCGCTTTGGTTTCCCACAGTCACGCCCGAATGCGTGACGGCCACCTCTGCGCGCGCTCCGGTGACAAGGCAAACGGCGCGATTTGCCCCGGCGCCGGAGTCCGCCGACTTTTCCACGTAATCTCTAACGTCCGGATCGGAGCAGACGATATCCGGCTCTCCCGATATTTTAAACGTCACATTGCAGCCGGCGATTTTATCGCACTCCGCCCAATTTTCGCAGGCCGCCGCCTCCGCCAGCCTGCCGGGATTTGACAGAAATTTTCTGACCGCGGAAAAGCTCCTGTTTTTCGGATAATTCTGAGCCAATTTGCAAACTTCCAGAAAGAAACATTCCGACTGTTTTCGCGCGTCCTCAAGGGCTTTCGGCGAGCCGTCTTTCGGGCGCCCCAATACGAAGCCGCAATGATCCCACAAGAGATTTGGACTGGCGTAAGACTTCGACCCGCTGCGCTGGCGCGATTGGGGAACCAGAAATCTCCGTCCCTTATCCTTTTTGTCCTCGCGGGTATCCTGCAAACCTACGAAATTTCCGTCCCAGTCTATCAGAACCAGAAACGGCATCCGTTTTTCCTCAAACCCCATCGGGGCGATTTCCCCGAGTTCCGATTTTCTATCGTAATAGTCGCACAGCGCTTTTAAAATCATCTCAACACCTCCGAACTGTCAATATCGGGAACGTTTACGGTTCCGTTTTCCATTTTGGCGCGAAAAAACAAAGGCTGCGGATTTTTCGGGTCTGAAAAATCGATGTCGAAAAGCATCACGCCCAAATCCCTGCTCTCGGCGACGGGGGGATCCAAAACCTCCCCGTCGCCGACGAGCCTGAAATTTGCGCTAAACTCCCTGCACCCGAGGTACGGAACCGTAAAGCACTGCCCTTTTTTGGCCCTGCGCTCGAATATATTGTTGTATTTGCCCGGGTTTTCGTCGGCCCTCCACAAAACGGCCTCTTCCGAATCCTCGGGCGACATGTTCCCGAACGTTTTGGGGCGCTTCGGCGGCGGTATGAATTCGAGCTCGGCGCTCAGACGGTAGCGCACGTCGCGCAAAACCGACGCCGACTTCTGCTGGCGTTCCTCTTCGACAAAAACAGGGGCCGCATACCTTCCGGCGACTTTCGCAACCTCGTTGCGCTTTACCAACGCGAATTTTATGGGATTTAAAACCTCTATTTTCCGGACCTTCCACCGGATTGCCGGCTTCCAGAAAATCGCCTGAAATATGTTGCGCGCGGCCGACGGCGTAATTACGTCGTAGCTCACGCGCTCAACTTTCAGCTCAGGGCGCGTGAAACACGCATAGTCTCCCCACACTTCTATCGAGAACATTTTGTTTGTATATTCTTTCATTTTCAAACCATTAAGATGTCGTCCAAAGGCTCGCCGCCAATCCGCAGCCCGTACTTTTCGTCGTACAGGGACAAATCCGCGAGCTTGTAAAGCCCTCCCATGTCGGCCACAGCCCCCAAATCCCGCAGTTTTCTGAAATCCCCCGTTCTAACCCCGACGGCGTATTTGCGCAGCTTTCTAAAAATCCACCGTTCGGAAACGCCGCTTTCAAAAATCCGCAAATACTTTTCTCCGTCCCCGTAACAGACGATTACGTCCTCCGTATCGTCGTCAATCAGCCTGAACTCGCGCCCGGCCGTCTCAAATTCAAACAGGCCTTTTTGCGCGCCGTCCCACAGATGCCGCTTGACGCAGGGTTTGTCGAAGCCGTTCACCGAGGAATAGAAAAGCTTAAAATACTTTTCCAGGCTCCCCGTAGATCCCAGATCTTCCACACCGCCCCCCATAAGTTCTTCCAGCGTCTGCGCGCCCTTCTTTATGAAACCCGCCGGCAACGCGCCCTCAAACCTAAACACGTTCACCGCGCCGAGCCGCCCGAGCTTTCCGTTTCGGTTGCATCTCCCCGCCGCCTGGACGACGCTGTCGAGCCCGGCGATTTCGCGGAAAACGGCCGGAAAATCCAAATCCACGCCGGCCTCCACGAGCTGTGTGCTCACTGCGCGCACATTTTCCCCGCGAGCCATGCCGTCCCCGATTTCCCGGAGGACGTCGGCAATATGCGCCGGACACATCGAGCGCGAAAGGTGGAAAACCCGCGGGTCTCCAAGCTCCCGCGCGACTTCCGCCGCCCTGCGGCGGGTGTTTACAATGCAAAGAAACGACTTTTCCGAGGACAATTTTTCAGCCAGAGTTCGCCCTGAAAATTTGCCCTCCAATACTTTTATGTCCGTTCTGCGGAAAACCTCCGCCAGCTTTTTTTCGTCGACTTCTATTTTCGATATTTTCCCTATGGGGGATAAAAATTTGGCGGTTCCCGAACCGATTTCTCCTGAGAACGGAGGGGGAGTCGCCGTGCAAAACAGCACGGAGCACGACCCCAAATCCGCGAGCGCCCGCAGGGCGAACAAAACCGGTTTGAGAAAATCCGGAGGCAGCATTTGCGCCTCGTCGAGTATGACCGCGCTCCGGCAAATATTGTGCAGTTTGCGGCATCTCGAAGCCGACGCCGCATAGAGCGACTCGAAAAACTGCACGTTTGTCGTCACGATTACCGGGGCGTCCCAATTTTCAAAGGCCAATTCCGCGATATCCGATTCTCCCCCGTCGCCGGCCCGCGGACGCTCCGCGTTGCCGTGGTGTTCGAGAACGTTCTTTTCTCCGAAAATATCGCGGCACACCCGCGCGGTTTGCGCGATTATGCTTGTGTACGGAATGGCGGCGATAACGCGCTTTAAACCCAGCCTTTTCGCGCGCTTAAGCGCCCAGCCGAGAGACGCGAGGGTTTTCCCGGCGCCCGTCGGAACGCCGAGCGAAAAAAAGTTTCCGCCGTCGCCGGCAGACTTTGCGCACGCCGCATTTATCGCGGTCCTGCACCTGTCGATCTCCGTGGCGTTGGCCGCCGAAATTCCCGACATATAGAATTCGTATCTTTCGAGGAGCGTTTCGATCGAATCGTAATCCGCCGCGGTTTCGCCGCCGTCAAAACTCCGCGCGTCGAGACGGTCGGCGTCGACAAGCGCGGAGAAGAGCAGCCTTATGAAAATGTTTGCGTTTTCGGCGTTCAGCCTTGCGTCCGCGCACGGAAGCGCCTCCGCCGCTCTCTTTACAAAATCCGGAACGAATTTTTCGACTTCCTCCAAAAGCCGTTTTTTTGAAAGCCTTGCCTTTTGCCCCGCCGAATCCAGCAATCCGGCATGATGCCCCGCAACGGCAAATGAAACCGCCCGAAGAATGCCCGGAGGGAATTTGTCGGCGCAAAAAATCGCCCCGGCGGACGAATGGTCTACCGACCCGCGCAACTTGGCGGCCTCTTCGGGAAAATCGCGCACCCGGCGAATATACTTTTGAAAATCTCCGCCGTATTTTCCGACATCGTGCAAATATCCCGCAATTTCCCCGAGACGGCCGGCGCCGAAATCGGCCGAAAAGCGCGCCGCAAGTTCGGCCGTTTCCCGCAAATGCCTCTCGAGAAGCTGGCCTTCCCCGTTTTTCCCAAAGCGGGCGATGTAGCCATTTAATTTCATTCTTTAACAATATTTATAAATTTTATCTATATTTAAAGCATCAAAAAAATCAATCATTTTTTATATTAATTATATATTTATATTAAAATTGAAACAACCTGCTTGTTCGCAAATGCGGAAACACAGTGTTGTTTAAAATAACTCTGAAAACGAATTTCCGGAAACATGCGCCATACTTCATCTGCAAGCTCAGACGGAACGGCGAGATATGCATACGCAGCAAAAACGCGCAAGTTGAAACCTCGCCGCAGCGCACTGTCAAAATGGGCAGAGACCATGCGGAATCCGGAGTTCGCCAAACAAAACAGAAAACGCGAGAGCTATGACACCTATTATATTCACTATTTTATACTCTCCATGCGCATTCGACAAAAGTTTTCAATCCGATATTAAATCCGGCCTCCGTATATATGCCGCGCGCATACTCGGTATGTACGATAAAAATGCGGGTAAACGACATTCTGCGCGCTCTTTTCCACCTTTTCAAACTGCGAAACATTCGTCACGCAACAACAGACTGGCGCCGACTGCAACGACATTCCGCGCGAGACGGCAATCATCAGCGCAATGGAAGGTAAAAGTGGCGGCGGACGAATGCTTCATCTATGCCGAGCCGAGAATCGCATGCGACGCAGGTAACGGCGCATGCGAACTGCGGGCCAAGCCTACTCCCCACCCCCTCAATACCCGCCCGCGGGGGCGGCGCGGAAACTGCAAAGCCCCTGCAAGCGCCTTGCAAAAACTTTTTTATCCCATTGCAGCGGAGGTGTCACAGGGGTTGCGATAAAAATGAAACGTTTGGCAAACTATATCAATGGCGCGATACATATCAGCCAGGCCTCAAAATATACGGAAAACAGATTTATGCGCAGGGAGTGTATAAAATTTTTCCAATACTGTCGGGAGACTCGGGGATATCCGGCAGGGAAATGCCGTTATTTGAGATAGAGCCCGCCCGAAAGCGCCGTTTTAGATGATAGGCCGCTTCAAAAATCCGCCGTATCGTGAAGTTTGATTTTGGAAAAACGAAGTAGGATTTGAAAAAGCTTCTTGGGAATGGCGCCGCAAGGGCGGTTCAGGGAGGTTGCAAGGAGCATACAGCTTATGTTAATTTTGGAACAGGGCGAAAACTTTTCCAAATCTTACTTCATTCGGGGGCGCCGGCGCAAAAATTTTCCAAACTCAAATCCGGCCGACAGG
>DBGCYC010000102.1:0-30380 GCA_048390825.1 Candidatus Merdousia sp.
CGCCAAAAGCATTCGCCAAATCAGGTTAGTTTTTGAATTGGGTCATGCTTGGCCTTAGTGAGTTTAGCGCCTGCGCATGTATTTGGCATATGCGCGCCTCCGTCAGCCCGAATTCTTTCGCAATCTCCCCGAGTTTTTTGTCCTTGAAGTAATAGTTTTCTATCACCCTTCTCTGCTTCTCGGGCAGCTGCGCGATGTTCTTGCGCACGTTTTCGGCGAATTCCCTCTTCTCGACGGTCTCCACCGCGGTTTCCGCATTATCGTCGGCGATCGATTCCGAGAACGACGGCGTGTTTCCGTCGCCGCTTTCGGGCGAGTCGTTGAGCGAAATGAACGAGCACGACTGCGTGCGCCGCATTATCTTTTCAAACTGTTTTTCGGATACGCCCATTTTTTCGCGCAGTTCGGAGTCTTTGGGCGCGCGGCCGAGCCGCTGTTCGAGCTCTTCGCGGAGCTTTTCGATCTGTTTTGCGTCGCTTCTGGCCGAGCGCGACATGTAGTCGAGGCTTCTGAGCTCGTCTATGATCGCTCCCCTGACGCGGGTCGAGATGTAGCCGCCGAAGCTTTCCTCCCTTGCGGGGTCGAGTTTGCGGACGGCGTCGGCGAGGCCCCCTACTCCGGCGGAGTGGAGCTCGTCGAGGTCGGCGTAAGAGGGGAGTTTCGTCTTCATCGAATTGACTATTTTCCTTATGACAGGATAATATTTGACGAAAAGGGCCCTCTGGCGAGCCGTCAGCGCTTTTCCCTTTTGATTTTCTTTCAGTCCTATCATTTTCGTTTCGGGCGGATTCCGCCCCCTCCGTGATGTGTCTTTTTATTTAGACCGTTTTTTTCGATATTTATTCTGTAATTTTTTGCCGATTTGCCATTTTATCCTTCTGTAATGCAAACAGATTTCGTGCCAGATTCCGGGAGAGGGGCAGGCATTTTCTGTATCTAAATTATGTACAATATGTTGTATTGCGGGGTTTACCCCGGGCGCGGGGCGCCGGCGCGCGTTGAAAGTGTGACAGCCTGTGACATTGCGCCACAATTTGCGCGCTTTCGGCACGGAATTTTCGCGCAGGGCGCCGGTTTTGCGAAGTCCGGGCTTGCAAGGGCGCCCCGGGCGGGATAGGGAATTTGGTAAAACGGAAAATTTTGCCGATATGCCCGACTTTTGCCTTTTCAAAACGCGTTTCGCGTCATTGGCGCGCACTCTCGCCGCCGCATTTTTCGCCGTTCTCCCGGGCGTTTCGTCGCTCTCGGCGCAGGCCCCGAAAGTGATGCTCGGAATCGACGTGCTCGAGTCGCGCAATTTTGCGCCGATAGCGGGCAAGAGGGTGGGTTTGCTCACGCACCCCGCGGGCGTAAACCGCTTCGGGACGAGCACCATAGATATCCTGCGGCGCGCAAAAAACGTAAAGCTTGTCGCCCTTTTCGGCCCCGAGCACGGAATTTACGGCGACGAAAAGGCCGACGTGCCGGTGCTCGACAGAATAGACCGCCGCACCGGCCTTCCCGTGTATTCCCTCTACGGCAAGTACCGCAAGCCTACCCCGGAAATGCTCAAAAAAATCGACGCGCTCGTCATAGACTTGCAGGACGTCGGGGCGAGGTCGTACACCTACGCCAGCTGCATGCTCCGCGCGATGGAGGCGTGCTTTGAAAACGGCAAGACCGTCGTCGTCCTCGACAGGCCAAACCCGCTCGGCGGGCTGAAAGTCGACGGCCCGGGGCTCGACCCCCAGTTCAAGAGCTACGTCGGAATGTTCCGCGTCCCGTACGTCCACGGCATGACCATGGGCGAGCTCGCGCGGTTTGCGAAGTGGACGGACGGGGCGATGGAAATTCCCCGCAGGGCGCGGCTCGACGGAAAGCTCGTGGTTGTTCCGATGAAGGGGTGGAGGCGCTCGATGCTCTGGACCGACACAGGGCTCAAATGGAGGCCGACGAGCCCCGCCGTCCCGACGGTCGCCGCCGCGATGGGATACCCCATGACGGGGCTCGGCTGCCAGCTCGGGGGGTTCCAGCACGGCTACGGCACTCAGTACCCGTTCAGGTTTCTGACCTTCAAGGGCAAGACCCCCGAGCAGGTGGAGGCGGCCCTGCGCCGCTGCCAGATACGCGGGCTCTCGTACCGCCGCGCGTCCGCAAAAAACGCCCGCGGCGAAAAAGTCGAAGGCGTGTACGTCATAATATCCGACTGGAATTCCCTGAATGTCACGGAGCTGAATTTCCACATGATGCGCCTCGCGTGCCGGTGGGGAGGGCGGGGCGTGTTTGCGGGGGCTCCGAATTCCCAGCAGCTGCTCTTCAACAAGCATACTGGTTCCGCCGAGTGGTGGGGCGAAATCTCGCGCAAGGGGGACGCCGCCGACGTCGGCGGGTTCGTCGAAAAGTGGAAGCGGCAGGCCGCCGCGTTCCGAGAGAGCTCCAAAAAATTTCATTTGTACAAATAGTTATTCCCGGGGCGCGTTTCACGCGCCCGGGGGCGCCGGAAAATAGGAAAGGAAAACGCAATGGACAAAGAAAGCGCAATATTCTCCCGCCGCTCCATAAGGGCGTACGACAGCTCGAAGCGCGCGACCGAGGGGCAGATAACCGATTTGCTCGACGCGGCGATGCACGCGCCGTCCGCGATGAACAGACAGCCGTGGGAGTTCATCGCCGTCACCGACCCCGCGAGGCTCGCGGGGATAATGGAAATCCACCCGTACTGCGAGTCTCTGGCCGACGCGGGAGCCGCGATAATCGTGTGCGGCGACCTCGACAGCCAGCTGAAATGCCCCGACGGCGGATACTGCCAGTTCGACTGTTCCGCCGCCGCCCAAAACATACTGCTGCGCGCAAAGGAGATCGGCCTCGACACCTGCTGGTGCGGAATCGCCCCGGACGGGGAGAGGATCTCCGCTTTTTCGAAATTTTTCGGGCTGCCGAAAAACATCGAGCCGATGGCCCTTATAATCGTGGGCTACGGGGCGGAAACCCCCGAGCCCGACCCCGGCAGGTTCCGCAGGGAAAAAATCCATTTCCAGACCTGGTGCGGCGGAACCGCAGGATAATGTAGGGATACGCTTTCGGCGGTGATACCCGTTATTTAGCCGCCATTCGATCTAAGCCGGCTCTTTGCTTTTCGGCAAATCTAAGGTTATATGTTCGTGAAGATCAAAAACCGCAGACGGCGCGAATTTTCGCAAACCGCCTGCAAATGCCGCCTTCGCCGGGAAATTCCGAAGTCCGGCTAACGCCTCCTTCTCATAGCCGCAAACGCCGCGGCGAAAGCGCCGAACGCGATCGCAAAATCCGCGGGCTCGGGAACGGCGAACATCAGCGCGTTGGCGTCGCCGTTCCATTCGAGCGACCATACGCCGGAGAGGGTTTCGCCCCCGGAACCGTAGGCGACCAGGTCAATGTAAGCGTCGGCCGATGGGACGTAAAGCCGGTTGTCTTCTATCCATACGTCTGAATTGCCGAGCAGAAACGATCCGCTCTCGTAATTGTGGAAGGCAATCGCAAGGTTTTCCCCGCCGTTCGACCTTATTTTAAGGGACTTGATTAGGAGCTTCTGCCCCTGCGCTATGGCCAGCTCCAGAGTGGAATTGGAGTAGAAGGTAAGCGCGTTTACGGTGTTGTCCGCGTAGGCGTTTATTTTGAGCGCGCTCTGCTTGCTGCTTTCGAAGTCTATTGTATTCAGGTTGGCGAGCGCGTCCTTGACGTGGAGATTTATCGTCGAAGTCCCCGTCGCCCTGATTCGGGGCGCGGTGAACTCGTTTCCGTAAAAATCATACGCGCCGCCGTCGGAGGTTTGGATGTCGATTTCACTCGAAAACAGGCCGTTTGAACCTATTTTTAAATTTTTTATTCCGAAATACGATAAATTGCCCGCCTCGGCGGACATCACCGAAACCGTGCCGTTCACATTGAGAGTTCCGACTTGGAAGATTGTGCCGTAGTGCGACGGGTAGCTGCCGGATATGGAGAAATCCCCGCGTTCGCCGACGTTTATCACGCCCGAAAAGTTTATGATGTTGTTCCAGTTGTCGCTAAAGGTCGTGGTGCTCGTGACGATCATTCTGCCGTATTCGGTGTCGGAACCTATGTTTACGGTGCCGGCGCCGGAAAAAGTCGGGCTGTAATTGTATGCGTAGTTCACCTGGAGCAATGCGGATTCGCCAAATATGTTCAAAATCCCGCCGGCGGCGACCTCGTACGGCTGGTACCATTCCCCGTGAACCGTCTCGGTGTCGGTAACGGTGTATTCTCCGGTAAGCGGTGTGGAGGGAAGTTCGGCCTTCAGCGCGGAGGCGGGAAACGCCAGCGCGGAGATTGCGAAAACGGGCGCGAATTTGGAAAGCGTTTTTGGCATATTCATTTTTAATCCTTTGTTAATTCGGAGATATAATTTGGCATAAGTATGTCAAGCAATAACATAGTACGCTATTCTTCCGGCGCCCGCCTCTCGCGCTTTTTACAGCCGCGCAAAATTTCCACGCCCGAATTTTCTATCCTCCCGACTGTTCCAAGATCGCCGCGGCGAACTCGCGCACCCCGTCCAGCCCGCACAATTCGGCGCGGGAAAGAAGGTTCCGGGCCGCGGGGGCGAAATATTTTGCATACCCCGCCATGCCCTTTTTGCGCGACAGGAATCCGTACGCTCCGAGCGCCTGCAAAAGCCGCTCAACCGCCGCAAGATTCAGCATTCTCCTGGATTCCGCAAATCCCGGGAACCCCGCGCGCGGGAGGCATGAGAGGTATTCGCGCAGCGCGGCGTCTATAAATTCCTCCCCAAACGGCTCCACATACGGGTCGAAGAGGAGGGAGGCCACATCGTAAAGGGGGTTGCCGAACCTCATTCCCTGAAAGTCTATAAGTTTTACGTCTCCGCCGTCCGAAACCATTACGTTTTGCGACTGGAAATCGCGCAGAAGCGGCGACTGCGGGAAATCCGCAAGCTCCCGCGAGAGCGCCGCAAAATCCGCCGCGGGCCGCGGAAGCCCGATCCCGAAAACCCCGCGCGCGCACTCCTCCATAAAATAATCCTGCTCCCAGGCGTACAGCGAACCGTCAAACGGCGGGCACAGCCCGATTCCCCCATCAACGAACTCCGCGGCGGGAATGGAATGTACTTTTCCGGCCGCGCGCAGTGCCTTAAAGTAAAATTCCCGCCTCCCGTAAGCCGGCGCCGCGCCGAGGTCGCGCGAACCCGCGTCCTCCATCACGATGACGCGCCCTTGAGGGTCGTGAAACCTTACGGCGGGCACGGGAACCCCTTTGCGGCGCAGAAATTCGGCGAGCGGCGCGTACAAGAAGTTCTCGCGCGGGGTTTCGGCGTAAAAGCACGCAACCAGCCTTTCGCCGCCCCGCGCAAACCTGTAAAACCTCCTCGTCGACGCCCCTTTGGATACCGGAAATACCTCCCCGCCGTCCGGCCCGAATCCGGCGCAGCAAAGGCGCGCCACGGCCGCCCACCCGTCAGGCAGCTCTCCGGCGCCCAGCCGCGCGTATTCCGAAAGGGTGCCGATGTCGGCCCACACGCCCGAGTCGTCGAAATGCCCCGCAATCCTGCCGCCCGAGCGCAGAACGTCCAGAAAGGTCTCGACTATCGAAAACCTTTCTTCCGCCCTGCCCGCAAAAAATTTGAATATCGGAGGATTCAGAACAAAAAAACCCGCGTACTGCGCAAGCCTTTTGAACGGAGAGCCGAGCGCAAACCGCATGTCGCGCACATCTCCGCCCTCCCCGACGCCGACATTGGGAAGCCCGCCTTCCGAGCGCAGGCAGAGAGTCGCCGCGCAGTTTTCGTCCGCGAGGTTCGCCTCCGCCGCGGCGAGGAGCCCCTCCGCGCCCGAGGTAAAGATTATGTCCCCGTTGTGGACGGCAAGCGGCTCCGACAAGTCCAGGAGCGGTAGCAGGTTCCTTACCGCCCCGCCCGTATCGAGAATCTCCGGCTCATGGACGAGCCGGACCCGGCAGTCCCCGCGCCGCGCCTCGGCAACGCGGGAGCCCGCGAACGCCCCTCCCGAAAGCCCGAAAGCCTCCGCGAACTTTTCGGGGAGGTGGTGGACGTTGACGAGGAAATCCCGAACCCCCGCCGCGCGCAGCCTGTCCATTGCGGCAAACAGCGGGGGAATCCCCCCGGCCGGAAGCAGCGGCTTGGGCAGCCTGTCGGTGAGCGGCCTCAGCCGCGAGCCATAGCCCGCGCACAGTATCAGCGCCGAACGGATTTTCCCTTCCATAGCCCGCACATAATGGGCGGCGCGCGAATTTTTACAAGCCCGCAAAATCGGCGCGCGCCGAAAGGCTTTTTGCGCGTTTCAATGATTGACACGCGCCGCGCGCCCCGGTAAATTCGGGCCTTTAAAAATTTACAGTATGATTACCTGGATTCAAATCGTTTTGCAGAAACACCACAAACCCGTGTTCATGGTGCTGCTTGTGGCAATAGTGATCGCCTTCGTGTTCACGATAGGCCAGGTTCCCTTCCTCGGCGACAGAAACCGCTCCTGGGACAACGCCAAAGAATTTTACGGCTACGACCTTTCCAGCGAAAGCGTGCGCTCGAACCTCCAGACCCTCGCGGTTTACGACGCCATACTCGGCGGCAAAAACCTGCGCACCCAGCAGCAGCTCACGCAGCTGATGCTCCGCCAGGCTTACCTTCTGTCGCTCGCGCGCGAACTCGGCATGGGGCAGATTTCCGAGGCCGAACTCAGGGATTATGTGCGCTCCGCCCCGGCTTTCAGAAACGCGTCGGGCGGCTTCGACGCCGCGGCGTGGAAAAAGTTTGTAGACGAGCGCGGGCGGATGAGCGAGGAAGCCCTCTCCTACGTAATCTCCCAAAACGCGCTCGCCGACAAGGTTGAAAAGCTCCTCGGGGGGCCCGGGTACCTGCCCCTCTCCTACGTGGAAAACCAGTACAGGAAATATTACGGCAAGTGGGATTTCGCCGTTGCCGCCCTGTCCTTCGAGAGCTTCAACCCCGAAATAAAGGTCGAGCCCGCCGAACTCGAAAAATTCTTCAAGGAAAACGCCGAGGCGTACAGGATCGGAGACGGCGCGGTTCTCGAGACCGTCTTCTTCTCCTCCGCGAAGTACGCGGCCTCCGTGCCCGCGCCGACCAGCGCCGAAGTCTCCGCGTTCTACGGCTCCAACATGCGCAAGTACGCCACCCAGAAGGACGGCAAGCCCTATGTGCCCGCCCTCTCCGAAATAGCCGACAAAGTCAAGGCCGACGCGCTCGCCGACTCCGCGCTCAGGGCCGCCGCAAAGGCCGCCGAAAACCTCGCCATCGCCATATACGACTCCGGCGCAAAAATGGGCTCCGCCGAGCTCAAAAAGCTCGTCGCCGACGCGAAGGCGGAAGTCAAAAAGCTCCCCCTAATCCGCAAAACCGACTCCGATCTGCCCAAGGGCGTCGAAATTTCCGTCGCCCAGGCGGGCATGGGGCTCGACGAAAAGACCTTCTTTTCCGACCCGATTCCCTCTGAAAACGGCGTGACTGTCGTAATCCTCGCCGAAAAGGCCCCGTCGTACCTCCCCAAGCTCGAGGACGTGAAGGCCAGGGTCGAAGCCGACTACAAGCTTTCGCAGAAAAGGAAGCTATTCTCCGAGCGCGCTTCGGCGCTCGACAAGGCCCTCCAGGCGGCCAAGGACGAAAAGTCTTTTGAAAAAATAGCGAGGGACGGAGGCGCGAAAGTCTCTGACTACAAGAATTACGTAATCGCCACCGCCCGCCCCGACAACGCCTCCTACGCGGTGTATTCGGCGGCGGCCTCGGAGCTCCCCAAGCTCTCCCCCGGCAAAATTTCCCCGCTCCAGACGATTGCGGGCGACGGCTACATACTCTTTGCCGCAAAGTTCACGCCCCCGGCTATGGACGCGGCCAACAGGGATTTCGCCGAAATGAAGGCCAACGCAGAACGCTCTTTCGCCGAGATCTCCGCCGGCGGCGTTGTCGCGGAAATGGTGGCGAAAGAATCCGCGGCGGCAGCCCCCGCAGAATCCGAATAAGGCAGGGCGAAGCGCGGGAGATGCAAATAGCAATCCCCGCCGCGCGGCGGGCCGCATTCGCCAACCCCGCCATTTTCTTTTTCCGCGCGAACGCCGAAAAAAGCGCCCGCTTTCTTCATTGTAGCTTCGCATTCGCTCCGAACATCGGGCGTGGCGATGTGCGGCGGGGGATATCGGCGCAAGCCGTCGGAGGGCGCCGATATCCCGATTTTCCTCCTCCGCCGGAAATCCAGCGCGCCGCGTCCGCGCAATGAAACCGTTTAAAAATTCGGCGTTTAATCCGATACATAATAATCCGATACACAAAATAGGATTTAATCGCCGAACGAGCCTCCGAAATAAAAAAATTTAATGCTTGATTTGTTTTGCGCCGTTGGAAAATAATACGCGAGAGAATTAAAGAGATCTAATAAATTTCTTTATCTGAAAGGAGAACGCAAATGTCTGCCACAAAAAAGACGGCAAAAAAAGCAACAACCAAAACCGCCGCCAAAAAAGTTGCGGTTTCCAAAAAAGCCGCCGCAAAGCCCGTGAATTGCGCGTGCAAGACCCCGGCCGGCAGGAAACTGACGAGGGTCATAGCCAAGTACGACGCCGGCTGGGGAAACCAGCTGTTCATACGCGGACTCGGGGGCGGCCTCGATTGGAACGCGGGAGTCCCGATGCAGTGCGTGGGCGAAGACGAATGGCTCTGGGAACAGGCCGTAGCGAAAGGGAATGTGACTTTCAAAGTCCTTATAAACGACTCCGTATGGAGCGACGGCGAAGACTCCTCGGTTGCGGCGGGGGATACCATCATCTGCCATCCGAAGTTTTAAATTTTCCCAAATAAAACAGAAGCTAAAAACGGGTGCGCCTTTCGCTGGGCGCACCCTTCCTTTTTTAAAGGCGGCCAAGCCGCCATGTAAGAAAACGCGGTACTATGGGCAAATAAAAGTAAAAATGATGCGCGAATGCCAAAAAAAGGGTATGGCATGTTCGCGGTTCGCGCATACTGGGTGAGCGGGTGCCGTGGCCGCGCCGCAACCCGCATTCTCGCGGTTTCTTCCCCAAAAGCCGTAAACGCAGACAAAAACAATGCGTATTTTCCCGTTTTTTGCAAGCGGGCCGTTTATCCGGGTTTTTTGTTGCATACTTTTATGCAATTTAGATTTTCGCCCTTTAAAATCTCTTGTATACAATGTCCGAAGTGACGCCTGGCGCGAGGTCCTGAAAGGCGTAAGGCGTCTTGATAAGAAGCTTCCCCCGCCTGATAGGATTTTTTGAAAAGGCCTTTCAATGGGGTTGGCGGGCGGCCGGTTCCGTGCCGCCCCCAGCCCCCGTCGCCGGACATTCATAAACGGCCGGTATTTCCGCTTCCCAAAAACGCGGTGATTTTTGAGGGTTCCCTGATTGCCGGGAAGTTTACCCGGAAACTATCGCCTCCAATGGTTCAATATCAAGCCGTTTCCCCCAAGCGCTCGATTTTCTCTTCAAACTTTGCGATACAGTTAGCTCCGCATTTTTCCCGGAAAAAACGCGCCATCGTCCAAATGGGGCGGCGCTTATCCCCCATAGGGGGACGGGCGTCTTTTGCGCCCATCGCCTTGCGATAGGCAATATCGACTTATCATGGTATTTCCAACAAGCAACAGGAAAGCGAAACCTTTTGCGGCTTGAATTATAATTTTACTGACGGGACAGATTGCGTTGCCGCAGAGAGCCGCCGCGGGGACGGATCCGTTTGCAGCCGGCGCGTCCGCATCGTTGGCGGAATCGTTTCAATGTCGTCGTCGCCGGAATTTCCAGCCTATGAAAACGCATAGCTTGGCGCGGGCGGGCATGTCGTTTGTTTTCGGAGCTATGAAGAATTGCGGAATATGTTGACATCTCTTCGGGCATCGGAAGAATGTTCCGACCGCATATGAAAGATTCTCCGCAGTCCGGCAAATCCGGCGACGGGCAGGACGAGGAAATATTGTACGAAGAAATCGTCCGCCCGCCGTTTCCGCCGAGCGGCGCGCAAAGGCCGCCGTTCGGGAGGTTTGCGCCCCCGCCTCCGGGATATGTCATAGAGGAGGAAATCATAGAAGAGGTCGAGGAGTATCCGGAATCCCCGGGGGACGATCCGGCGGCGGGCGCTTCGGAAGCGGACGCCGCGCCCGTCCCGCCTCCCGCGCGGCCGGCAATGCGCCCCGCCGCAAATCCGCCCAAGCCGAGGCCTTTCGTAAAAACCGCAAACTTCAGGCGCGCGGCTCCGGAGAAAACCCGGCCCGACGACAGGCGCCCGGGGGCTTCCAACGCGCCGAAATATTTCCGTCTCGCGGCGGCCGCCGCGGTGTTTGCCGCGCTGTGCGTGGGAATTTTCTACGCCTTCAAAGGCAACCCTTACGCCGCGTCTATTCTGTCGTCCGAGGCGGCCGCCGCCCGCCCGCGCGAATCCGCGGGAATGATTTTGCGCTTCTCCTCCGGCGAAATGACGGAGGCCGCGAAAAGGTTCTATTCAAAACTGTCGAACCCGCTGACGCTTGAAAACCTGCGCGACATAATCGTCACGGGTTCGATAAACATGCTCGACGGCGGCCAGCCGAAAAACTTTTACTGCATAAAGAGGTACGATTCCGGCGCCTTCCTCAAAATCGGCTCCGGCGACGATGAAAAGGCGTATCTGCTCCCCGGGGGCGGCGGCGCGTTCTTGCTGGAGGAGGGCAGAACCGGCGGGCGGAGAACCGCCCTCGACCCCGAGAAGGCCGCCCTGCTGCGGGCCCTCACCGAATGGGACGACGCGATATTTCCGTCGGCATTTTCCGCCGACATTCCTGATGGGCGCGGGAAGCCGGAGTTCAAGTTCCTCGGCAGCCGCGAATTTCTGGGCAAAAAGGCGGAAGCCGCGGAGGCGGCCTTTGAGAACGGCGACAGGACGACTTTCTTTTTCGACGGCGAATCGGGTCTGCTCTCGGGGATTTCCTTCCCTGCGGGCGCCTCGGAAATGGAGGTCGCCTTTTCCGACTACGGCGACGCCGACGGCGTGTACAAATTCCCGATGGCGCGCGCGGTGTTCTTCAAGGGCAAGAAAATCGCCGAGCTCGACGTGTCTTTCGCGTCCGTGAACAGGGGGCTATTCTTCCCGATGTAGCGCCCGCCGCCGCCCAAAAATGTCCGGCGGGCGGCAAATTTTAAATTGCATACGCGCGGATTATTCCAATCATTGCCCGAATGGAAGGTATTCCGCCGATAGAACCCTTTTTGCTCCGCCTCGACGCTCTCACCAGAAAAATGGGCGAGCCGGATTTCTACAGCGACCAGCGCGCCGCGAGCGCCGTATCGCGCGAGCACCAACACCTGTCCAGGCTCCGCGACGCCTGGAAAAGGCTCGAAAACGCCCTCTCCCAAATAGCGGAAAACCGCAAAATTGTCGAGGAGAACTCCGACCCCGAGCTCGCCGAAATGGCGCGCGAGGACATGGAGTCGCTTTCTGCCTCGGTGGAGCCGCTCAAAAATGAAATCCTGCGCATGATGATTCCGCCGAACCCGACGGACTCCCGCAACACGGTGGTGGAAATCCGCGCGGGCACAGGCGGGGACGAGGCGTCGCTGTTCGCCGCCGACCTGTACAGAATGTATTGCAGGTACGCCGACTCCAAGGGGTGGAAGGTCGAAAACCTGAGCTCCAGCGAATCGCCGGCGGGCGGCTTCAAGGAAATATGCTTTCTGCTCTCCGGCGACGACGTCTACCGCTCGATGAAGTACGAGAGCGGCACGCACCGCGTCCAGAGGGTTCCCGTCACCGAGGCGAGCGGCAGAATCCACACTTCCGCCGCGACCGTGGCCGTGCTCCCCGAAGCCGAGGAGGTCGACATTCAAATCCCCCCGCAGGACATAGAAATTTCGATAGCCCGCGCGAGCGGACCGGGCGGGCAGGGCGTCAACACCACCGACTCCGCCGTCCAGATTCTCCACAAGCCCACGGGCATGATAGTCAAGTGCGCCGACGAGCGCTCGCAGCTCAAAAACAAGACGAAGGCGCTGAAAGTGCTGCGCTCGCGCCTGCTCGAGCTCAAACAAAAAGAGGAGCACGAAAAGTACGCCCAGAGCCGCCGCCAGCAGATAGGCTCCGGCGACCGCTCCGAGCGCATACGCACCTACAACTATCCCCAGAGCAGGATTACCGACCACCGCATAGGTCTGACCGTCCACTCGCTCCCGCAGTTCATGGACGGCGAGATAGAGGAGATGGTCCGCGCCCTCGAAGACGCGGACTATTCGCAGCGCATTCAGGAGCTCGTCGGGGGCGGCGGAAAGTAAGTGCCGACGGTACTCGAAATACTCTCCAAAACGGAGGAATTTTTCGCCCAAAAGGGCGTCCCGTCGCCGAGAACCGACGCGCAGCTGCTGCTCGCGCACGCGCTGCGCTGCAAGAGGCTCGAGCTCTTCCTGAGCTTTGACAGGCCGCTCGGTGAGGGCGAGCTCGCAGAAGTCCGCGAGCTCGTGCGCAGGCGCGGGAAGCGCGAGCCCCTGCAGCACATACTTGGTTCGCAGGAATTTTTCGGGGCGTCGATAAAGTGCGACGCGCGGGCGCTTATCCCGCGCCCCGAAACCGAGGAGCTCTGCGAGATAATATCGGAAAAGCTCTTTCCCGACAGCGGCGCGCCGCTCGGAATCCTCGATCTCGGCACGGGAAGCGGCGCGATAGCCGTGGCGCTGGCGCTGCGCTATCCGAATGCCCGCGTGGACGCGGTGGACAAGAGCGCCCCAGCCCTCGAGCTCGCCCGCGAAAACGCGGCTTCAAACGGCGCGCGCGTCGGGTTTGCGGAGTCCGACTGGTTCGGGAACGCCGGGGAGGGCTACGATCTGGTAGTCTCAAACCCCCCCTATCTCACGGAGGAGGAGGTTGCCGGGGCGGAGCCCGAAGTGCGCGAGCACGACCCTATAAGCGCGCTCGTCTCTCCCGACGGGGGAATGGCGGACTTGAAGAAAATACTCTTCGGGGCCGCGAGACGCCTTAATCCGGGCGGGATTCTCGCGCTCGAATGCGGGTTGGGGCACGCCGAAAAGCTTGCCGGAATGCGGGAGGGCGCCGGGTTCGCGGGGGCGGAAGTTTTCCGGGACTCTTCGGGGCGCGCGCGCTTTGCGGTGTTTTTTAAGTGAGATAGGCGGCGCCGTTTTGCCCGGGCGGATTCCGCGTTTCGGCGGCGCGGTGTTTGCGGTTGGGCCTGCGCATTCGCTCGCCGCGCCCTTCCGCCGGGGAAAAGCGCGTTTTGGCCCGCTCCGAAAGCGGAATAAAAAAGCTTGCAATGGGGAAATTTTTTCCGCTTAATAAAACTTTATTTACGGCGTGGTAGCCAAGTGGTAAGGCATGGCTCTGCAAAAGCTTGACCGTCGGTTCGATTCCGACCCACGCCTTTTCCAAAAAAGCCGCAACCGATATGTCGGTTGCGGCTTTTTTTGTCTGTATAGGCGGCGCGGCATCGGGCCGTCATTGCGGCGGAAAGCTCCGCAATACCCGTTGCTGTAACCCCGAGCGTCGGGCGTTGGGAAAATTTTTCATGTATCGCATCTCAAGGTTTGAGTGGAGGAATCGAACATTTGAGTGGAACGCCCATTTTTTGAGGTTTTCGGAGGGGAGTGTTGCAGTGTGTGTCAGGGGAGATTGCAAGAGGGCTGCAACCCTTGTTAAAACTGATAAGCGGGCGCGCCGGCGGTGCACTGTTTGCAAGGGCGTTTTATTGACGCGCAGTTCGCAGACACCGTTGTCGATGCCGTAGAGACTTTCTGCTCGGCGTAGATGAACCATTCGTCCGCCACTGGCACCCCATTGGGCTGGCGCTATTGCCATTTTGCGCGATGTCGTTATACCCTATGCCTGCCTGCTATTGCGGCGCGAATATTTCGCAGTCCGCCAGGCCCGGAAAAGCCGTTTGAAACGCCGCCTACCCGCGCGTCGCGGCTTCGCGCTTTTTCATAGAGTGCTCGATTGCGCGCACAACATGTATTCCGCCGTCAGTTTCAGCGTCAAATTGCAGTCTGGGTACAAAGGGCCGCCGTAAAAGGCTTCAAAAAAGCCGGGTGTTGGCGTGAGCATATCCCGCCTTCCCATGCAATAATACCCCTTTCCCGCCAAAGGGTGTTTTTTTAAAAGTTTGATTTTTTTAATGTATTATCGTGCTTGTCCGGCGTTTTTCTCAAACCAGTCTTTCTCAAACCAACCCCGGGAATCCCAGCCGCCTGCAAACTCCCTGTATTGCGGCTTTCGGCAGTTTTGACGGCTTTCGGCCACTCCTCTAAATCTTTTTGAGTAAAATCACCCCGCGGCGGCGGCCCGGCCCTCGTTCCGGAATCTCATTCAATCTCCCCGCTATCCCGAAAACGCAAGATGCCTTGCGCGCCGGCCGCGGCAAACCTCCTGCCGGAAATTTCCGGCGCCGGAGATTTCAGCCCGCCTCATTGCGCGCCGGAGCGATTTTTGCGGAAAGTTCCTGCCGGATTCTGATGCGGCCTGCGGACGCATTGCGCAGGCGGTTTCCGCAACGGCCCCGTTCCTGCGGCCGCGCGCCCGTTGTCCGCGCGCGGCGGAAGCATTTCCTCTTGCAGATATGCTATGCGCCCCGCCCGGGTTCAGTTTATCGCGGAGAGCTCGAAGAATACGCTTGGCATCGGCAGGGAAGATGTGTCGATTTCGGCCTCTATTTTCCCGTCGGATTTTTTCAGCGGGATTTCCCGCAAGCGCGTGCCGTCCATGTTGAGCGCCCAGAGGCGCATGGCCTTCCAGTGCGGCGTGGATAGGGCGACTTTGAATTTTCCGGTTTCTACCAGAAGGGGCGGCTTGCCTATGTCTATGAGGCTCGTCATTTCGGCGTCTTCAAAAACCATTTCGGAGTTAAGGGAGTTCGTCGAAATTACGAGCGCGAGCCTGCGGGCTTCCCTGACGGGTTTCAGGCCGTCCGCGGCGGCGACGGTTATGTTGGCGTTGCGCTGCGCGCAGACTATCTCGAAGTCCGAGAGCTTCGCCCCCGCGCCCGCGGGCGCGCTCAACCCTTGCAGACGCGGGGTGTCCACCGCCATCAGCTTGCGGGAGGTGTCGATGTATATCTCGTCCGTGGAGCTCTCGAAAACACCCCTGTCGACGTCGGTGCGGTTGGATTTGGAGAGCATTCCGCGCCCGCGCATCAGGTCGACCGCGGATTTCAGGTCGAAGTCCGAGTGCTGGGTGTCCGCTATGTTCCCGTAGGCGGTGTGCAGTATCAGGGAGGAGCCCCCGAGCCTGTCGAATGCGATTTCGTTTTCGGCGGGCTCGAATTTGGAAAGGGCGATGGACATTTTGGAGATCAGGCACAGGCGCGACTGGCGCGCGTCGAGCCCGTAGTTGTACGAGTAGGTTTTGTAAACGTCCCTCTCGTCGACCCGCACGACCGCCTCGGAGTTCGATTCCGCGACGTCCCCGCGCAGGTACATGAGGGCGGTGAGGAACTCCTGCGACCTTATGGTGGCGTCGGGGGCGTTGTTGAACGGGTAGACCGCGGGCGGGGTATCCTTCATCGTCACGGGGTTTGCGAAGCACGTGATGCCGTCGAAGCCCTGGAGGGCGGAGTGCGCGCCGGTGGCAAATCCCTGCTCGTACCTGTACTTGTTCCAGAATACGTGCCCGTGCTCCGTTATGACATACGGCTTGCCGCGCATTTTCGCGGCGGAGAAGGCGCGCGAAATGTTGATAGCCTCCCCGACCGAGCTCTCCTGGGATATGCGCGAGCCCAGGGTTATGAAATTCGACGGGTGGGCGTGGTAGTTGTTCATCGCCACGTAGTCGGCATTTTTGCGCGAGAGCGCGCTGCGCAGCGACTTGCCCATGTTGAAGTTCGTGACGGGGCCTTCAAAGCCCATGGCGCGGAACTGCCGCCTGAACCATTTGAGTATGTCGCGCTCGAGCTTCATGCAAAATTCGTTGGCGTCGCGCGCGCGCTGGTCGAGCCTGCCGTAGGCGTCGGCGTGCGTGAACGCGGGAATGTCGCCGAAGTCTTTCGCGCCTCCAGCGGCCTCTCCGCCCCACGCCTCGGCGAGCTTTTCAAAGCGGTTGCGGTATTTGCGCCTGAGGAATTTTATCCACTGGTCGCGCAGCTCGCCGAATCCGGAGTTGTGGGTCAGCCCGAATTCGAGCTCGTTGTACCCTATCACGAGGGCCAGCTGGGGATCCTCGGCGAGCTTGGTCCCCGTGTACGGGTTCACCGCGGCGAGAATCTTGCGGGTTCCCGCCAGCCAGTTCCTCTTGACGCCTTCGTCCCAGTATATCGAGTATTTGAAGTTGCGCTTCTCGCGCGGGTCCCAGGAGTCCCCGACGCAGTATCCGATGCCGCTGGCCATGGCGTCGAACTCTATGTATATGCCGTTCTTTTTGAGCTCGGAGATGTAGCGGAAGAGCAGGTCGAGCCTCTTTCCGTTCAGTTCCCCGTCGGCGGGCGCGCCGCTCATGAGGTCGCGGTCGGGCGAGAGGCGCACCATGTTGTAGCCGTTCCGGCGCAGCTTGGCGGCGAACGCCGCGGCCTCCTGCGGGTTGGACATCTCCCTGAAATCCCCGCCTATGTGTATGAGGAATTTCGCGGGGACGTCCGGCGTTTTCTCGAAGGCGAGCCTGCCGTTTTTGTTGACTATCACCCGCCCCCTGTCCCCGGCGGCCTCCGCGGGGTTGATGGAGGACAGGTCGAGCACGCTCCCGGCCGCCGCGGGCGGCGCGTATTTTTCGGGCATGGGCTTCCATCGGCCGTCCGCGCGCGCCGTGTGGCTCCACTCCTTCGGGAAGACGACGTCGCGCTCCGATATGTTGGCCGCGAGCACGACCCACGTGCCGGCCGTGTCGCCGGCGGGTACGAAGGCTATTTTCGCTATGCGCCCGAAGCCTTCCGGTACCGGGAATTTGGAGACGCACGCGGCGTAGGTGGAGCCGCGCTTTTGCCAGGGGGCGGCGGAGACGCATTCGGCGTTCGCGGAGGGGCGGGCGTAGTCGAACGCGCTTTTGCCGGTTTCGACCGCAAATTCCGCCTTTTTGCCGTTTTCGCCGAATATTTCGACCGAGCCGATTTTTTCCCCGTCCGGCGAGCCCGCTACGAAGTGGAGCGCGTACAGGAATTTCCCGGAAGCCGATATGTTCGGAAATTCCGCCTCGGCCCTTTCGAGGCCCGACGGGAAGTTTTTGGATTTCATGGCGGAGGCGAATTTTTTGCCGTTGCGGTGGAATCCGCGCAGGCTGAACGGGACTTTCGCGTACTCGTTCCTGCCGGCGTCGAATTCCGAGGCCCCGTATCCCACCCCCGCGGGGGAGAACGCGCCGAAGGCCTTCATTTCAAAGTCCTTTTCGGCGTACCCGGCGTTGGCCGTTTTTGCAAATTCGGCGAAGATGTCGAGGGATTCGATTTTCAGGTTTCTGAACATGGCGCTCCCGGAGGAGGACTCCGCGCCGAGATGTATTCTCAGGGAGTCCGATCCCAGCGGGACGTCGGCGAAAAACGACACTTTTTCCCAGCCGGATTTCCCGGGGGCGACGTATTTGCCCGCGTAGACGTAGTGGCCCTTCATGCCGCCCTCGATGAGGAATACCTTCCCGCCCCACTTGGATACGGACGGTGTGAGGTCCTGCGAGAGCTCGGCGGAGGCCCATATCCTCCTTCCGGCCACTTTTTCGAGCGGCAGGTTTTTGACTATTTCAGCGCGGGATTTTTCGGAGCGGACGGGATTTGTCACTTTGAGCGCCCCTTCGGAGACCGCCGCGGCGCCTGAGGGCGAGACGGCCCAGCCGTTGAGGTCGCCTTCGGATTTGAATTTGACCGATTCTATTTCCACGGACCCGGCGCACAGGGGCAGAAGGGCGGAGACGATGAATGCGTAAGCTCTCATTTGCGGCATAATTTTAACGGGCATTTTGGGCGGGACGGGCGCGGCGGGCAACCATATTTTCGCATCGGAAAATAGTCTTGAAGCGGCCGGCTGTTTCGGGTGTAATGGCGGCTCAAATGAAGGCTTCCATGAAAACGACCCTTCTTGGGCTCGGGCTCGCCGTGACCGTCATTCCGGTCGCGGTGATGTTCGCGTTCATAAAGCTCATGGGGGCCGACGTCGTGCGTGCGGCGACTTCCGAGTTCAGGGGGGCCTCTGTTGAGAACGCCAGGCGCGCGACGGTGGACATGCGCCGCATGTGCGAAATCGTCAGAATGGGGGAGGCCGCCGCCTCCGACGCCGCGCGCTCCGCAATTCTCGCGGCATTTTCCGAACTGGGCGAACCCTCCCTTTCGGAGGCCGCCTCCGACATTCCCACGCGCGTTCCGGGCGACCCCGATTCAGAGTCCATAAGGCGCATAAGGCTTTTGAAGTTCGGCAAATTCGCCGCGGACCCCAACATGCCCGACGGCGACCCGCAGAACGCCGTCGCGCGTACGGTGGGCCGCCTCAAAGACAGGCTGCGCTGCGATCTGGCCGTCTACGTCAAGACGGACGACGGGTTCGTTGCCCTCGCTGGCACGGGGCCCGCCTCGGACGGCAAGAGGGCGGCGGGCGCGCTCGTGCCGGACTCTGGCGGCTCCCCCGCGCGCGCGCCGATTTTCAGGCCGGGGCCGGACGCCGCGCGCTCGACCGACTCCAACTATATTCCGCTCGCGGCCGCCGACGGGGAGGTGATCGGAGGGATATACTTCGGCCTGCGCCGCTCGTCGGCCGCGGAGCTCGAGGAATACCTCAAATCCGTCAAAGTCGGCGGCACGGGCATAGTGTGGGTCGTGGACGACTCCGACGAGGGCAACCCGGTAATACGGATTTCGGGCGACTCCTCCGCCGCGGGAGTTCCCGTGGCCGACGACAACATTCGCGCGCGCTCGGAATTCTTTTTAAAGGCCCTCGAAAAGGCGAAGTCGCTGAGGGGCTCGGAGGTCGCGGTGGACTCCCTCTCGCTGCCTATGGGGCAGGCGGGCGAAGCCGCCAGGCTCGTCACCTACGCCTATTACAAGCCGTGGAACTGGCTTATCGGCACCATGACGGACGAGCGGGAATTTCAGGCGGGGAGGGCCGACCTCGCAGGGCAGACGGACACGCTCACGCGCAAGATAGTTTTTGCGGGCGCGATTTTCGCCGCAATGGCGATCGGAATAGCGTGGATAATGGCCTCGAGAATGTCGCGCTCAATCCGCGCGCTCTCGAGGGTGGCGAACTATCAGTCGCGCGGGGACATAGCCGCCGCCGAAAAGATTCTCTCGGGCAAGAGCAGCGTCGTGGCCGAATTCGACGAGCTCTTCAGGGCCGTACTGCTGATGGCGCGCAGCCTCACGAGGCTCATAAGCGCCCTTAAACTCAGGGGCGAGGACGTTGCCGAGCGCGCCGGGCGCATATCCGACACCTCCGACACCCTCGACGTAATAGCCTCCGAGGAGGCCGCCTCGACGAAAAATGCGGCTTCCACCGGCTCGAAAATCCTCGGGGCGTCGGAGGCGCTCAACAAGAACGCGCGCGGCTCGGCGTTTGAAGTTTCCCGGACGCTCGACATCGCGCGCGAATCCGGGGAGTCGCTGAGGCTGCTGAAAAACAATTACGACGCCCTCACCGCGGCTTCGGAAAACGTTGCCGGGAAGCTGGCCGTCATCAACGGCAACGTCGAGAAGATCACGGGCATCGTCACGGCAATAAACGAGGTCAGCAGGCAGACGAACCTGCTTTCGCTCAACGCCTCCATAGAGGCGGAGAAGGCCGGGGAGTTCGGGCTCGGGTTCGCGGTTGTGGCGCGCCAGATACGCAGGCTTGCGGACAAGACCTCCGTGGCGTCCGCGAACATAGAGAACATCGTCCGCCAGATGCAGAGCTCGGTAAATTCGGGCGTGATGGAGATGGACAGGTTCGGCGCAAAAATGCGCCAGAGCTCCAAAATCATAATGGAGACCGCCGACATGCTCGCAAGGGCGGTGTCGGACATAGAGGCCATCGGGCCGCAGTTCGAGGGCATAGCCTCCGGCATAGGCGAGCTCTCGGAAAACGCGCGCAGGATAAGCGCGACCATGCTCGAGCTCAGCGAGTCGTCCGTGCGCGCGCGCGACAGGATTTCCGAATTCCGCGCGGCGGTGAAGTCGCTCGACGCGGTCTCGGTTTCGGTGCTCGAGGCCGTGGCGAGGTTTAAGATAGACGAAGGGGGGAACGCGGGGTGAAGATTTCTCTTTCGAGGCTTTTGACGCTCTTTCTGGTCGGAATATCCGCGCTTCCGGTCATAGCGATGGCGGTTCTCATCCTGATTATGAACTCGGATATCCGCGCCATCGCGGAGGCGGAATTCGCCAAGATCGACGAGCGCAACGCGCGCAGGCTCGCCGCCGACACGCTCGAGATGTGCGCGATAATCCAGGGCGCGCGCGACTCGGCCGCCGAGAACGCCCGCAGGATTCTGCTCTCGGAGCTCGCGCGGCTCGGCCACGTCCGGCTGCTCGACGTTTCGGCGGAGGCGGAAATATCCCCCGAGGGCAATCCCGGCGACGTCCGGGCGGCCAGGATACCGGAGCTTGCCTTCGGCGAAGAAAAGCTTTCGCTCGTTCTCGACGGGAACGGGCGCATAGCGGGCTCCGCGGGGCGCGCGGCGGAGATCCTCGACGCTCTCAAGTCCGACACCGGTCTGGATTTTTCCATCTTCCTGCGCTTAAACGACGCCGGCGACATGCTGCGCGTCGCCTCCACCGTCGGGGATTCCGGAGGCGGGAGGCGCGTGGGCGACTACATTCCCGCCGCGGGCGCGGAGGGATCCCAGATGGTCAGGGCGGCGCTCTCCAAGCGCGCGTATTCGGGGGCCGTGCGCTTCGGGGGTGTGGATTTCTCCGTCAACTGCGAACCCCTCATAGGGCCCAACGGGAACGTAATAGGCGCGGTGTGCTGCGGTTCGCCGCAAAATTCGCGCGACTACATTATCAAATTTTTAGAAGACATAAAATTCGGCGCGAGCGGCTTCGTGTGGGCCGCGGAGCTCTCCGGCGAGGGAGGGGCGGTGTGGCGCGCCTCCAAGGACGGCAAGCTCGACGGAATGGCGGTGGAGGCCGACGGATCGGAGGGCAGGCGCGCGGCCATGCTCGAAATACTCGCCGACGCGGCGCGCCTCGGCGACGGAAAGATAGGCGTCATGCGCCGCAGCGTCTCCGGGGCCGGAAGGGGCGGGGAGGTCGTCTCGGCGTACGGGTATTTCAGGCCGTGGAATATGGTGGTGGGCGTGAACGCGTACAGCGCGGACTCATTTGAGGCGATGGCGCGCATTTCCCGCTCGGGCGAGAGGTTCATATTTTTTCTGCTGCCGCTCGGCGCGCTGATGCTCGGCTTTGCGGCGTTCGCCGCGCGCATGGCCGCCGCAAGGGGTTCGGAGATGACGGGCGGGCTCGTAGACGCCTCCAACATGATCCGCGACGGCAACCTGCGCGGCGCGCGCGAAACCCTCTCGGAGCTCGCCAACCCCGGCAGGCTCAGCAACAGCGAAATCTTCGCCCTGTGCGTCGCCCTCGAAAAGATGACGGGCTACCTCTCGAAGCTCGTGTGGAGGGTCCAGAGCGGGGGCGTGAGCCTCGCGGCGGGGGCGGTGAAAATTTCCGGGGGCGCCGCCGAAATAGAGTCGATAGCCGTCGAGAAGGCGGGCGCGCTCAGGGAGGTCTCGAAGGCGACGGAATCCATATCGTCCTCGGCGGAGCTGCTGAAATCAAAGGCCGTCAGGGCGGCGGCCGACATAGGCGCGAGCGTCGAAGGAATGCGCGAGGGCGGTGAATACCTCTCGCGGCTGACGGAGAACGCCTCCGGGCTGCTGTCGGCCACCGAATCGGTGGCGTCGAGGCTCGCAATAATACGGGAGAAGGCCGAGGGCGTTTCCGCCGCGGTGACAACCGTCAACACCGTCAGCCAGCGCACGAACCTGCTTTCGCTCAACGCCTCCATAGAGGCGGAGAAGGCCGGGGAGTTCGGCGGGGGGTTCGCTATAGTCTCCGCGGAAATCGGAAAGCTTGCAGACATGACGGCGGTCTCGGCTATGAACATCTCCAAGACGGTGTCGGCCATGCGCGACTCGGTGGAGTCGGGGGTTGTGGAAATGCGCTCTTTCGTGATACTCATGCGCCGTTCGCTGCGCGTGATAGACAGGGTTTCGGACAACATGAGGGCGGTGTCGGAGCAGGTCGCCGCCCTCGGCCCCAAGTTCGAGGAGCTCGCGGGCGGCGTGGGCACGCAGGCCGACAGGGCGGCGCGGATAAGCCGCACAATGCACGCGCTCAGCGATTCCGCCGCCCGGACCCGAGACAAGATCGGCGCCTTCAAGTCGGCTACGGATTCGCTCGAAAAGACCGCCGAGGAGCTGCGCGCCAAGGTCTCGCAGTTCAAGCTCCCCAGGCTGGACGGCGGCCCGGAAACGCTTTGACCCAATATTCAGAAAACACCCAAATGGAAAATCTCGCACAAAAACTGAAAAAGGCGCGCATCGTGGCGGTGCTCGCCGCAAACGAACCCAAAGATGCCGCGGATCTTGCAAAGGCGCTCTGCGACGGCGGCGTGACCGCAATAGAGATGACGCTGCGCACGCCGCGCGCCTTCGAGTGCGCGTCGGCCATAGCGTCGGCGGGCCTGCCGCTTACCCTTGGAGTCGGCACGATTCTGACGCCGGAGCAGGCGCGCGAGGCCAGGAGCCGCGGCGCGGACTTCGGCGTGAGCCCGGGCTGCAACGTCCGCGTGATAGACGCCGCGGCGGAGGCGGGCCTTCCGTTCGCCCCCGGGATCATGACGCCAAGCGACATCGAGCAGGCCCTCGAACACGGCTGCAGGCTGATGAAGTTCTTCCCCGCGGAGAGCTCCGGGGGAATGAGGCACCTCCAAAACATTTCCGCGCCGTACAGGCACCTGGGCATAAGCTTCATTCCGCTCGGGGGGCTGAAGCTCTCGAACATGAAGTCGTATACGGATTCGCCGCTCGTGGCCGCCATCGGGGGGTCGTGGATCGCGCCGTCGTCCCTGATTGAGGCGCGCGACTGGGCGCAGATCCGCAGGAACGCTGAAGAGGCCGTGGCCAATTTGTAGCCGGTTCCGGCGCGGGGCCCCCATTGCGGACAGGCGCGCCGCCCGGAATTATGCCGGATCTGCCGGCGCCGCGCGCGGGCCCGGCAATTCCAAACGAGTATCGCATTCCATTAGGCGCTTTTGCACGCCCCGGACGGGGCGGGGGATCGTATTGCTTTGACATCGGGCTCTCGCGCGTTAGAAATGTTCCCGATGAAGCTGATTCTTTTGATTGCCGCATTCGCGCTTCTCGGCGGATGGTATTGCTACGACAAATACGGCGCGGGGATTGTGGCGGGGAGGTTTGAGGTCGCCGCGCCCGCCGACCCGCGCGAGGAGGCCATAGAAAAAAGGGCCCTGGAGCTCTTTCCAACAAAGGCGAAAGAGCGCGATAGGTGGATAGCCGACCAGAAGTCGGCGATGGCGAAAATCTCGCAGAGGCGCAGGGGCGTGCCCGCCTCGATGGGAGACGAGATAAGGGCTTTGGCGGAGAAAAAATTCCCCGGAGACTACGACAAACAGCAGTCTTTTGTGATGGCGCAGGAGACCGCGGCGCTTGCCATAAAGGACGCCGTGAACGCCTTCAACCTGTCGCGGGAGGAGTCCTCGGCCGTGATAGAGGCGGTCGCCAGAATATACGCGGGCGACTATGCGGCGCAGGCGCCGTCTGTGGCGAGGCTCGGCGACGCGCTGTCGGCGGTGAAAGAAAAATGGAAGGGCGTGCCGAAGAGCGATTACAGCCTTATCCTGAAAAACACCCTCGAAAAGATGAGGGAGGATCCCGACGCGGCGGTGCGGTATTTCGACAGGCAGTTTCTGGCCCGCCACAACTTCCTCATGAAAAAGTTTCCGCCGGAGTTCGGGAACCTGCGCGAGGGCATACAGGAGATGTTCCCGTCGGACTTTTGCGCGCAGCTGGCGGAGCTCGACTCGCGCCTCGACGCCGCCCTCTTGAAGGGCAGGGCGGCGGAGGCTGGCGACGGCGGCGGAAGGCGGCTGGAGGATTTCTTTTACAAAAACGTGTTCATAAAGCAGGCGCGCGGGAGGTCGTTCTGCTGTTATTTCATAGAGTCCGGGGGGAAAAAGGCGTTCCTTTTTCCGGCGGAAATGCTCGAGGATCTGGACGGGGAGCTGAAATTCGACTACGGCGACGTTGTGTTCAAAAGCTCCGACATATACGTCTCTCCCGATTCGATGTTCGCGTTTGCCGCGGTCTCGGGGGACGTGCCCGCCGCCCCGGTAGAGTTCTGCCCGCCTTCCGAAATTCCGGAGTCGTTCGAGGGCAGGCGCATAGCTATTATCGGGGCCAACAGGGACGGGGCGCGCCGCTCGGTATACCCCGTAATGAAAAAGGGGGCGTTTGCGATCGGGGTCGCGGACTACTCGAAAGTCGCAAACTTCGGATCGGGGGGAGCTATGGCCGTCGACATGGACTCGCGGAAGCTCCTCGGGCTCGTCGAACTTTCGCCCTCAAAGGGTATCGAGTTTTTCGGCGGTCTCGACGCCACGTACGCGTCCACGTCGCCTTCGCAGATGCCGGGCTGCGAGCCCTTGATAAAGGATTTGGAGGGCGTCCTGCGCCAGAATCTGTCGGGCCGCGCGCGGCTGGTTCCGATAGACCCGGAAAGCCTGAAATCGTGGAGGAGGTTCGACGCGGGCGAATACGCGTCGCAGGGGAAGGCCCTCGCGGAGTTCTGCGCCCTAAACTACTGGGCGGTGCGGTTCGCGCGCACGAACACTTTTGTGGACGCCCTGAAGTCCGGCCGCGCCGGCCGGGCGGCGGAGAAGTACCGCTACGACTTTCTCGAAGGCCCGCGCCTGCACAAGTCGCTTTTCTTCCGCAAGTATTCCGAATATGTCAGGGAAGTCGTCTCCGACGTGTCGGCCGAGGCCGGCAGAATCGCCGCCAATGTCCCGAAGGAGCCGTATTACAGGTACGCGGCGCCGCTCGCGGCCCAGGCGGGGATATTCAAAAGCGTTTCGGAGTACCTCGCGGGCCTGGCCCGCGCGAATTCGGACGCCGCGGGGTTTTTGCACGTAGACTTGAAGGAGAGGTTAGACGGGGATTCGTATAAGCCGAAGACCCTGATATCCAAGGAGCGCATGAACGAAATTCTGAGCCTTTGACTTCCCTTCGGCGCCGGGTTTTTGCTTGAAAAACTTCCCGCTTTCCGCGACTTTTCCGGAATGAAGTTTTTTGCGATTCTCGCGGCGGCCGCGCTCGCGTTTGCGCATGCCTCGTTTTCCGGCGAGGCGGTGAAGGTCGGCGGAAAGTACTATGTGGAGGACTCCGAAGGGAACCTCATAAGGATTCCCGGGGATTCCGCCGCGCCGTCCCCGCGGCGCAGGCCGGCGCGCTCGGGCAAATACGGGCTTCCGCACCCGTCGTCATGGCATTCGCAGCCGCGGGCTGGGCAAAAAGCCCCCGCTCCCGCGGGCGCGGCCGTGGAGGGGCCCGAATCCCCGCGCGGAGAGCCGCCTTCCGCCGCGGAGGCCTCCGCGGAATACGAATGCTCCGTCGTCGAAATCCGCGGGGGGAAGAGGACGGTTCTGTGCAGGTTCAGGTTTTCCCTCCCGGAATCCGCCGGCGTCGCCGGGCGCGGAACCGTTGCGGAGGGCGGGGGAACCTCGGTGGTTTTTGAAATTTCGAGGCTTGGAAACTAATTGACACGCCCCCTTATTTGCCCATTAAATCTGCGTTTATGACTACGATGAAATTCTCGACCTTTGCGGCGATTATGCTGTGCGCGGGCGCACTGTCCGCCCAGAAGTATTCCGTCACCGTGGAAACCCACGTCGCCGGAAAGCCGGAGGACAAGTTTACTTTCGTGCTCTCCGAGGGGGAGTCGCAGCACAAGGGGTTCGACGGAAAGGTTCTCGCAAAGAGGTACATGGCCAGGGGATATCCAGAGCCGTCGGTGAATATGGACGAATATTCCAACGAGGTTTCGGGAAAGGAGAAGCCCGCGGCGAAGGTTGCGAAAATTTCGCCCGTCGAGGAGGCCCGCGCCAAGCTGCTGGGCCTTAAAAACGAAATAATGCGCCTCGAAAATTCGCTCGCGGGGGCGCAGGGGCGCATAGGCAGGCTGGCCGAGCGGGCCGAGGCGCTGGAAGCCGCGATTGAGAAGGGCGAGAAAACCCCGTCGCTCTTCGCGGGCGAATACAAAAGCTATCTCGACAAGTACGAGCCCGACGCCGCGCAGCTTGAAAAGGACAGGAAAATCGAGGCCATGATAAGGAACAGGCCGAAGCACAGGGGCGATGTCGAGGAGTTCGACCTGGGGTCGTTTTGCGCGGTGAAGCTGCTGAAAGCCGGAGGCAAAAAAGTCATGGTGAACATGGATTACGTGTATTCCAACCCCGTGTCGTATTTTTACGCCGACGGGAACAGCAACGGCAACACTATCTTGAAGCAGAGGCAGTTCGAGCGGTTCGAGCGCAAGATGCGCGACCTCGTCCTCGACGTGAACAGGCCCTACTGCATACAGTTCGAGAGGCCGAAAATCGAAAGCTCCAAGACGCTTTCCGACGCGATGGAGCAGACTGCGCTGTTCTCCAAGTCGGGAGTTTCGCGCGTGGGGGGCGGGGAGGCCGGCGAGGGCGCCGCCCATTCCAAATACGACGCCGAGGGGCCTTACGCCGAGATCCGCAAGCAGTTCCCGACGGGGCTCGCAAAAACCGCGCGCATAATAATAACCGTCAAAAAAGTCGGCGGTGGGCAGGCTGATTGAAAACTTTTCGGAAAACCGCCTGTCGGAATTTGAAAGTGCAACGCCAAACAGAAAGGCTTATAGCGATGAAAAAATACAAATGCGAAGTTTGCGGCTATATCTACGACCCCGCCGAGGGGGATCCCGACAACGGGGTTCAGCCCGGAACGGCTTTCGCCGATATCCCGGAAGACTGGGTGTGCCCCCTCTGCGGAGTAGGCAAGGATCAGTTTGTCGAAACCGACGAGTAGACGGCATATGAAGGAGATAGCCCCCGGGGTGTTCTATTGCGGGCTGCACGACAGGAACCGCAAGCTCTTCGACCAGCTCGTCCCGCTCCCGCAGGGCACGACCTACAATTCCTACCTCGTCGAGGGGTCGGAAAAGCGCGCCCTCATAGACACGATGTACGAAAAGCTGCTCGGGCCGTACTGCGACATGGTGGCCTCGCGCGGCGTCGGGATAGACTACATCGTCTCCAACCACGCCGAACCCGACCACAGCGGGGCGATACCCGCGCTTCTGAAAGCCTACCCGGAGGCGACCGTGCTGTGTTCGCCAAAGTGCGCGGAAAACCTCGTCAACATGCTCGGGGTGGATTCCTCGCGCATAAGGCCGGTTTCGGACGGAGAGGAGGTTTCGCTCGGCGGCAGGACGCTCAGGTTTGTTATGGCCCCGTGGGTTCACTGGCCCGACACGATGTTCACGCACCTTGTGGAGGACAATTTTCTGTTTTCGTGCGACTACTTCGGGGCGCATTACACCGACAACGAGCTCTTTGCCGACTGTTCCGAAAACCTCGCGGAGGCCGCAAAGCGGTATTATTCGGAAATAATGATGCCGTTCAGGGGCTTCTGCGCGAAATACCTCGGGCTCGTCCGGGCAATGAACCCCAAGATGATCCTTCCGAGCCACGGGCCGGTCTACGACAGGCCGGAGTTCATAATGAACCTGTACGCCGGGTGGGTTTCCGACAAGTTCGCGCGGAAGGTGGTGGTCCCGTACGTATCCATGTACGACAACACCCGCATAATGGTGGACTACCTCGAAAACGCCCTCCAGTCGCGCGGCATAACGGTAGTCAAAGCCGAGCTCATCGACGCCGACGAGGGGGAGCTGGCCATGCAGCTCATCGACGCCCCGTGCGTCGTGTTCGGAACCTCCATGGTTCTGACGGGGCCGCACCCCAAGAGCGTCTACGCGGCGTACCTGATAAACATACTGCGCCCGAAGCTCAAATATTTCGGCGTGATCGGCTCGTACGGGTGGGGCGGCAGCCTGTCCGCGCCGATTGAGGCGTGCTTCAAGCTGACAAAGCCCGAAAAAATCCTCGGCGTGGAGGTCAGGGGCAGGCCGGTAGAGGCCACCTTCCGCGCGCTCGACGAGCTCGCCGCGAAAATCGACGAAAAGATTTCGGCGCTGTAGCCCATGGGATCCGCGCTCCGGCGGGTCTTCCCGCCGGGTTCGTGAATCCCGCGGATTTGCGCGGGATTTTTTTCCGCCTTTGGCGCGGCTTCGGGGCGCGGATTTTCCGTCGCCGCAGCCCGCCCCAAAAATAGGTTTGATATTCGCGCGCAATTGCGGATAATCCGGCGCAAAAGAATACGGCAATGGCAGAAGAGTCTTCAGATCCCGCGCCCGCCTCCCCCTGCGGGGGAATGTTCAGCGCGATAGTCCCGTGCCGCGACGAGCGCGAGGCGCTGCCGATTTTTTATGAAGAGTTTCTGCGCGCGATGGAGTCCGCGGGCGCGGAAAGCTTCGAGATAATCTTCGTGGAGGACGGCTCCGCGGACGGCACCCTCGACTATCTGCGCGGGCTCGCCGCCCGGGATCCCCGCGTGAGGTACATTTCGCTCTCGCGCAATTTCGGCAAGGAGGCCGCAATGTACGCCGGGCTGCGCGCCGCGCGCGGGGACGTGGCCGCGATAATGGACGCCGACTTGCAGGACCCCCCGTCGCTGCTTCCGCAGATGTTCAGGGAAATGCGCGAGGGCGGGTACGACAGCGTCGCAACCCGCCGCCGCACGCGCGCGGGCGAATCCCCCGCCCGCTCTTTCTGCGCGCGCGCGTTTTACAGGGTTCTCAATTCGCTTTCCAGTCTGAAATTTACCGAGGGCGCGCGCGACTTCCGCCTGATAAACCGCAGGGTGATGGACGCCATACTCGATATGCCCGAGTACAACCGCTTCATAAAGGGCATGTACGAATGGGTCGGTTTCAGGACGAAATGGATAGAGTTCGACAATGTCGAGCGGTGCGCGGGCAGTACAAAGTGGTCGTTCGCGGGGCTTGCGATGTACTCTCTCGACGCGCTGACGTCGTTTTCTACGATTCCTCTCGCCGCGGCCGCGGCGGTCGGCATATTTTTCTGCCTCTTTTCGAGCGCCGCGATAGTCCTGCTTTCTGTGCGCCAGCTCATATACCACAACTCCGCCTACGGGTGGACGTCCATGATATGCGTGATATTTTTCCTTAGCGGAATGCAGCTGTTCTGCCTCGGGGTGCTTGGGCACTATATGTCAAAGCTGTATCTGGAGTGCAAGCGTCGCCCTCCGTATATCATAAAAGAAAAAAATTAGCGCCGGGCCCGCTCCGTCGGGTTTTTCGGATTTTTTTCTAAACCGTTAAGATTCGGGCGGTTTTCCCTTGCGGGCATTTGCTTGTTTGGTTAGATTTTCGGCATTATCAACCGGAAAGGCGCATTATGGAAAAGATACTGTTTGCGGCGTTGTCGCCGATATTCGCATTCTCCGCCGCGGCGGCGGACTACTATTACATCGCCACTTTCGACGATGTGCAGGGAAATGTGACTATGGGAAGCGCGGAGGCGTGGAGCCTCAGCCCGACCGAGACCGTTCTCCCGGACTCCGCGCCAGGATCGGGCGACATTCTGCACTTTTGCAATGAGAACGGTTATATCTACGGAGGCGAGCGCGTGTGCCGCGTAAACATGCCCTCGGGTACGGCCCTTGCGGTTGGAGGGGTGGAGGCGGAGGTTTCCTCGGAATTCTGGATTCGCCGCAATCTGTCCGCGGAGGGCGACTGGACGCAGACCGTATCATCGGACAAAAAGTATTCGCCCGAGACAACGGGGATAAGGCAGTTGCGCTTCGCCGTCACTAACGAGGGCGACGGGATTTCCGTGGGCGGGGATATGGTTTTGAACACATCGGAATATTTTACCTCCCGCATGTCGAACGGCAGGACTGCAGTTTCGTCCTCCGGAGGAGTGTCGCTCAACGTCGGCGGGGCGCTCGCCTTCAACTTCAACGGTTTTTCCGGAACTCTCATGGACGAGGGCTACCACGCCTTTGATATGCGGGATTCGCAGTCGAAAACGGACGGGGGGAACGCCATGGTTTTCAACCTCGGCGGGTTGAGGTCGAGCGGCAGGGCGGTATATATGACTTCCGGGACGGCCGCCGTAGCGCATTTCAACTTCAACGACAATTCCGCCGGTTCGTTTGCGGGGGGCTCGTTTGAAGGCGTGTTTGCGGCGGAGAGCGGGGTGAGCTCGCAACTGAACATAACGATGAACGGCGGCGGCAAACAGGAGATGAATATTTACAAGGCCTCCAACGGGAGCCTGCACGGTTTTGGGGGCGATTTGGACGGCAAGAGCGACATGTCGATAGGCATGCTGACGGTAAACAGCGGGGAGTTTGCGAT